>QFBS01000031.1 GCA_003265895.1 Candidatus Marinamargulisbacteria bacterium SCGC AG-410-N11 | reverse complement strand
GAAATGATTAAGACTTTGGAGGAACGCAAGTTTCCTATTCAAAACTTAATTCCTTTGGCGTCAGAGCGGTCAGAAGGAGCTCCTGTTTATTTTAAAGAAAAGTGTATTCGAACTAAGGTTCTTAAATCAGATTCGTTTAAAGATATAGATTTTGCTTTATTTTCTGCTGGATCTTCTATCTCTAAAGAATTTGCTGGACCTGCTACAGAACAAGGTGCAGTTGTTATTGATAATACTTCCTTTTTTAGAATGCATAAAGATGTACCTTTAGTTGTTCCAGAGGTAAATTCTTCAGTTTTGAAGTCTCATAATGGTATTATTGCAAATCCTAATTGTTCAACAGCTCAGATGGTTATGGCGTTAAAACCTATTCATGATGAAGTTGGTCTAGAGAGAGTTATTGTTTCTACTTATCAATCTGTATCTGGAGCAGGTAAAGAAGCTATTTTAGAATTAGAGAATCAAACTAGACAAAACTTGAATGGTAATCAGATAGAAAAAGAAGTGTTTTCACATGAAATAGCATTTAATGTTATTCCACAGATTGATGTATTTTTAGATAATGGATATACCAAAGAAGAAATGAAAATGATTGAAGAAACTAAAAAAATATTAGGGGATGATAATATCCAAGTTTCTGCAACTACTGTGAGAGTTCCTGTTTTTGTTGGTCATAGTGAATCTGTAAATATTCAGACTAAAAAACCTATTTCTGTGGAAAAAGTTAGATCTCTATTATCATCAATGGATGGTGTTAATGTTATGGATGATCCTGTAAATGGTATTTTTCCAACTCCGAAGGATTTAGCTGGAAAAGATGATGTTTATGTTGGTAGAATAAGACGAGATTTATCACATCCAAATGGTATTGAGATGTGGATTGTTTCAGATAATTTGAGAAAGGGCGCTGCGTTAAATGCCGTACAAATAGCAGAGGCTTTAGTTTCTGTTGGATGATGATTCGATTCTTTCTTTTTATGATAAATTATTAGAAAAACATCAATTTTCGGCGAGTGCAGTAGGCTGGAATTCGGAAGAAAGACAGTGTCGTCGATTTCAAATTATTTTTGACACTCAAACTAGTTGGGAAGCTAAATCTATTTTGGATGTAGGATCTGGATTAGGCGATTTTTATAACTTTTTGAAATGTAGAGTATCTAACTTTGATTATTTAGGTATTGATGCTAATGAGCAAATGGTTGAATTTGCAAAGAGAGCTTACCCTGGAGCAGAATTTTATAGGTCTTTTTTTCAAACTTATAAATCTGATCAATTATTTGATATTACTGTAGCTTCAGGCTTATTTGGAGTTTTACTTGATAAACCTGTAGACGTATTTAGATCATTTTTATTGTTTTCTAGAAAGTATACTAATGAAACGTTAATTTTGAATTTATTGAAAGCTAACCCTAAAAGAGTTCGTTCTAAAATATATTGTTATTTTGATGTAGAAGAAGTTAAAGAAATTTGTAATAATTTAAATTTAAATTATTCTATTAATGACTTTTATTTAGATAATGACTTTACATTAGTTGTAAATTATTCTTGAGTGTTTAATTTTTAGTTTTTTGGGAATAATTATAATGTAGTATTTTTTTGGGGGCGATGATTTGTTAATTAGGCGATCTATATTTAATTTGTTGGTTTATTTAATAAAAGATGTGGCTTCATTAGGTATTTCTTTTCAAGCTGCGGCTTTATCTTTTTATACATTAATTTCAATTATTCCTTTTTTAGTTGTGGTAACGACTTTATTAACTTTTTTTGATGTAGAATTGGCATTTATTTTTAAATTTTTTAGTTTTTTTTTACCAACAGTTTCTTTAGAATCTAATATTATAAAAAATTTAATTACTTTTATAACTAAGGATAGGTCTTTATTTGGTATTTCTGGATTAGTGATTTCTTATTTTATTTCTAGTCGTTTGGTATATGTTTTTTTTCGCTCATTAAGAGCTATGTTTTCTTATTCAGGTTTAATTACTATTAATATATTTATTATAATTTTAGCTATTCCAATATTTTTATTAATTTTGTTAATTAGTTATATTACTTTTTCTTTATTAAATTATATTTTTATTTTTCCTAATTTGGTTGAAAAATTTGGTCTTTATTTAGGTTGGGGGAATATTTCTCACAGCTTATTATTTTTAGGATATACAATTTCATTATTTCTTATTTATTTTTTTGGAGTGAATAGAAAATATCGCCGATTTTCTATAACTTTATCAATTTCTATTGTCATGTCTGTATTATTTGGGATGTTTCATTTATTTTTTACTTTTTTTATAGTTAAAGTTGCTGTTTCAAATCCAGTGTATGGTGCATTTGGTGGTTTTTTTGGTTTGATGTTATGGATTTATATTAATTATATTTTTTTATTATTTGGAGCCAGGGTTATTTATTTACTAGAAAAGAAAGATAATTTTGAAATTTATTAAATGTGAAATCAATTAGTATTTAAAATTTGTAGACTTTCTTTATGAAGTAATTTGTTTGTAGCAATTACTGATTGGGAATGAGGCGTAAATTTATTTCCTTCCCAGTCTGTAATTTTTCCTCCTGCTTCAGTGATAATAATTCCTAAAGGTGCTTGGTCCCAGGGTTTTAAATTGAAGTCAATACTTAACTCTCCAGATCCTTGAGCGACAAGCGTATGACTTAAAAAGTCTCCAAATCCTCGTTGTCTCTTTGTATGTTTAAGAATTTTTAATATTTTTTCATTATTTGGACATTCACTTCCATAAAGACTGCCATGAAATGCTAGTGAGTTAGATAGTTTGTTTATTGTTGACACCTTTATTTTATCTTGATTATGATAAGCGCCTTGATTTATTTCTGCATACCATCTTTCTTTTGTTATTGGATTTGATATCATAGCAGCTGTAATGACTTTGTTATATTCGATTGAAATTAAGGTCGCAAATGTTGGTATTTTTCTAATAAAGTTTTCTGTCCCATCAATAGGATCTATATAAAATTTTAAATTACTATTTGATAACTTATCGTTAAATTCTTCCCCAATAATTTGTGCATCAGGAAAATCTTTGGTGATATTTTTTCTTAATGTTAATTCAATTTCTTTATCAGCTTCTGTAACAAGCGTATTATTTTTTTTTAACTCTATGGTAAGTTTGTTATTTGAATAGAAGTTTTTTGCAATAGTATCCGTAATATTACAATATTGATTTAATTTAGGTAAATAGTTACTCATTAGATATCCAGTTCTTTTAGATATTGTTGTATTTCTATAGAAATTTCTTGAGGGTGTTTATTATTTGCATTAATTATTTTTATTCTAGAATTTGTTTTTGAAATTTCTAAAAATCCATTTCTTACTCTATTGTGAAATTGCAGGCTTTCTTTTTCAAATCGATCTAGATTTGCTCTTTTTTCTGCTCTTTTTAGACCAATTTCAACAGGTAAATCTAATAAGAATGTTAGATCAGGAGTTTTTTCAATCATTGAATTTAGGTTATTAATCCATAATTTTTTTAATTGACGACCACCTGCTTGGTAAGCATATGAAGAATCGATATATCTGTCACAAATTACAACGTGATTCTTTTGTAGAGCAGGCTCAATTATTTCAGATATATGTTCACATCTATCGGCATAAAATAATAATAATTCTGTTTTTAAGTTATGAAATACTTGGTTTTTATTTAATAGCATTTTTCGCAAAGTTTTTCCAAGAGAACTGCCTCCTGGTTCAAGTGTTACGGTTACGTCCTTGCCTTGCTCTTTAAAATAGGAAGACAGTAAATTTATTTGAGTTGTTTTTCCGGAACCCTCAACGCCTTCAAATGTAATAAATAGTCCTTTTTTATTCATTATGCTCTTGGGTAAATTCTTACTCTGCGGTTTGGATCTTCACCAACACTCATACTGTTTAAGTGAAGTTTGTGAGCAATGCTATGTTGTAATCGTCTAATTGAGTTAGGTTGTGGAAATAGCTCTACGACACGGGCTTCTTCAATTACTTTAGCGCAAGCATTTTTTACTTCATTGATTGCTTCATTTTCTAAACTATTATTGGATTCTGGTATTTGAAAGTATTTTTTTAAGAATTTATTTATTTTTATATTAGAAGCTTCTTGGATAATATGAACAGGTATGTTTCGTCCTTTTAAAATAGTTGTAAGCTTTGATTTTGTTTTAGTTTGATTTTTAACTGTTAAAATGAAATCAGCTTCTCCAATATGTTGGGCAATGTTAATGTGTAACTCTAAGGATCTAGCTACAGATAATAATTTTGTTGTTGAAATCCCAAAAGGAAAAATATGAATTTCATCTATTTTGTTAGAAGGAGATGTTGTTTTTGTTGTGGATACGTCTGATTTGTTTGTTTTTTCGTATGAATTTTCTTTTTTTCTTTCTCTTATTTCACCGGCTAGTGGATCTCCTGCTAAATAGGCGTCTATATGGTTTGCGACTGGATTATATATTACAAATCGTTCTCTTGAATGAATCTCTATTAAAACATCAAACGTTGGTAAGGTTTTTCGTTCTAATACTGTTTTATTCGTACCTCTAAATTTAGCTTCTTCATCTCCTAAAATTACGTTTTGAACGCCGCCTACTAGGTCGCTTAAAGTTGGGTTCTTTATAATACTTTCAATGTCATTGCCATGTGCTGTAGCCACTAATTGTACACCTCTTTGAGCAATTGTTCTGGCCGCTTTTGTTTCTTCTTCGGTACCAATTTCGTCGACTACAATTACTTCTGGCATATGGTTTTCTACAGCTTCAATCATTGTTGCATGTTGTTTTTCAGGTTCTGTAACTTGCATTCTTCTTGCATGTCCTATACCAGGATGAGGAATATCTCCGTCACCCGCAATTTCGTTAGATGTATCAACCACAATAACTCTTTTATGCGATTCATCGGATAATACTCTTGCCATTTCTCGTAATAATGTGGTTTTTCCAATACCTGGAGGTCCTAATAATAAGCAGTTTCTCCCACTTTCAACAATATCTTTAATAATTTCTACAGTTCCTACAACGGCTCGTCCTATTCTACATGTGAGTCCTATAACCTTGCCGGATCTGTTTCTGATGGCAGAAAGTCGATGAAGGGTTCTTTCAATTCCGGTTCTATTATCTTTATTAAATGCTCCAATTATTTTTATGACTTGCTCGATGTCTTCATTTGTTATTTCTCCTAATTCATTTAATCTAAATACTGTATCAGAGAATCTTACTTCTGGATAATAGCCTAGATCTAATACTATTTCTATTAAATTATTTTTATCAGGATGTTGACTTAGATAGTTATGAACACGGTCGGGTAGTGTTTGTAGTAATAAGGATAAATCATCAGTGGTTCCTTTAATTTTCATTTTACTTTTTGCCTTCCGCTAAATGCTTTTTGTAACGTGCTTTCATCAGTATAGTCGAGTTCTGCACCAACTGGAAGACCATACGCTAATTGTGATATTGGATTTTTGTAATTTTTAAGACAAGACTTTAAATATAAGGTTGTTGCATCTCCTTCAATAGATGAATTAATAGCAATAATAACTTCGTTAAAATGTGATTTTTTTAATTTTAATATTAGTTCTTCGATACGTAAGGATTCTGGATAAACTCCATCAAGTGGTGAAATATATCCTCCTAAAACATGATATAGTCCATTATATTCATTGGCTCTTTCTAAGGCATAAATATCTTTTGGTTCAGCTACAATACATAGTTGTGTTTTATCTCTAGAATTTGATGAGCAAATGAAGCAAGTTGTTTCGAAGGATATATTAAAACAACTTTTACAATACTTTATGTGTGTTCTTGTTTTTGTAAGAACATTTGCAAGAACTTCTACTTCTTGTGTGGTTACTGAAATTAAATGAAAAGCCAGGCGTTGTGCTGATTTTGCGCCAACACCTGGTAATTTACATAATTGATCGATAAGCGGAGTTAAAGGGCTTTTTATTTCCGCCATTTTATCTATGTTAAACCTGGAATGTTTAACCCTTGTGAAATTGTTGAAAGTCGTTTTGATGCTATATTTTTAGCTTCTTTACAAGCTTGATTAAAAGCATGTTTAATTGATTTTTCTAAATCTTTTACGTTTGAAGTTGGAATTGTATCATTTTCAAACGAAATTTCAACGCATTCTAACTCACCAGATACTTTAACAGTGACTCCATTTTTTTTGCCTTCAATAATTAAGTCTTTTAGTTCATTTTGAACTTTTTTCATTTCAGACTTCATTTCTTTTGCTTTTTTAAGCATTTTTCCCATATCTTTTATGCCTTCGAACATACTTTTCTCCTTTAATTCTGAATAGTAATATTTAGAAATTTGATATATATAATAATAGCATAAAGACTACACTCAGAAAATGATAAGATTATTTTTAAATAATGGTACCGTCAAACATTTCTATTATTTGATTAACGGTTATAGATTGTTTAGGTGTAGTTGAAGATTTATTTTCTGTAATATTGTTATTAGGATTTTTTGTCGGGAGATCTAAACTAAATGTCATGGGTTTATTTAATAAAGCACTTAGTTCTTTATTTATAAATTCTTTGTAATTGGATTCATTTAATTTTTCTCTAAAGAATTTGAAGTCTTGTTTTAGTTGGATGTAAATTGTTTCGTTATCAGATCCAATAATATTTGAATTTCTTAAAATAGCATATAATGCATGATGTTCTTTTTTTACTTTATCAATAACCGTTAACCAGCAATTTTTTAAATTATCAGGAGTAGCGCTTTGATTTGATTTAGGTGTGGTTTGTTCTACTGCTATTTTTTGAGCTGGTATTGAGTTTTGAGTAACCTTATTAGAGGGAGCGGTATTTTTATGTGGAGGATTTATAACTTTTTGAGTTTGTTGTGTTATCGGTGTTTTTTGTGTAGTTTGAGGTTGGTTCTGAACTTGAGGAGTTTGATGTGTTATTGGTATTACTTCATTACTTTTTTTATGTTTATTTATAAATGTTAATAGTTTTATTTGTATTAGTAGTTCTGGATCGGAAAACCATCTAAGTTCTGAGTCTATATCAGCTAATGTTGAGATAAATAAATGAATATCATTTAGTGTTATTTTGTTAGTAATGATAGAAAGTTTTTCAATTGTGTTTTCATCTAAGGTTACTCGATTTTTTAAATTACACTTAATTAGTAGCATTTGTCTTAGAACTCTTGTGGTATCTATAATTAATTGTGTTACATTAATTCCATTGGCGAAATATTCTTCTAATTGTTGAATAACTAAAGTTTCTTTTTTTAAGAAGATATTTTGAATTAGTTTATATAGTTGATGATCTAGTGATGATCCTAGCATAAACACTACATCATCTTTAGTAATTGTATTTCCTTTAAATGAATAAGCTTGATCAAGTAAAGAAATAGCATCTCTCATACAACCAGATGAGTTTCTTGCAATTATTGATAAGCTATCGGTATCAATGGATAGTTTTTCATTGTCTGCAATCATTTGAAGTTGTTTAATGATATCTTCTTGAGAGATGTTTTTAAATTGTAAGTGCTGACATCTAGAGTGTATGGTAATAGGAATTTTATGAGGTTCTGTTGTAGCAAGTATAAATAATGTGAACTTGGGTGGTTCTTCCATAGTTTTAAGTAGTGCATTAAAAGCTCCGGAACTTAGCATGTGAGCTTCGTCGATGATATAGATTTTATATTTACATTCAATGGGGGAATAATGTATTTTTTCATTTAAATCTCTAATATTATCGACTCCGGTATTTGAAGCAGCATCAATTTCAATAACATCAACACATAATGATTTTGATATTTTGATACATATTGGACAATTTTCTATTGTATGATCGGGTGTAACATTTAACATTTTTGCTAAGATTCGAGCTGTTGAGGTTTTTCCAGTTCCTCGAGGGCCAGAAAATATGTAAGCATGAGCTAATCTGTCAAATTTAACAGCGTTTTGAATAGTTTGGATAACATGTTGTTGTCCCTGCATTTCATTAAAACTTTGAGATCTATATTTTCTGTAAAAGGTTGTATGTGTCATTGTAAGCATATTATAAAATAATTTTATTTTACTGTATATTTAAATTTTCTAATTCGATATAATTTAATTTATGAAAGTAATTTTAATTGGAAATAGAAGTATGTTAGGACAAGATATTTTTAAGGTTCTATCGTCAAATAATATTAGCATAGCTGATTTTTCTTCGGATCAAATTGATATTACTTCGGAGGAGTCTATTAAACAAGGATTAATCAATTGTGAAAATTATGATTATTTAATTAATTGTGCAGCATATACTAAAGTTGATTTATGTGAAAAAGAATTTGATTTAGCTCTTGATGTAAATTCAAAGGGTGTTCACTTATTAGCTAATTGGTGTTTTTCTCATAACGTAATTCTTATGCATTTTTCTACTGATTATGTTTTTAACGGCAAACAAAATGTTTTTCATTCTGAGGATTGTGATTGTGACCCTATTAATAAATATGGGCTTTCAAAACTGAGGGGGGAGCAAGCTATTAAAACTAGATTAGAAAGATATTATATTTTTAGAGTGCAGTGGTTATATGGTTGTTTTGGGCATCATTTTGTAAGAGCTATTGTTTCTAAGGCAAAACAAAATGATTCAATTTCTATTGTTAATGATCAATGGGGATCTCCTACATGGACGTTGGATATAGCTAACATGATTAAATGTGTTATTGATACGTCGCCTAGTTATGGTGTTTATCATTTTCGAAGTTTCGGAACGACTACTTGGTATGAATTTGGATGTTACTTTTTAAAGCAATTAGGTATTCAAGTTAACATAACTCCTGTTTCTTCAAATGATTTTTCTGCATTGGCTAAACGACCTTCGTATGGATGTCTTTCTATTGAAAAATGGACTTCTTTAAATTTATATCAACCTTTTCATTGGCAAACGGCTGTTAATTCTTATTTAGAGTTAGAAAATAACTTTGAATAGATTTGTTGCTGGGATTTTTGTTTTTTGATAAAATTTCTTTTATGAAAAATAAGTCAAAAATAATTGTTGTGGGTTCGGATCATGGTGCTTTAGATTTGAAAAACTGTATACGTGATTTTTTAGAAACCCATGAATTAGTTTATAAGGTTATTGATGTAGGTACATATTCTAGCGATTCTGTAGATTTTCCTGACTTTGCTGATAAGGTTGTTAATTTAATTTTGGAAAATAAAGACTATTTAGGTGTTTTGTGTTGTGGTACGGGAATAGGTGTTAGCATTCGAGCGAATCGTTATAAAAATATTAGAGCTGCGCTGGTTTATGATACATTTACTGCAACTATGGCAAAGCAGCATAATAATGCTAATGTTATTTGCCTTGGCGGGCGAACAACATCCATGGAAAATGCGAAGAATTTTACTAATATTTGGTTAGAAGGTACATTTGAAGCTGGCCGTCATTTACAGAGAATATCTAAATTAGATAAGTAAATTATTTATTTGGATCTATGTATTTATAACCAGGTCGGATAATTCTTTTTCCTGATAAAATTTCTTCAATTCTATGAGCGCACCATCCACATGTTCTTGCCATTGCAAAAATAGGTGTATAAATTTCAGATGGGATATTTAAACAGTCATATACAAAGCCAGAGAAAAAATCAACATTAGGAGAAATTACTTTTTCAGAGTCTTTGATTGATTGAAATATTTTAGGTGTTTCATTCGCAATTATATTATATAAAGCTAATTCTTGTTCTCTATTTTTTTCGGAAGCAAGTTGATTAGCTTGATCTTTAATTATTACTGCTCGGGGATCGGACTTTGTATAAACAGCATGTCCTAAACCATATATTTTTCCACTTTTATCATATACTTCTTTTTTAATTAACTTTGAAATATAGTTAGTAACTTCATCTTTATTTGTCCAATTAGAGACGTTTTCCTTAATATTAGATATCATATCCATTACTTTTTTATTAGCAGAGCCATGAAGGGGTCCTTTTAGGCTAGCTATTGCAGCTGCTAATGTAGAATATATATCAGATCCACTGGATGTAACACAGTAAGTGGTAAATGTTGAATTGTTTCCGCCACCATGTTCAGTGTGTAGGACTAAACATTTATCAAAAATGTTTGCATCAACTTGGCTTGCTTCTTTTCCTTGATTAAGCATATAGAAGAAAGCTTCAGCTTGTGTCATTTTAGAGTTGGGTGTAACAAATTCTGTAATGTTTTTGAATGCATATAAGTAACTATAGGTAATGATACATGGTATTTTTGCTAAGATTTGTATGCTTTTGAGAAAATTTTCGTATGGGTCAATACTGTCAGGGTCTGAGTCTACACTGTACAGAGCTGATATGCAGGTTTGTAATTTATTCATTATATTTTTACTAGGAAGGCCGACAATAACATTTTTTATGATTTCTTGAGGGAGGTTTCTGTGTTGATACATATATGTTTTAAATGCATTTAACTCGTCTTCTGTAGCTAGTTTACCTACTAATAATAAAAAGCAACATCTTTCAAAATGATCATTTGTATTTTTAGGAAAGGTATTAATTAGTTCATTGATTGGAATACCTCTAAATTTTAAAATACCGTCTATTGGTTCTAGTTCACCTTCAATTTTGTGAAATCCTAGTACTGATGAAACATGAGTTAACCCTGCTAGTACCCCACTTCCATCTTTGTTTCTTAAGCCTCTTTTTACTTCAAATTTTTGATAAAATTTAGAATTTATGGTGTTGTTTTGTTCGATAGTATTTTTTAGAGTATTTAATATTTTTGTTTCATTTAGTAATTTTTCCATGTGGCACCTCGATATTTTTTTCTTATATTGAATTATACCACTTTCAACTATGGAATAAACATTAAGTTTAAATTATTTGTTTGAAATACTATTTGTCGATTAAGGTTAGGAAATCTTTTAGAAGTTTAATGATAATACGATTTACATTTTGTTGGTTAGTTAGTTGTAGATTTTTAAGAATGTTTTTGATAGCCGTAATATTGATTTTTTTTAGGAAGTTGTATCGATTTAATGAATCTAGAATGAGAGTGACCAATTGGTTATTTCTGTTTTCTATTGATAGTTCTAAGGGATGTAGTATATTTAGTTTGTTATTATATAAATATGTTTTAAACAATGATACGTCTTGATCAGTTTTAAATCGGATTTTTTTAAAAAAGTTTTCGATTTCTTTAATTTTATTATGTTTGCAAAGTAGGTGAAGAAACGTTAAATTAGTATTTTCAATAGTAACTAAAATTTTATATTTTGCTAAATTGACGAATATTTTTTGTTGTTTAGTATTTAAATTTTTTATTTGATCTAATAATGCTGTGGTAAATTGTTTACTTTCACTTTGAGATGAGAGTGTCGCTATAGGGGCGTTTTGGAATAATTGAAAAAGTTCCTTTTGAAATCCTTGTTTATTTTGAGAGATCTTATTTAATTCAGTAATAAAACTATTTTCAACTTTTGCTATTTTACAAGATTGCTGGGTATTGATTTCTTCTGGTGATCTTTTACGTTTTTTTTGTTTTGAAAGAGACTCTAGACTATCGTTAAATGAGTTGTATAACTGCTCGAAAAGATTATCAAAATAGTCTGTATCTAAAGAATCTATGAGAGTTTTGTGAAATTCAAGAGTTTGGGAAATTTTTGATTTTATTTCTGAATTATTGTGTAATAGGCTTTTTTCAACAAGTAAAGTGAATAGTTCGTTAAGTTTTGGTGATAGTTTGTAACGATGTGACCGTTTGGTGTAATTAGCTAGTGTAAATGTGAAATTTCCATCTTCATATATTTTATTTATAAATTCTTTAAATATATCTATTAGTTCTATTAGAGCTTCGCGAGAACTGTTTTTGTCGTTAACTAAATTTAATATATTGGTAAATATTTCTATTTCGGGTGCATTAACATTGTATGTGTTTCTTGGGTTACATTGGTTTAAAGTAGATTCGAAATTATCAATTAGCATACTTTTTATTGCTTTGATAAATTTTTTATGGAGAATAATTGATTTTAGAAGGTTTTTTTTAGCGGTATTATTTAAAATGTCTAGTAATTCAGTGATAACTATGTGTTCTGAATTTATTTGAGAGAACAGCCAAGATATTTTTTGTTTATGAGATAGACTATTTAACGGTTGATTTGTTGTAAAATAAGAACTATTTTGTAAATTGGTTATATCAAAGTCGTTTAATTCATCAATGTCTGGTAATTCACTATCGGACATAGAGCTTTGGTAATTGTCTTCTTCGCTTATTGAGAGGTTAGGGTTATTGAATGTGCCTTTAAGGGAATATAAATTTGGATCAAAGTCTTCCTTATTTAAAAAATTAGAAGTTAGGTTTTCAATTTTAGCTTTCTTTGTCATTAATGTTCTTAATAATTTTAATATTAATTCTCCTGAATAAGTTGTATCAAATAGTTCTTTAAAAATAGGTTTAAAGTATTCTTTTGATAGAAGTGTTGCAAGAATTAAATCTTTGGAATTATTTTCTAATGAATGGTCTTCAATAATATTAAATTTTTTATGAAGAATTTGAAAAGCAAATTTAGTTTTTGTTTTGTTTCCGGGTAATAAGAATGGGGCGATTGCTTTGATATCAAACTGTTTGCTAAATTCGAGTTGAATCGAATCATTGTGTTTTGATGTTTTGTTGTTTGTTAAAATTTCTAAAAACGTATCAAATGATTTTTTATCATTTATAAAAATTTGTTGAATTTTGGGAGTGAAAATAATTTTATTACCGCAGTTTGAAGTAATTAGGTTAGAAATAAGTGTGGATATACTTTCGTTATTTAAATTGTCTAGAAGTTGTTGTCTGATTATAGTATTTGAATTTACATAAAATCCTAATGGGTCTGTAAATAAATCTTTTAGGTACTTTGAAAACTTATTTGTTAGCTCTATTTGGATATCTTTATACATAAAGTCAATTTTTTGATGACTTTGTTTTGATTGTTTTTTTTGTTGTATTTCATGAATATATTTGGGGTTTAATATCGAAAATTTGTTTGCCAATTTTAGATCTAGTAATTTATATATGGGAAATAAGAGGTTATCATCGCTTTCTTCAGCGATATTTATGAGTGAATTGAGCTTGTGATTAGGTGTAATATCAGATTTTTCGAATGAAGCTCTTGTTAAGGGGTCTTTGTATGGTTTTTGAATATTAAAAATTTCTGGTCCATATGATCTTCCAGATATATTATTAATAAAATAATTTGCTTTCGAATTATCTTTTGGAATGTCATATGTTATTACGCAAGAAGCTAGGTCTATATTAATTTTTATTTTTGACTTTAGGTGATGTGCAATAATTTTAAACATTTTATAATTCCTTATATTTTTGTAAATACGCTTAATTTATGAAATTTTTTTATTTTTTTCAACCTTTATTTTAATTTTTAGATTAACTGGATTAGTTTCCTGTATAATTGTGATATGCTCTCACAAAAACGTATTCAATCATTAGTGCCAAGATCTTTAAGTCTTGGTCATTTAGTATCTAAAAGTACTTGGAAGCGAGGTATTGGTAATTTTTTTATAGAAGATATTCCTTTTTCTTATTCTTCAGGTCAAGTTTTTGCCAATGATTTGAAACGGCTTTTTTTTGATTTAGGAATTTTTCACGATAAAAAAAATCATATTTATGAATTGGGAGCTGGAAATGGTTATTTGATGCAGCATTTATTTGAATCTATGAAAAGTGATATTTTAAATGGTAGTTTAGATGTTTGTTTTCATTTGACAGACTCTTATGATTCTTACGTTAAGGAGGTTTCAGATCGATTTTCAAATGAGTCCTTTTCTGATTATTTTATATTTGAAAAAATAAATGCTTCTAATCCAATTTATAATGAGCATCCTGATATTGTAATTATGGCTTACTTATTAGATTCTATGGATACTCGTCATTTTGAAGTTGTAGATGGTAAGCTTTTTGAACTTCAAATTGAAACTTATTTTACAGATGTTAATCAGTTTTTTATTCATACACAAGAGTCTCTTCCAAAACTTTATCGTTTAGGAGAGCTATCGGAGTCGTTTATTAGTGAAAATAAATTAGCTATTTTTTCTCAATGTTCTGAATTTATTGAAGAAAAGTATGTTAGGGTTTCTATAGAAAATACAGATTTACCTGTAGAAGAGATAGATCATTTAAATTTATTTATAAACGAATTTAATATTTCTAATTCTATATTTAACTATAGTTCTGATGTTCGAGATGGATTAATATCGTACTTTAGTCATTTTGGGGAATATTCTATTGGCTGTATTTATGATTTTGGATATTTAAATTTAGATAAGCCTATTAAAAAAGCTAGTTTAGTATCTAATTATGGGGTATGTAAGTTTTATAGTGTTTTTTATCCATATTTAAAATTTTTAGCAGGTCAATTTAAAATTAATTTTCAAGTATCAAATTTTGATCCTGGGCATAGCCAATTTGCAATTTTTTATCGTAAATTAGATACTAATAAGATTTCACAGTTTTTAAGTGGTTTTGAGGAATCTTTAGACTATCGATTAAGTCAGTTAGCAGATCATGTTAAAAGGACTTATTCGGGAGATGCTTTTTTTAAAAAATTTGAAATAGAGGTTAAGAAACTAAACACTTCAATTTATCACAGTTATTATATTGTAATGTATATTGCTCTTATTGCTTTTGATCAAAAACATTATCAAAAAGTTATTGATTTGTGTCAATATTTAATAAAACAGTATAAATGTGGTGCTATTTCGGCTTATCATTTATTGGGAGTAACTTATCATAAATTAGAAAATTATGATTTTGCTATTGACTATTTGATACAAGGGTTAGAACTAAGTTCTCAAGATTCAAGATTTTATCATGAGTTAACATTAATTTTTTTGAAAAAGGGTGATATTGAAAAGGTTAAATTATATTTTTCTAAAACTATTTATTATTCTTTAGTTGCATTGCCTTGGAATTTATTAGTTCTTTATTTATTAATTATGTTTCAAAAGGAAAAGAATTTGGAGCTTTTTTGTTATATGAAATTCTTTATAGAATGTTATGACGTTTCTGATTCATTAGTATCTAGGTCATTTTGTAAGCAATATAAAATTTTAAATCATTATTTAATGGAAAATAAACTTGTTTTTGAATAACTAAAATATGTATGGGAATGCCAAAAAAAAATTTATAACGGTTAAAAGTTCAGGTAAATTATTTGATATTATGACGGATCATTTTCCTAAGTTGAATATATTAAATATTATTCAATCGGGAGGTGTTTGGATTAAAAAACATCGAGTTTTAAACCCTGGTTTTTTTCTTGAAAAAGATGAAACCATAACGTTTTATGTATCTCCTAATCAAGGAAAGTTTTATCGAATTTCAGCGGAGTTAATTCATTATGAATGTAAGGAATTTTTAGTTGTATATAAGCCACCAGGTATTTCTACCGTATCTGATCGATCAACTTTGTTTTGGAATTTAACACATGGTGTTGATTCATATTTATCAAAACAGCATTATCAGACCCAACCTATAATGCGTTTAGATCTTATGGTTCAGGGGCTCGTTATATATCCTAAGTCTAAAAGTATTGAAAAGAAATTATTTGAATTGAGCCAGCAAAGAAAAATTGGTAAATGTTACAAGGCAATTTTAGAGTATAATATCGCTTATTCTGATTATTGTCGCATTAAGGACTGTATTGGGTTTAAATCTAAAGCTTGTTTAGATAAACATGGTAAAAATGCTCATTCATTATTTATTCAAAATAGTATTCAATTTGATTATCTCATTTATAGTGTCATTTTATTTACAG
>QFBS01000030.1 GCA_003265895.1 Candidatus Marinamargulisbacteria bacterium SCGC AG-410-N11 | reverse complement strand
CATGATGTCAATAATAACAAATTCATATAGCAACGTAGCCTCTACATTTTTTGGCACAAAATTTCAAAAAAATATAGAAGAATTATTAGTATCTCCATTAAAACCACAAACTATAGTTTTAGGATATATCAGCGGAGGAATTTTTAGAGGAATTTGTATTGGCTTTCTTGTTAGTATTATCGCAACTTTTTTTTCATCTATTCAAATACATAACATTACATTAATAATTTTAACAGCCATATTAACATCTACTTTTTTCTCTCTATGTGGCATGATAAATGGAATTTTTGCTAAAAAATTTGACGACATTGCAATTATCCCAACTTTTATTCTAACACCATTAACTTATTTAGGTGGCGTATTTTACCCCATGTCTATTTTACCAGAATTTTGGCAAAATATATCATACTTAAACCCAATGATATATTTAATTAATATATTCAGATTTGGATTTATTGGAGTGTCTGATATTCCAATACTTAATTCATTTATTTTCCTTCTTATTATTACATTAACATTTTGGCAAATATGCATTTTATGCCTTAAAAAAGGAATAGGAATCAAAGAATAACTATCTTATATTAAATGTTTTAAAATAAAATAATATGGGCATAACCTTAATACTAGTAAAGATTAAGGAGTGCATAATGACAAAATCAATCTCGTTTAAACAAAATACAATTGCATCAGGAGTTCTAGGATTTTTATTTGGATTAACCATTTCAATAGTATTTATTCCGGAACTTTGGCTACTAAGTAGTGCATGCTTTATAATAATCGCAATGGGAATTAGAATGCTATTAAATTCAAATTGGAATAGGCGCAATTCTATAAATTTCAAAAAAAGAGAAATAATAAACTAGGAAAATTATTTCATGTTTTAATGAATTTAATTTATCGAGTTACCAACAATTAAATGGTGTCGATGATTTTTATATACAATGTGATAATTTATCATACTATATTTTAGAATGGATTACAGCTAGTGAATCTTCAGTTGTTAATAAAGACGCTGATTTGAGATTTTTAGAATATATTAATTTGATTAATCCTCTTTTATTACAACTTAAACAAAAAACAAGAGATCTTGTTTTTTCATTAATTGAATTTGAGTATTCTAATTTAACTAATTTGAAACAAAAATGTTTGAAAATGTTGATCGAATCCGAGTCGATTCCTGTTGTAGAACGGAATAAGTTGGTTGGGTTAGAGTGTTTTAAGACTGGTTTTGATAGTCATAATTTTCCAAAAGATACTCTTGAAAGTTCAAAATGTAAACAAGAACTTTCTGAATTTCGTGAATTAGATTCTATTGATAATATTAAATTATTGAACTTAGATAGTTTACAATCTAATACTTTTGATTTTAAAGAGGAGTCGGGGGATCAGGATTTATATTTGGTTAAAGATTTAGGACAAGTAATTAGTATACAATCTGCAGATTTATTTAAGGGTTTGTCGTGTAATGATTTTAATTATAGTAATGAGTTTTTTTATGAGTTTAATTTTGATAGGGTTTTGACTTCAAAAGAAACAAAACAAGAACAGGCTTCTAGTTTGTTACAAGATAGTAATCTAACCCTTAAAAATGTTATTACGGATGAAAGTCTGTTGGAGTATACGAATCAATTTGATCAATTGTTGAGTTCTTCTTTAAACGTTGATATAGTTGTTCCTGATTCAACTGATAAATTTAATGCGCAAGACTTTCAAGAAAATTTAGCTGCAAAATATTCTAAACCTAACCTAGGTGTTCAGTTTTGTACTATGTTGTGGTTACGAGGAATTCTTATTCAAAATACTTTTTTTTACAAGGATAGAGAGTGTGGGATATATAAGCAAACAGGGATTAATATTGATACAATAGTGAGCTACTCTCCTTTATTGGAAGAAGGCGAAATTTTATGTAGTCATGAAGATGATTTACCTGCATTTTCGTTAGAATTAACTTTAGATTATGTAAAGATAAAATTCCAAGATAAAAATGACTTGGTAACAGGTTTTATAAAAAAAGATTATATCTCAACTGTTAATTGGAATTCATTGGAATTAGAGTCACATAGTTTAGACGAAGTTACAAATTCGTTAGATGGTTCTTTAAAATTGGATGATTCATTCGAGGAATCGTTTATTTCTGATTTTTTGATGTATTTTAAGCTTTATATTAATAGTACGTATAACTTTTTTTGTGTTGATGATTATTCTAAAGGTAAATTTATATATTATTTTCAAAATAAAATCGATAATCAACGTTTAAATGCTAACATTCAATTAAGTTCTTTTTACAATGATATTGATGCATTATCTAATTTTATTTATTCTAAATTAAATAATGATCATTTAAAATTTAATGTGCCTATTATTAATGGTTGTTATGATTTACTGTTTGGCTGTTTTGTGCGGTCAATTATCATGTCTGACTTTAAGTTTGTAGATTCTATAACATATTTTTGGGATTCGTCTATTTTTTCTGAAGAATTTAAATATAAAGTACAGCAATCGGAATCTTTATCTGGGATTGCTCAGAAATTTAAAATATCAAAAAATACTATAGTTTCTCTTAATAAAGTTGATATTTCAGAAAAGGATAATTATTTATATCCATCTTCATTTACTAAGGAGGAATTTGATACTATTTGGAAATCTGCTGCTTTTTCAGAAAACATAGATAGTCATTTGTTTTTGAAGCTGTTAATTCAAAATATGGTTATTAAGTCGAGAGAGGATCGCTATTACTTTTGCAGTGATTTAGAGGGAAAACAATTTACTGTGATGTCCTGTTTAGAGCAAAGCGGTTATTTTTTAAGAAAAGACTCTTTTACAACTTACTTAGAAAAGAATGAAAATAGGTTTAATCAAATGTTAAATCATTTAAAGGATGAAAATTTGATTGTTATGTTTAATGATAAGTTTATTACAAATTATGACTTCTTAATGCATCGAAATTTATTTAATGGTGTTTTGAGACAACATGATTTTTCTGAAGATGAAGTTTTATCTATATGGCAGGACTTTATTATTTTAGATAGTTCTTGGCGATTATTATACCAATCATTATTAGTTTGTTTTAATAAAAATAGATTTATTAAGTTGCCGAATTATTTAAGACTTTCTAACTTAATAGAGGGGCTATCATATGAAGATTCTAAAGAATGGATAAAATTTCAAGAGTCAAACTCTGTTGATGTTTCAGATCTTAATTCAATCAATTTAAAAGAGACAGTTTATTCCTTGATTAATCAGTCGAATTTGAGTGATGCTGGAATGTTGGTTTTGAAAGAATATTTTATGATTTATGATACGTTTCAAAAATACAATTACTCAATCAAGATTATCGTATTTTTGAAACATATAGCGACTTTGATGCAAGATAGTTTAGAAAATATTATCTTAAATAGATCAGGATTAGGGCATTCATATTTTATTCAATTTATGTTTGATAATTTATCTGCCATGGATATTTCTTATGAAGATAAAGATTTTTGTGGGAGTATAGGCGAGAGCTTGTGTGACGTGATTTCTTTTTGGGAAAAAGACAATAATTTATTTTTAAGAGGTCGGGTGATTTTTCATTTAGATGATAATGGTAGTCGTTTAGAACCTGCTGACTTTATTAGTTTCTCTGTTATGTTAAATGATGATCTTTTAAAATCATTAAATCGTGTTTTTGTTATAGATTCACAATCATTTTGTAACCAAAAAATTATAGGTAATTAACGTTTATGATGCTTTTAGATGAATTGAATGCTCAACAAAAATTAGCTGTGACTCATTTTGGAACACCATTATTAATTGTAGCTGGTGCAGGTTCTGGTAAAACCTTAGTATTGACCAAAAAAATTCAATGGTTGATTTCAGATTTAAGTTTTCCTTCAGAATCGATTTTAGCTATTACATTTACAAATAAAGCAGCACGAGAAATGAAGGAACGTGTCCAAAATCTTTTACAGGCTAATTCTGATTTAAGATTACCTTATATTGGAACCTTTCATGCGTTTTGTGGTGATATCTTGCGACAGGATTATCATCATATGAGTGGGGTAAAGAACTATTCTATTTTAGACCCTTCTGATCAATTAAAAATAATTAAAGACATAATTAAGGATAAACGGTTAGATGAAAAAACATACTCACCTTATTATGTTTTGAATCGTATTTCGGATTATAAAACAAAATTAATCAGTGTAGAAGATTGTAAGAAAAATATTAAAAATGAAGTTGATGAGATTTTGTCTGGTTTATATCGTCAATATCAGGACACTTTAACAAGGCATAATGTTATTGATTTTGGTGATATGATTATGAAAACGGTTATTTTGTTTCAAAATTTTCCAGATATTTTAAAAAAGTATCAAGAGCGTTTTTATTATGTTATGGTAGATGAGTATCAAGACACTAATCATGCTCAGTATGTTCTTATTCGTTTATTGGTTGGTGATACACAAAATCTTACAGTTGTTGGTGATTTTGATCAAAATATATATTCATGGAGGGGAGCAGATATGAAATATATTTTGAATTTTGAGAGGGATTATGAATTAGCAACAACTGTTTTACTTGAGCAAAATTATCGGTCGACTCAACATATTTTAAAAGCTGCTAACGCTGTTATCAAAAATAATCTGGATAGACGAGAAAAAAATTTGTGGACTTCTAATTCTGAAGGGGATCCCGTTTTCTTGAAGGAATTTCATTTTGAACATGGAGAAGCTGAATTTGTAGCTAATAAAGTAGAAGAATTACAATCTGGCGATGCTTCTTATTCGGATTGTGTTGTTTTAGTTAGAATGAATGCGTTAAGTCGTGTATTAGAAGAGTCATTTAGAAAAAAGAATATACCTTATAAAGTTATTGGTGGGATGTCGTTTTTTGAACGAAAAGAAATAAAGGATATTATTGCTTATTTACGAGTTGTTTTTAATTTAAATGATAATTTAGCTTGCCAACGAATTATGAATACTCCTACCAGGGGTATTGGATCTACTACTATTTTATTATTGGATAAATTATCATTAGAAAATAATTTGTCTTGGTATGAGATTATTCAACACTCTGAATTTGATCATTTGATTAAACGAAAGAAGGAGATCGTTCGTTTTTATGATATGATTCAAGATCTGATTCTTTTCTGGAAAAGTTTATCAGAAGATAAAATTTCTAGTCTTATTGAGAAAATTTTAAGTGTTACTGGTTATAAAGAGATGCTAGAAAAAGATTCTAAAAAAGATTATCAGGAAAGAATTGAAAATATTTATGAATTAATGAGCGTAGCTAGAGAAGAAGAATTAGACTTAGGTGATTTTTTACAAAAAATTAGTTTAGAATCTAACCCTGTCTTAGAAGAAGATGATAATAATTATGTATCGTTAATGACAATGCATAATGCTAAGGGGTTAGAATTTGATTATGTTTTTATTTGTGGGATGGAAGATGATATTTTACCTCATTATCGATCTAAATCCTCTCCTAAAGACTTAGAAGAAGAGCGGCGTTTATGTTATGTGGCAATGACTCGTGCTCGTAAACAACTTTATTTATCTTATGTTAAGCAGAGAATTTTATTTGGGGATATTCGATATCATTTGCCGTCTCCATTTATTGATGAAATTCCAACAGAGTTAATAGAAGAGGTTAGTGTGTCTAAAGACTCTGTGGTTTCTAATTCTGGAATGCCTATTTCTTTATTATCTAAGACAGACGAGAAGTCTTCATTTGCTAATGCTAGTTCATCGCAAAATTCCAAAGATAGTACATTTACTATTGGTGAACATGTTCAGCATTCGGCATGGGGGGTTGTTCAGGTTGTAAGAATTTCTGGAGAAGGAGAAAAGCAAGTAATTCATATAAGGTATAAGGGTGAGATAAAGAAGTTATTAGCACGATATGCTCCATTAAAAAAAATATAATATAGGTGGTTTAAATGAGTAAGAAGTCAAAGCGTCAATATAAAAGAGCAATGGAGTTGTTTCATAAAGATACTCACAAAAAGATTATTTTTGCTAAGTGGAATGATGATGGTTCTGCTGCTTGTATTACAGAAGATAAACGTTTTATTAATATTGATAAAAATGAAATAGATTTGGATTATATTTCATATTCTGAAAGTAATCGTCAATCTAGGGAACGTCGTAAAGGGCAAGGTTGGTGATTTATATATGAAATTAATGATTAAGCAATTTTTATCTCAAAGTATTTATATATCTTTGGGCGTATTTTTAGCTGTATTAGGTTTGGAAGGTTTTTTGATTCCTAATCACTTTATGGATGGTGGAGTTACGGGTGTTTCTATGTTATTGTCGATTAAATCGGGTCTTCCGTTATCTTATGTTATTTTATTAGTTAACTTACCATTTGTTGTTATTGGCTTTTATAAAGTTAATTGGAGATTTGCATTTAAAGGATGTATCGCTATTGTGTCATTGGCGATTGCATTAGAGTTAATTCCTATATTATTTCCTCAACTCACTAAAATTACTAATGATTTTTTGTTAGCAGCTGTTTTTGGAGGCGTTTTTTTAGGTGCGGGGATAGGATTTACTTTAAGGGGTGGGGCTGTATTGGATGGTACTGAAATTGTTGCAATTTTAATTAAGCGTAAATTTAGTGTAAGTATTGGTGATGTTATTTTAATTTTTAATTCTTTAATTTTTACTTTTGGAGCTATATTTATCGGTATTGAACCTGTTATGTATTCAATATTAACTTATTTTTCAGCATCTAAAACCATCGACTTTTTAGTTTATGGATTAGAGGAGTTTATTGGTATTTATATTATTTCGGTTAAAAGTGAAGAGATAAGGACATCTATTTTAAATGAAATGGGGCGAGGAGCTACTATCTTAAAAGGGGAACGAGGGTTCTCAAAAGATGATCAAGATGTTTTGTATTGTGTTATTACGCGTTTTGAAGTACCGAAATTAAAGGAATCTGTTTTTAATATTGATGAATCTGCATTTATTACAATGCATAAAATTTCAGATACTGTTGGGGGACATATTAAAAAGCGAGCGATACATTAGTAATGGCCTTGTGAGAGTAAGAGGGGGTATCACAAAGCCATATGTAAATGTTATATATAGTATATCGAGTTTTTGAGTAGATTAAATGTATGGAAATTTATTGTTTTAATTGGGTAATCGCAAAGTATTGTTTAAAAGGTTCTTAGTTTATTGAGAATTTGAGATGTTTTTACTTTAAATGTTTTAGCTAAAGATTCTGTTTTATAGCCATATTGAAATAATGTATACAGGTCATAGCTATTTATAAGGGGCCACTTTTTTTTTGTGATTTTTTTAAGATCTTTTTCACTATTATTTCTTCTTGCAACATTCCATTTTCCGTAACCTTTGTTTGAAGACGATTTTTTGTTAGATTTTTTTTTGGCCACACTTGCTCCTTGATAATTATATATATACCTATTTTAACTTACGTAAAATTTGTTGACTAGCATTTTTCCCAGGTGCACCAGTAACACCTCCTCCTGGATGTGTCGCTGAACCACATAAAAATAAATTTTTTATAGGGGTGCAATACATTGGGTATTGAATTGTAGGTCGAAATGAAAATAAATGGTTTAATGTCATATTTCCTTGAAAAATATTTCCTCCAGTTAAGCTGTATATATTTTCGATATCATGAGGGAGCAAAATTTCTGAATTTTTAATTATTTTTTTTAAATTTGGAGCAAACTTACTTAATAAATTAATTATATTTGTTTCTATTTGAGTTTTATTGATTTGTTTTGGATTGTAGTTTTTTGGAGCATATTGGCAAAAAATACCCATTAGATGGTCATTTCCTTTTGTTAAGCTGTTGTCTATACTGGTAGGAATAGTACATTCTAAAATTGGGTTTGTGGAGACTAAATTATTCATGGATTCATTATAGGCTTTTTCTATGTATTCGATTGATGGTGAAATATGGATTGTTGCTTGATGGTATGGTTGTAAGCCTTTTTCTTTAAAGGCTTTAAAATATGGGAGTTCAGAAAGTTGTAAATTGAGTTTCATAACGGGGGAGCTATAATCTATATTTTTTATTCTTTGAATATATTCTATTGGTAGTTGGGTATCTTTTAATAATTTTAGAGTTGTTTGATGAATATCTAAAGAACTTACAATACATTTGGATTCAATATGTTTTTCATTATTAATAATAATGCCAGTTGATTTATTATTATTTGTTGTTATTTGAGTGACTGTTTGATTTGTTTTAATGTCAACGCCTAAGTCTATAATACTTTGTTTTAATGCATTGCATAAATTTCCCATTCCACCTTTAACATAAGCCCATTTACCAGGTTTATGGAATAAGTTACCTAGTACGTGGTGCAGTAATAAATATGCACTGCCTGGAGTATTTGGACTTAAATAACTTCCTATAATGCCATCTGTCGCTAGCGTGCTTTTTAATTCTTCGGATTCAAACCATTCTGATAGCCAATCATTGGTTGATTTTGTGAATAAATCTAATAGTGTTTCTACTTCAACGGGGGTAATATTTCTTTTTTTTAATAAAAATTTTGAGATTGATACAAAATCAGTAAACTCTGGCTTTGGTATTCTAGGGGGTGTTTTATCCCACCAGTAAGTAATGATTTTAACTAAGTTGGAGAGCTTGTTTTGATAGTTGATATAGTTTTCGGCATCTTTTTTTGAAAATTTTTGTATTTCTTCCAAATCTTTTTGTTTGTTTTGTCCTAATAAAAGATAACTATTATTGGGGAATGGTGAGAAGCTACTAGGGGTTCTCTGAAGTAATTCTAAGCCATATTTATGTAATTTAAGATCTTTAATTATTTCTGGTTGAAATAATGACAGTACATAGGATGCACGTGAGACTTTACAGTCTTTAAATATTTCTTCGGTACTACAAGCACCACCAATAATTGATCGACGTTCTATAACAAGTACTTTTTTTTTTGCTTTTGCTAGGTAACCAGCACAAACAAGTCCGTTATGACCTGCTCCAATAATGATTATGTCATATTTTTTCATTATAACTTAATTATATCATTTTTCTGGTTTTGATAGGTTATGGATGTTTAATTTTTTATGAGCATTTTATTTTATTTTTTATTTTAATGTTTAATCTACTTTACGAGAAGGCATATAAAGATTTAAAATTATATTTATATAAAAATACGATAAAAGGTGACTGTAAAAATGAATAAGTTTACGTATATAAATAATTCGAATCCGTTATTTGTTGACGCGATGTTTAAAAAGTTTAAGGAAAATCCCGATTCTATTGATCTATCTTGGAAGATGTTTTTTCAAGGTTATGAGTTTGCAGAGCAATCGAGTCAATTTGTTTCAGGTGATGGCGCTAGTGGTTTATCTGATAAAGAGGTTAGTGTCGTAAAGTTAATACATGGTTATCGGAGTAGAGGACATTTAATTTCTACTACAAACCCAATTCGTCAAAGAAGAACGCATAAATCAGACTTAGAGTTAGGTTACTTTGGTTTATCTAGCGATGATTTGGATACTGAATTTGATAGTGGGTCTGAAGTTAAAATTGGTAGAGCACCATTAAAGTCAATTTTAGAACATTTACAGAAAACTTATTGTGGAAATATTGGTGTTGAGTTCATGTATTGTCGAAACGAAAATTTGAGGCAATGGTTGTATGAACGGATGGAGAAAAATGCAAATTCTCCTGAATATTCTAATGAAGTAAAGCGCCATATATTAAAGAAAATTTCACAAGGTGTTTTATTTGAAAGTTTTTTACAAAAAAAATATGTTGGTAAAAAACGTTTTTCATTAGAGGGCTTAGAGGCTTTTATACCTTCTTTGGATACGGCGATTAATGTTGCGGCAAACTTAGGTACAGAAGAAGTTGTTATGGCTATGGCGCACAGAGGTCGATTAAATGTATTGGTTAATATTTTTGAAAAATCTTATGAAACTATATTTTCTGAATTTGAGGATTTTCATATTAATGAAACGTATGAACGTGGTGGCGATGTTAAATATCACTTAGGTAAATCTGCAGATATTAAAACTGTTGATGGTAAGCCTGTTCATTTGAGTTTATTATTTAATCCTTCTCATTTAGAGGCAGTGGGGCCTGTATTGCAGGGTATAGTTCATTCAAAGGGTCACGAAGAATTTGGATCAGATTTTAAAAAGATTTTACCTATTGTTGTTCATGGTGATGCGGCAATTTCTGGGCAAGGTGTCAACTATGAATTAGCTAACTTATCTGAGTTAGATGGATTTGGTGTTGGGGGTAGTATTCATATTGTTTTAAATAACCAAGTAGGATTTACAGCGAATTATAAAGAATCTCGGTCTAGTGTATATTGTACAGATTTAGCTAAGGTTACTGAATCTCCAGTTTTTCATGTAAATGCTGATGATCCATTATCTGTTGTTCATGCTATGACAATGGCAGTTGAAATTCGTCAAAAGTTTGGTATTGATGTTTATGTTGATATTTTGGGATATCGACGTTATGGTCATAACGAAGGTGATGAACCTAGATTTACTCAACCTAAATTATATCAATCAATTTCTAAACATAATAATGTATACAAGCTTTTTTTAAATCAGCTGGTAGAAAATCAGGATATTGGCGTAGACGAGGCTAAACTTATCGAAAAATCATTTAATGATTTACTGCAGGATAAGTTGCAATTAGCTAAAGAAGATAAGGTTAAAATGCAGTTTGAAACATTGGGTAGTTACTGGAAAGGGTTAAGGTTAGCTGAACAAAAAGACTTTGAGAAGTCTATAGCTACACAATTTTCTTTAAAACATCTAGATTCTATTGCAAATGCTTTAACTTCGATTCCAGAACAATATCAACTTTTTTCTAAAATGAAAAAGTTAATTAATCATCGCTTAGATTTATATTTTAAACAAAAAAAAGTAGATTGGGCTTTAGCCGAACTATTAGCGTATGGTTCTTTATTAATACAAGGGCATTCAGTACGTTTATCAGGACAAGATTCTCAGAGAGGAACTTTCTCTCATCGTCATTCTGTTATTAAAGATGTTGAAACTGAGAACTCTTATATTCCATTAAATCATATTGCAAAAAACCAAGCTTTATTTTCGGTTTATAATTCAATGCTTTCGGAATATTGTTTATTAGGGTTTGAATATGGATATTCTTTAGCTAGTCCTTTTTCATTGGTTGTTTGGGAGGCTCAATTTGGAGATTTTGCTAATGGTGCGCAAATTATTATTGATCAATTTATTTCGTCGTCAGAGTATAAATGGCAACGGATGAGTGGATTAGTTTTATTATTGCCACATGGTTATGAAGGGCAAGGGCCAGAGCATTCTAGTGCTCGTTTTGAACGATTTTTACAATTATGTGCTGAAGAAAACATGTATGTTGTTAATATTACAACTCCTGCCAATTTTTTTCATGTTTTGCGTCGTCAAGTTAAAAATGAATTTAGAAAGCCTTTGGTTGTTATGTCTCCTAAAAGTTTATTGAGACATCCTAAGGTGATGTCGTCTTTATCAGAGTTAGCTAAATCTGGATTTCAGGAAATTATTGATGATACTCTTTCAAACATTAAGCAAGTGAAAAAGGTTTTATTATGTACGGGAAAAGTCTATTATGATTTGTTAGATTTTCGAGATCAACATAAAATAAAAGATATTGCGATTATTCGATTTGAACAACTTTATCCATTATCTCAAAAACAATTGAATGCTTTAAGATTAAAATATAAACATGTAAAACAATGGTGTTGGGTTCAAGAAGAACCTGAGAATATGGGTGCGTGGACATATATATTAAGAGCATTACGAAATTGGGATTTAGACGTTGTTGCTCGACTTGAGTCAGCAAGCCCTGCTACAGGTAGTTCAAAATCTCATGATAAGTCTTTAAAGGATTTATTGGAGCGAGCATTTACTAAAAAATCAAAAAAAAATAAATAGGGAAGGATTATAACTATGAAAAAAGAAATTGTTGTACCTAGTGCTGGAGAATCTGTTACTGAAGCAGATATTGTTTCTTGGTATAAATCCAATGGTGATTTTGTTGAAATGGATGATCCTTTATTAGAACTAGAGACAGATAAAGCATCAATGGATTTATGTGCCGAAACTTCTGGAATTTTAAATATTAAAGTTTCAGATGGCACTGTCGGTGTTGGAGATGTTATTGGTCATATTGAAGAGTCAGCAAAACCTGCTGAGCAGGCTTCAGTTGAACGTGTTGAAAAAAATGAGGTTCAAACTGAATCTAATTCTCAAACTCAAATTCCAACTCCAACTAAATCTGCTGATTCTGTAGCAGCTGGGCATCCAGCACCTTCTGCTGCGAAATTAATGAGTCAGCATAGTATTTCTAAATCGGATGTTGTTGCTACTGGTAGAGATGGTAGAATTCTAAAGCAAGATGTAAAGAACGCTATTGATGATCAATTATCAAATCCATCTAATTCAACTAGTGAAGATGTTGTTGTTGAATCTGTACCGTCTCAATCTCGAGAACCTCGTCGTGAAAAATTATCTCGAATGAGAAAGACAATCATGAAACGCTTAGTAGAAACTCAACAAACGTCTGCATTATTAACTACGTTTAATGAAGTTGATATGTCTGCGGTTATGGACATTAGAAAAAAATATAAAGATATGTTTAAAGAAAAACATAATGTAGGTCTAGGATTTATGTCGTTTTTTACAAAGTCAGTTTGTCGCGCATTACAAGAGCATCCTGTTTTAAATGCATCTGTAGAAGGAGAAAATATTGTTTATCATGATTATTATGATATAGGTGTTGCCGTAGCTACTCCTAAAGGTTTGGTAGTTCCCGTAGTTAGAGATGCTGATAAAATGAGCTTTTTTGAAGTTGAAAAAAGTATATTAGATTTAGCCCTTAAGGGACGAGATGGTAAATTAACTATTCAAGAAATGGAAGGTGGTACATTTACTATTACGAATGGTGGTGTTTTTGGGTCTATGTTATCTACCCCAATTTTGAATTATCCTCAAAGTGCTATTTTAGGTATGCATAATATTGTTCAACGGCCTACGGTTGTAAACGGTGAGGTTGTTGTTAGACCAATTATGTATTTGGCTGTTACATATGATCATCGAATTATTGATGGTGCGGATGCTGTTAGGTTTTTAGTTAAAATTAAAGAACAGATTGAAGACCCTACTCGTTTATTAGTGGGTGTGTAAGGCTTAATGAAAGGAAATTGATATGAGTGAAAAATATGATGTTGTAGTTATTGGAGCTGGACCCGGTGGTTATGTCGCGGCCGTTAGAGCTGCTCAATTAGGTCAAAACGTTGCTATTATAGAAAAAAGAAAGACCTTAGGTGGAACTTGTCTTAATGTAGGATGTATTCCATCAAAAGCGTTATTAGATTCATCCGAACTATTTTATTTAGCCAACAAAAAGTTTGCTACACATGGTATTGATATTAAAAAACCTAAATTAAATTTAAAGCAAATGATGAAGCGAAAGTCAGATGTTGTTTCTAGTACTACTAAAGGTATTGATTACTTAATGAATAAGAATAAAATTACGCGATTAGAGGGATTTGGACGTTTTGTTGATTCTTCTCATATAGCTATTGATCAAGGTAAAGATTCTAAAGTTATCGAATTTAAGAAATGTATTATAGCAACGGGTTCAGATGTTGCTACATTGCCTTTTATTAATATCGATGAAAAAAGAGTTCTTTCATCAACAGGAGCTTTAGAGTTAACGGAGGTACCTAAACATTTAATTGTTATTGGTGGTGGTGTGATAGCTGTTGAAATGGCATCTATTTATGCTAGGTTGGGGGCAGAGGTTACTGTTATTGAATTTATGGATAGAATTATACCTGGAATGGATGCAGAGTTATCGCGTTCGTTAACCAAGTCTATGAAAGCTTTAGGTGTTTCTTTTTATTGTAGTACTAAGGTTACTGGTGTTGATGTTAAAAAATCGACGGTTCAAGTTACGGCAGAAGATAAAAACGGTGAAACGGTTTTATTGAAGGGTGATTATGTTTTGGTAGCGATTGGACGAACTCCTTATACTGAAAAATTAGGATTAGAGAATGTTGGTATTAATTTAGATGATCGAAAACGAATTGATGTTAATGATCATTTTCAAACTAGTGTGCCTAATATTTATGCAATTGGAGATGTTATTAAAGGCTTTATGTTAGCACACAAAGCTTCTGAAGAAGGATCTGTTTGTGTTGAAATGATGCTTGGAAAAGGTGGTCATTATAATCCTGATTTGGTTCCAGGTGTTGTATATACTTGGCCAGAGGTAGCTTCTGTAGGAAAAACAGAAGAAGAATTGAAACAGGCTAACATAAGTTATAAAAAAGGTTCGTTTCCTTTTAAAGCAAGTGGTCGTGCTCGTGCAGCAGAAGAGTCAGAGGGCTTTGTTAAGATTTTATCAGACTCAACTACTGATGAAATTTTAGGCGTTCATATGATAGGTCCACGATGTGCAGATTTAATAGCAGAAGCTGTTTTAGCTATGGAGTATCGAGCATCAGCCGAAGACTTGGGTATGTTAATGAATCCGCATCCAACTTTTTCTGAAGCTATTAAAGAAGCGGCTTTAATGGCGACTGAAAAAAGAGCAATTCATATTTAAACTTTAAAACGAATGACCTCTCATTTTTATTGAGTCTAAGGTAATTATTATTTCATGAGCTTTTGAAGCTACTTCAGAATATTCACTTTCAGATAGTGTAATTAAGTAGTGATAAATATCCATAATAGGACTTAACATATCATTAAATAAAACACATTCGATTTCACTAAGTTCTTTCAAAAGAGATTCCTTTTCTTTATTCTGTTTTGAGTAAAATGAGTAACATATTTTAGCAAAGTTTTTCTGAGGAATATTTAATTTGGGATTTGTTTTTGATTTTTGTTTTTCAAGTAAATGATGAGATATTTGTTCTAAAATTTTGTTTTTCATTGTGTATCCTCCTATATTTTTTAGAATACCCATGGAATAAAAAATCTAAACAAAAAATATTTTTATTGAAATCGTTTAAAGTTAATTGTTTTTGATAGCGGTATTTTTTTTACTAAATGATTTGCGAGAAAATTAGCAAAATAAGGAATTGAAATTGTTCCTCGAGATCCAAACCCATTAAAAATATGTATATTTTGATTTAAAGGATGAGTACCTAAAATAGGCATTTTATCGGAAGGAATCATTCTAATTCCACTACTATGATTTAAAATATTGAAATTTGCTGAAGTTAGCTTTTTTAAGGATTGAATCAGTTCGTTATAACCTATTTGGGATGGCATACAATTTATATTTTGCCATAAGTAGGTAGCGCCATATCGATAATAATTTTTAGCTATGGGAGTTAGCCATTTTCCATGATTGATAATTTTATTTGGGTCTAATTGTGTACTATTAATGGTTAAAACATCACCTTGTGAAGGATAAAAGGGAATGTTTTTAAACATGGGGTTAAATCGAATATTTTGACCATCGCAGAAAATAATATGTTTTGTTTTTATTGTTTTCCATTTGATCCATTGCGGTGTAATATTTAGATCTTTTATGTTTAGTTTATCAAATATTAATTCATTATTTTTTAATAATTGTTGTTGAAACCAATTTAAAAAAGAAGGGGTATCTAATTGGTATGTTTTGTTAATGTAGCAGCCCCCATTTGGATTTTTTATATTTTTAATTTCATTAGGTTGGATAGTTTTGCCTATAAATGGTTGATATTGATCTTGTAGTATTCTTTTTTTGTACCATTCTTTTTCATGAATATTGTTAAAAATTTTAATAAATGGTTTGTTAGTTATCATTATTTTTTTTGAATGTTTTTCAATTTCTTTATAAAAATTTAAAGCATAAGGGATAATAGTTATTGCATCAGCAGGCATTGCAAGACGTTGTCCAAGTACGTAATTCATTGTTCCTGCAGATAACATGGATGCACTAAGAGAGTGCTTATTATCAATAATAATAATTTTTTGGTTTAATTTTTTTAAGAAATAGGAAAGAATGCTACCGGCTAATCCTTGACCTATAATAAGATAATCGATCATATGATTTTTACTTTTTAAAATTAACGTTTTTATTTTATCTGTATATAATTAATATTGCACGTTTAATTTGTTCTTTTATTTTGTTTTTATCAATATTGATTAGGTTAGTTTCTAATAAA
>QFBS01000003.1 GCA_003265895.1 Candidatus Marinamargulisbacteria bacterium SCGC AG-410-N11 | reverse complement strand
ATTTGGGGGTATCCAGTCGTTATATTATGCTTACTATGTGGAATCTTTTTTACAGTCCGATTGGGACTAATTCAATTTAGATGCTTTCCACACGCAGTCGCACTTATTACCGGAAAATACGATAACCCTAATGAAACGGGTCAAATCACTCACTTCCAAGCATTATCGGCAGCTTTGTCTGGAACAATTGGACTTGGAAACATAGCGGGAGTATCTATCGCAATTGCCATGGGAGGGCCAGGCGCTGTTTTATGGATGTGGATTGTTGGTATATTTGGAATGGCTACAAAATACACGGAATGCTATTTAGGTACCTTTTACCGAGAAGAATCGCCAGATACAAAAGAGGTACGTGGAGGGCCGATGTATTACATAACTAAAGGGCTAGGCTCAAATTGGAAACCGTTATCAATATTTTATGCAATCAGCATTATTTTAGCAGCTGTAGGCGCTGGAAACTTATTCCAGGCAAACCAAGCTGCTCAAGCACTAACTACCCTCCGAATCGATCCAATTATTACAGGTCTTGTTTTATTTAGCTTGGCGGCTGTTGTTATTATTGGGGGTATTAAACGTATTGGAAGTGTTGCCTCTAAAATAGTTCCGTTTATGTGCGTTGTTTATGTTTTAGGAGCATTAGGCATTTGCTTTATGAATTTAGATTTAATACCTGAAGCATTTTCAATTATTTTTAATGATGCATTTTCGGGTCGGGCAGCTACGGGAGGCGCTATTGGTTCTGTTATTATTATGGGGGTTCGTCGTGCAATATTCTCAAATGAAGCAGGATTAGGATCTGCGTCCATTGCTCATGCCGCAGTTAAAACAAACTATCCCATCCGCGAAGGAATCGTAGCCTCTTTAGGGCCATTAATTGATACTATCGTAGTTTGCACCGCTACAGCATTAGTTATTATTCTTAGCGGAAATTTTGGCACTGAACGATATCAAATGACATCCAAAAGTCTTAACCATTACATCAACTTTGAACAAAACGAAAGAATTGGGGAATTACCTTCTAACTGGTCCGTAACTAATCAGAAAATTCCTGGAGAGTCTGAAATTTTAAGAACTTATAAAGATGGAGGCAGCGTATTATCTGTTAACAATAACAGTCAAACTACATCCTACACAACTAAGCCTATTACTCTTACTGATAACGCTATAAAGTTGTCTTATTTTTGTCAAGAAGGGCCTATGACTATAACTATTTTAAATAGTAATAATAGCCCAATTGCATCAGTAGATATCAACCCTAAACAACAAGATCAAATTATTAATAATACATCGTTTATTGATCGGGTCTTAAATACGAGTATTATCCCTGCTCAAGAATCTACCGGTATCAAAACTGTTGGATTTACCTATGCAAACGAATGGAAAAGTGGCGTTATCACTTTAGACAAAAATATTATCGAGAATTTACCTCAGTCTAATAATCAAAAACCAATGGTTAAACTAAGGTTTACAACAAGTAACCAACCTACTACATGGCTCATTGACCGAATTCAAAGTGTTAAGGAAGCAGGAGGAATAACATTAACAACCATTTCTTTTGATGAATTCTTTAAAGGATTTGGGTCTTTGTTTATTACTATATCTGTTTTCTTTTTTGCTTTTTCTACATTAATTACGTGGTCTTATTATGGAGAAACAGCGGTTACTTATTTATCTGGTAAAAAGTATATAATTCTATATAAATGTTTATTTGTTGGGATGATCATTATTGGATCTGTTCAAAACCTATCTGTTGTCCTTAACTTTTCTGACGCTATGCTTGGATTAATCGTAATTCCAAATACAATTGCTATTGTCTTTCTTTCTAAAAAGGTTCTAAATGCAACAAAAGATTATTTTACTAAATTAAAAAATGGCGATATTGTCGCTTATAAATAGGAGTTAATGCCATGTCGATTGAAACGTTATCCGATCAAGAATTAGCTGTTTCTACTCAAGATTCATTTATTGAACAGGCTAATATTAAAGATCAAGCCTTTTTTCAAAAAGCATCCCAAAATAGACTAGAGTTTTGGGAAGATAGAGCCAATGAACTAAGTTGGCAAACCCAATGGGATCAGGTACTCAACTGGCAAAGACCTTACGCTCAATGGTTTATCAACGGAAAACTTAATGCCTGTGAAAATTGTGTCGATATTCATCTTAAGGATAAAAAAAATAAAATTGCAATTCGCTGGGAAGGCGAAGACGGATCTATTAGCGAAATAACCTATCAAGAGCTTTATGATCGTGTTAATCAGCTAGCTTTTCACTTAAAATCGACTTTTAATGTTAAAAAAGGTGATCGTGTAACAATTTATATGCCAATGATTTTGGATTTAGCTATTGCTGTTTTAGCTTGCGCTCGGATTGGTGCTATTCATAGTGTTATTTTTGGCGGCTTTAGTTCGCAATCTATATCTGATCGAATTGTCGATTCTGAATCTTCATTAGTAATTACGGCTGATGGCGGTTATAGACGAGGGGCAACCCTACCCCTTCACCAAACTGTCCATGAAGCGTTAAAGTCAGTTCAACACCATTGTAAGACGCTCGTTTTTAGACATTTAAATAACGATATTAGCTCTAGCTGGAACGATGACCGAGATACAGACTATGAACCGCTTCGGTCACAAAACTGGGAGCCGGTTAACCCCGAGCCAATGGATAGTGAAGATATCCTATTCATACTATACACATCAGGAACAACAGGAAAACCGAAAGGGATTATTCACACGACGGGTGGCTATATGACACATGCCAAGTATTCGACAAGAGCTGTTTTTGACTTAAAAGATAACGATATTTATTGGTGTACAGCCGACGTCGGATGGATAACTGGACACACTTATTTAATTTATGGGCCCTTAGCTAATGGAGCAACGATTCTTATGTACGAAGGAGCTCCCGACTTTCCAGATAAGGGACGCTTTTGGAAAATCATTCAAGATCATAAGGTGACGATTCTATACACTGCACCTACTGCGATTCGTGCATTCATGAAGTGGGGTGTTGATTATCCAAAAGGTTATGATTTATCAACGTTACGATTATTAGGCACCGTTGGAGAACCTATAAACCCAGAAGCTTGGGACTGGTATTTTAAACATATTGGCGGAGAGAACTGCCCGATCGTTGATACATGGTGGCAAACAGAAACCGGTGGAATTATGATTTGTAACCTACCCTCATTAGCTCCGTCAAAACCTGGACGGGCAGGACATGCGTTACCTGGAATACAAGCGGATATATTATCACCAGAAGGTCAAAATGTTGAAACAGGTGGAGGACTACTCTCATTAACAGAACCTTGGCCATCTATGCTAAGAGGAATATGGGGAGATCCAAAACGATTTGAAGACGTTTACTGGAGCCGCTTTGATACTTATTTTGCTGGCGATGGCGCTACCATTGATAATGAGGGATATATTAAAGTTTTGGGGCGAGTAGATGATGTTTTAAATGTAGCCGGTCATCGGATTGGCACTATGGAAGTTGAAAGTGCCATTGTTGATTTTGAAGGCGTTGCTGAAGCTGCCGTTGTGGGCATTCACGACGATATAAAGGGTCAGGCTATTCAGGCGTTTGTTATTTTAAAAGAAGAAATGAAAGAAACAGAAACACTTGAATCTGATATTAAGGCTTTTGTTGCTAACAGTATTGGACCTATTGCTAGACCCAAACATATTGTTTTTACGCCGGAATTACCCAAAACTAGAAGCGGGAAAATTATGAGACGAATTTTGAAACAACTGGCTCATCATGAACCGATCGGGGATACGACCACTTTGGCTAATCCGGAGATCGTCACCCAAATCCAGTCTAAAATATCGAATACTTCAAAATAACGCTATGCGGCCATATTTTTCAACTTAACTCCACACCCTACGCTGAAGCTCCGGGCTCTCGGGAGTCTGCGTTGAAAAATATGACCACCTAGCGCTATTTTGATGCATTCTTTGGCATAGTTATGGGGGGGGCGCGTTGGCTTCGCCTCGCTTTTTTGGGGAGAACGGGATTTTTTGGGGGCGCTTTGGCTTCGCCTCTTAACACTTGAAAGATATTGTTTAGTTTTGTATATTTATTAATTATCTTTATATTTTATCAATTTATATGAATAAAGCACCTTAATGACCTACAAACTCATTGCATCCCAAAACAAAAAGACGCTTCCAGACGTGTACTTTACTGCTAGCCTTAAATATAAACTAATAAAACAATTGCAAATTACTCAAAAGAATTTAACCCAAGAAAATATCAAATTAAAAAACCGCCTATACAATGGTTATTTTTATATTACTAATAATCTAGAATCAATTACGACGAGTACTTTTCATTTAGTACACTTTATTTTTATTCTTCACGAAATTAAAATAATGGCTCTTGGAACTTCTAATATGGATAACTTTATTAGATTCGCTATCACCGAAGCTCTTTTAATTTGCTTATATTATTCAATAAATACAAAGCCAGTCACTAAAGACTCGATACAAACAGTAGACCAACAAACTAATACTACCCCACTACCAACACCTGACCAACATAGCATAGAAGAGGAAGATAACGCCCATCATTCCAAAAAAACATTTAACGATATCGGTGTTAATACAATAAAAGTTAAACTCAAACAAAAAATACTAAACGATATAGGTACCAACACAACACCATTAGATCATAATATCGATTGTCCTATTGGTTATCATAGGATGAAAAACCCGGTCATAACTTGTGCCGGACAAACATTTGAATTTGAACATATTGCAAAATGGCTCACGACCCAATCTACGGATCCCCTTACTGGCGAAACCTTAGCCGTTAAGACCTTAACGCCTAATTTAAGACTATTATCAAAATTAATTAAATTAAAAGACAAAGACATATCTATTGAGAACACTAAGAAACTATGTGATGATCATAATAAAAAACACATTCTAACTATCATACATAATTTGGTCGGTTTCTCTCAAGGCGAAGATATAGACGACATATTCCTTGATCAAATTTTTAGGCTATATCCAGAAAGTATTTCTCCCGGAAGCGTCAACAACCCTCGTTCGTCTGGTGAATCAAAAATTGAATCATCCCACGAAGAATCCAAAGAAGAAACCCAAATAACGCAGCCTGAACCATCCCCACCCATTAGATCACAAGTCAATTCAGAAAGTGATTCTGATAGCAACTCCGATGAATTACAAAACGCGATTCAATTGTCCCTGATACATAGCTCAGACGATTCTGAGCCTAACGCTGAGCCCAATAATCACCCTAATAACTTAGCCAATCAAGGCCTGGAATCAAATGAAGAAATCCTATTTTAATGATATACACTATACTGAAGTGTTGGGTTTAGCGTGAGCTTTGGCTTCGCCTCGCTTTGGGGGTGTAAATGGGATTTTTTTGGGGGCGCTTTGGCTTTGGCTCGATTTTTGGAGAGAATCGATTATTTTTTGGAAGATTGGTTTGGGTTTGTCTTGCTTATTGGGAGGAGGTATTTGACATTAATTTGATGGCATAACCTATTTATTTCTGACTTATTTGAAAGATATGTTTCAAATTAACTTGAAAAGGGTAAGTTTATATTTAATAGGGGGGCTTTTTATGGAAGGAAAGATTTGGCACCAACCAAGCGAATCTAAAAATAACGTATCTTATTTTGGGAGTTCTAAAGTAAATTCACGTTCAGTGAGAAATAAGTCACGTGAATGTTCTAACAGAATTAAAACAATAAATACTCCTATGAGAATTATAGATAATCCAAAAATACAAAGTGGAGATGATCAAAGTTTTTTAATTGATAAGACGAGTCGTTATTCAAGAAAAAAAAGATTATTGATTTTGGATTCAAGAGAGAAATTTTTTGAAAAAATTCCTATTGGTTGTGATTTTACAATCGAGCCTATAATCTTTAAATCTGGAAATGAGACTTATATTAAAATCAAGTTTAAAGCTGAAAACTCTCAAGAACAATCTTATGTGGTAACAAATGGGGTTTTTGAAATGGTGGAAATGATTAATAAAACTAAAAATGAACTTGACACTTTAACACATCCTGTTGATTTAAAATCAGAACAAAAAGAGGTATCTAATACGCTTGAGTCTTCCCAATATTCTTATACAACTATTCAATCTGTTGGAGCAGGTGCTTATGGCGATGTAATTCTAGCAGAACAAAGACCACTAACCGAAGATGACCCTTTATCTGATACAATAACAAATGTTGCTATTAAATCAATACGGCGAGATAAAATGTCTTTAGATCAACTGTTATCAGAAATTGTTTTATTAAAACAAACAGGTTTGTTTTTAGACTTTATAAAAAAAGATAATCATTATTATATTGTTATGAAACAAGGAGATATCGATCTTGAAACTGCAATTTCGTCACAGAATGAAAAAAAAAATCAAACAAAAAAAACTTTCACTAGATTAAAAAAATTTTTAAAAATAGTTAAAAACTATAAAGAGTCACACTCAAGACAAGATAGAATCGCTTTAATATTAGAGCTAAACGTTGAAAAAGATATATATAAAGTCCGAAGTCTTCAAGATAACTATGACGATTATATATCTCAACATAACATTGATACAAGGATTGATCGTATCTTAAATAAGATTTTTGGAGGACAAGACCCACTAGAATTATATAATCAAATAAAAGATCAAGAAACAATTTCAGAACAACAATTAATTGATATTTTAAGCTTTGAACATGAAAGACACAATTTACATAAGGATGATGAGGATTCTTTTTGGGAATCTAATGTTCTGTACTATGATCAAATATCTTTTAGTAACTTTTTGAGTCCAACACAACAAAGTAGTATACAGTTAACTGAGTCTGATCATCATCATATATTTTATCAGCTTTCAGAACAATTATATAAAAATCGAGTTCTTCGTAATAAACATGGAGATATAAAACCTGCAAATATAATGTTGAAATTTAATGAGAGTGAAATAGATGCTCTTTTGATTGATTGGGGATCAGGCACTAAGTTAGGTGAACCACCAGGACCAGGGACACCTTTATATGAGCCTCCCGAAGAAACCGTTGAAGGAGTTATTGATAAGGCAGATATTTTTTCATTAGGTGCTGTAATGCATGATTTGATTTTTAACTGTCATGTTTCTGAAAAAGTTTTAGAATTTAATGATAAGCGAGTTCAAAAAATAAGAGTTGCTTTATTAGAAAAAAGAGACTTTAACAGATACATTGAGTTTCTAACTAATTCTGATAATAAACTTCATCAATTGGTTGGACAATGTTTGTCTTATGACCCTAATCAACGTATTGGATTTTCAGAATTAAAAAATCAAGCATATTTACTAGTTAATTCAAGCCCACTACATAATCCACATGTAATAGATGCTAAACATGATGATAAAGCGGATAAATGATCTCTTGTGAGTATTTAATCATTTTTAATACTATCAGTACAGTTAATTTTTAAATAGCTATTTTTATTACATTCTATTAAAAATTATGTTTTAGTTTAACCACTTTATAAAAGTGAATTAAATAAAAGATATATTTTTTAACTTAATACAATCCATCAACGAAAATAGCAAGTATATTCAATTAGCCTACGATATTTCTTTTTTTATTTACTTTAATTTTTAACCCCATCTTTCTGACAATTCTTTAAAAAAAATTGCCGAGGCCTTAATTCCCTTATAATAATGATCAATCTTAAAGCGCTCATTCGGAGAATGAATACCATCGTCCGGCAAGTTAAATCCCATTAAAACGGTTTCTAATCCTAATATTTTTTTTAAATCAACTACAACCGGAATTGTACCGCCCTCTCCCTGCAATATTGGATTGTACCCAAATGCCTTTTTTAATGCTGCCAGCCCGGCCGTTATTGCTTCAGAAGTTGTATCCACAACAGCGGGATAAGCACCGGCATATTCTTTAATTTCAATACTTATACCAGCGGGCTTAATCGACTGAATATAATCATTAAACAACGTTACAATTTTTTTTGGATCCTGATTAGCTACTAACCGCATACTAATTTTTGCGCTTGCTTTTGATGGAATAATCGTTTTTGCCCCCTCCCCTATATAACCACCTTGAATACCATTGCAGTCTAAGGTTGGCCTTAACCACTTCCGCTCATTAATCGAAAAATCTGGTTCGCCTACCAATGTATTAACTCCCATCGATTTTTTATAGTCACTTTCATCAATTTCAAGCTTTCGAATCTCTAATGACCGTGACTCTGAAATAGGATTTACATCATCATAGAAACCAGGAATTAATACTTTTTGGTCTTGATCTTTTAACTTACCAATTATTTCGGCTAGTGCCTGAATTGGGTTTTGCACGACACCGCCATGTTGACCAGAATGCAAATCATGACTAGGCCCGGTCACAAACAACTCTATATACACCATTCCTCGCAAACTATAACAAATACTAGGTCTTGTCGGCGAATACATTGGCGTATCCGAAATTAATGCTGTATCTGCTTTCAAATGCTCTTTATTTTGGTTAATAAATGGAGCTAAATTAGGACTACCTATCTCCTCTTCTCCCTCAATCAATAATTTAATATTTACTGGAAGGTTTCCCTCTTCTTTTAACCAAGTTTGAATCGCTTTTAAATGACAATATACTTGCCCTTTATCATCAGATACGCCCCTAGCATATAAACTCCCGTTTCTTTCAGTAGGCTCAAACGGTGGTGTTTCCCATAAGTTTATTGGGTCTGGTGGCTGGACATCATAATGACCATATAATAAAACGGTCGGCTTATTTGGGGCATGACAATAATCAGCGTAAACAATTGGATATCCTTTTGTTTCAAAAATACGACTATTTTCTAACCCAATTTTTTCGCAATGATCTCTTAAAAATTCGGCACATTTTCTAGTATCTTTCTCATAATTAGAATCCGCACTAACACTTGAAATTTTTAAAAACTCTTTTAAATCTTCTAAATATCTCTCCTTAAAAGTCTCAATTGAATCTAAAATTTTATCCATAAAAACTCCTTTTTAACGCATCATTATCTGCTCATATTATCATTGATGTATACCGCTTAACAAATTATCAAACTATTCCACTTTTTCAGTTTAATAGTGTATCATATTTACGTGCTTACTATTTAATTTTAGGAGATTTTATATTGCATTCTTTTTTTAAATTAAATAATCTTAGTGTTACTAAACCTAAACATATTCAATTCTTTACTTCATTATGGGATAACCAAAATGCACCTATTTCTATTCAAAAATATCTTTCCAAACATAAAAAAAATATTCGAAGTTTTTACATTACCAACCTTACGTTTAAACAAGAACTTCCCGTTCAATATATTATTGAACTCAATCAAAAGGAATTTGTTTTAATGGAAGAAATTGATAATCAAACTAGTCAATATTGTTATACGATTAATACCCATACCCTAACATCTAATTCAACAATTCTTGGTAAACTTCCAGCCGATCAATTTCTAAAACGATTTCAAGATATTCTCTCGGACATCTCAGCTAATATTAGTGTTGTATATGAACATACAACCTAATTCGTTTAACGTTTATAAAACAATTTCCATCCATCTTAAATACCCGTTCTTTTGGACTTATTTGTTAATTCTTCATTTTAAATTTTATAGTCGATTCCCTAAATTAATTATAATTGACTTTATATTATTTTTAGCTAGAATATGCTTTTATTTCGTTACGTTTCTTCAGACAATCTTTTCTTTAAAAGGTAACAAAAGATCGTCTGAATTTACCTATGGAGAACTCAGTTACCATGGCCTTGAATCTATTTATCAAACCTTAAACTTGGATCCTAATTTAACTATTGTTGATTTAGGCAGTGGTTGTGGCAAAGTTTTATTTTACTCGTCCTTAAAATATCAGGTTAAATCTGTTGGAGTTGATATTAATGGGTTCTATACTTATTTCACTAAACTAATATCCTCCTTATTATTTATACCAGTATCTTGCCATTGCCAAAATTTTCTAAAAGACCCTTTACCGCCTGGCGATATTGTTTTTGTACCTACTACCTGTTTATCAGAAAATACAATCCAAACACTTTCTAATCATATTAGTAACTCGTACCCTCGCAATACCATTATCATTTCAACTTCCATAGCGCTACCAACTAATCAATTCCTCTTAACAAACCGAATCCGCGTTATATTCTCATGGGGATACGGACATATTTACGTACATAAATTAATATAACAAAGACTTACCTTACGAAATAAAACACACCAAACAAAAAATACCTAACGGACTAATCAAACAAACCATGCTGATACACTAAAACAGGTACTTGTCGAGCCCAATCAAATCTAGACACAATCGCTTCTGCACTTTTTTGGATATTTAACAATTGCTTTTTATTTAGAACCGCATTAGATGAAGGAGATTCTGGCTGAACAATTAAGGCTATGACTACCTTTGTTTGAGCTGCCTTATATAAATATTCAAACAACCGATACTGAACTGGACTCATTTTTTTTGGATCAAAATTCTTTTGCCTTAACTCGATATCTTCTTTTGTATACACACTTATATTTGGCATAATTGTAGCCATCGCTTCATCTTCAATTTCAATTGACTTTAATAACGGATTTAGATATTGAGATAAGGATAAAGTGAGCCACTCACGTCGAGTAGGTATATAAATCTTGTCAATATTAACACTTTGAGCCACAATCCCTGTTGTTAAAACGAAAAATAGAAGTATTAATATAAACATAGTTTTTATATTTGTCATAGTAATAAGCATATCATAATTAATTAATTCTTTTTATCTCACTAATGGCTTGATAAAATAGTTGCAACTTTTTCTTCACAATTTTCGATAATATAATATAAACTTAAAAAAACTAATAATGGGGTGCTAATATGAAATATATACTTTTACTACTTTTAATCTTATTCAACATCACGACTTCAATAAGTTTTGCTCAATCGATCAACCTTCAAAACCCACTTCATTCTAAACCTAATGTTATTGGCTTTTCATTCTTAGGAATGCATGTTGGGCACTTTATTGAAAATGGAACATTCGAGATTAATGCCGAAGCCTTTCAAGATTTACCCGCACTCCAAACAAAGCACAGTCTTTCCCATTCAGGGACAAGTACAATTACCGAAAAAGGTGTTCGACTAAAGCTTAGATCCTATAATGAACCTTACACTGGTATCTTTTATGGACTTGGATTACAAATATCTTCAGAACAGTGGCAATTTTCGCCAGATGATTCAAACAACGGCTATTCTAAAAACTCTAATCAAGGTATTGCTGTTCACCCGCTTATTGAAATTGGTTATCGTTTTTCTAATTGGATTTCACCTCTTAGCATTTCACCCTTTGTAGGCATTGGGTATCACTACTCTGCTTATAAAATTCAGTCTAATCAAAAAAGTTTTAAAAATGGCGTTGACTACCATGCCGGGTTCAATCTCTCTTTGTCATTTTAAAAATAATATTTTTTCTTAACTATTTACATACTTTTTATGTATAATTGACTATTACTTAAGTTAATAGTTGGAGTTTTTTATGTGTGGGATAGTTGGATATATTGGTGATCGAGATATTTCCTCGGTTTTAATTGTAGGATTAGAAAGATTAAGTTACAGAGGATATGACTCTGCTGGTATTGCTACGTTAAGCGAAAGTGAGTTAAGTTGCTGGAAAAAAACTGGCAAAATTCACGAATTAAGTCGCTTTATTGATAAATTATCTATCAAAGGTCAATTAGGTATTGGCCATACTCGCTGGGCCACCCATGGGCCTACAACAGAAATTAATGCCCACCCTCATGTTTGTGGGAATGGTAAAAAAATCGCGATTGTTCATAATGGCATTATAGAAAACTATGCCTCTATAAAGTCAGACTTACAAAAAAAAGGTTACATTTTTCGTTCTCAAACAGATTCAGAAGTTATAGGGCATTTAATTGCTTACTACTATAAAACCGAAGACTCTTTATTGTCAGCTATAAAACAATGCATTTCTAAACTACAAGGCACTTATTCTGTTGCTGTAATATCGGAGTTAGATCCCAACAAAATTATTTGCTTTAGAAAAGGAAGCCCATTAATTATAGGTTTAGGTTCGAATGAAAACTTTGTTTCATCCGATATCAATTCTATTATTAATCATACGAAAGATGTTGTTTATTTAGAAGACTCCCAAATTGCAATTATTGAAAAATCAACAGTAGATATTCTTAATGAATCTGGTAAAAGTGTCGACTTTAAAGTAAATCATGTTGAATGGGACCCAAACACATCAGAAAAATCAGGATATGATCACTTTATGCTTAAAGAAATCTATGAACAACCCCATGTAATCCGAAAGATTTTAAGTAAATATGTATCTAACAACACTATCCAATTTAATCATATTGACAACTCTAAAATTGGATTAGACTCGGTACGTCGATTTATTATTCAAGCCTGTGGAACCTCTTGGCATTCTGGTTTAATTGGAAAATATTACATTGAAAAATATGCACGCATTTTAACTGAAGTTGATATTTCGTCAGAATTTAGATATCGACAAATGATTAGTCATGGTAATGATTTAGTATTAGCTATCTCTCAATCTGGAGAAACAGCCGACACATTAGCGTGTTTAAGAGAAGCTAAAAGTAAGTTTTTTAAAGTTTTATCTTTTGTTAATGTTAAAAACAGCTCTATTGATCGAGAATCTGATGGCGTCATTTATAGTTACTCCGGTCAAGAAATTGGGGTTGCTTCTACTAAAAACTATCTTTCTCAACTTCTTTGTATGTTTTTATTTTCTATTTATTTAGGGCAAACTCGAGGTATTCTCTCTGATAAAGAATATTCCGATATGATTACTAGTGTAAACCGACTACCTGAATACTTAGAAAAAATCCTACAAAATGCAGACAAAATCAAAACTATTTCAGATAAATATTATTTAAGCCGTGAATTTTTATTTATCGGTAGAGGATACAACTACCCGTCGGCTTTAGAAGGCGCTCTTAAATTAAAAGAAATTTCATATATTCATGCGACTGGCTATGCAGCTGGGGAACTAAAACATGGCCCAATAGCATTAATCGATAGTAAACTACCTGTCGTTTGTGTCTGCCCTCAAACAGAAACTTACGATAAAATGATCAGCAATATCCATGAAGTTATTTCTCGTAAAGGTAAAACTATCATTATTGCAACAGAAGGAGACACACGAGTCAAAGAATTTAGTGATGATATTATTTATGTCCCTAAAGCGCCAGACTATCTAACGCCAATGTTAGTATCTATTCCGATGCAATTATTAGCATATTATATTGCTATTAATTTAGATTGCGATGTCGATCAGCCAAGAAATTTAGCAAAAAGCGTTACGGTTGAATAAGCTAATCCTAACTTATGAGCTAACTGTTATGACTGATATTTCTAATATGCGTAACAATCGATATCTTTCGGTCTAAATAATGAAAAAGAATCAAAATATTATTCTTATTGGAATGATGGGGTCGGGAAAAACGACTATAGGACAGTCTTTGGCTTTTCAAAAAAGTTATCAATTTATGGATACTGATCGCCTCATAATAAAAAAAGAAAAGCTATCTATCTCTGAAATATTCCAATCTAAATCAGAACAATATTTCAGAAATTTAGAAACGGATATCTGCAAATCACTATCTCGTTACTCTAGAACTGTTATTTCCACTGGCGGTGGCATTATTTTAAGACCAGAGAATGGTACGCTGCTTAAACAAAGTGGCTTTATTATTTTTTTAGATGCCTCAGCTGAAAGTATTTTAACTCGAATTAAGAATGATAAAAATCGACCACTTCTACAAAAACCAAATAAAAAAGAAATTATCCACGAACTTGTTCAACAACGCCATTCACTTTATTCAAACCTTGCCGACCTTATCGTTAATACCAATCAATTTAATATCAAATTAATTGTAGACACAATTATCAAACAACTCCCAATTTGATCAACTAGTTTCTTAAAATTTGAATTTTTTTATCACAATAGCTATAATTTAACGATGGAAAAACTCTCAAATATTCATCAAATTGATATTAATTTATCTCATCATGAATACCCTATTATTATTGGCCATAATATTATTCAAGATTTATCTTCTTATTTAGCTAATTATTCTATTGGACGACAAATTGCAATTATTACTAATAAGACCATAGAACCTTTATACGTCCATCAAATCAAATCGGCTCTATCTTCTAGCGATAAAACTATTCATATTTTAACGGTTCCAGATACTGAACATTCAAAATCAATGGACCATGTTAATGGCCTATTAACTCAACTTTTAGAGCGTCACTTTGAGCGAACTGATACGATTATAGCGTTAGGGGGTGGTGTTATTGGTGACCTAGCTGGATTTGTAGCTGCTATTTACTTAAGAGGTATTAACTTTATTCAGATTCCTACATCACTTCTTGCTCAAGTGGACTCGTCTGTTGGGGGAAAAACAGGTGTTAATCACTCCAAAGGAAAAAATCTTATTGGTGCTTTTTATCATCCATTAATGACATTTATTGATACCCAAACGTTACTAACATTACCAGAACGACAACTTCGATGTGGTCTTGCCGAGGTTATTAAATATGGCATTATTTGTAATCCTGCCCTATTTCAATATATCCAAGACCATTCTACAACTATCGCAAACTATAAGGTTGAGGACTCTTATGATATCTGGACCCATTTAATTAAAGAGTCATGTCAAGATAAAGCCAAGATTGTTACTCAAGATGAGAAAGAGTCTAATTTACGAGCAATTTTAAACTTTGGCCATACTATTGGACATGCAATCGAAGCATTTTACAAGTTTGATCGATACTTACATGGTGAAGCAATCGCTATTGGGATGAAGCTTGCACTCGATGTATCCTACGAACTTAATTTAATTCCAGCTGAAACTATTACATCTGTTATTAACTTATTAACTCTGTTAAAATTTGATCTTTCATTACCTAATCTTAACTTTCAAGCCATTTTAGATACAATTAAACACGATAAAAAAGTAAGAAATAATCAACTAAGGTTTATTGTTGCCAATGACATTGGATCTGTTAGTATATCTTTAGATGTTACTGATGATATACTGTTAAAAGTATTAAAAAACCATCAATTTTAAAGAGAGTTTATATGAAAATATTAATTATACATGGCCCAAATCTAAATACGCTAGGAACACGAGAACCTGATATTTATGGCTCTGAAACATTAGATTCTATTAATTCCAAAATAGAACAGTTCTGTAATACCTTAGGTATTGAACCTATTTTTTTTCAATCTAACCATGAAGGCAAATTAATTGATACTATTCAATCGACCGACGACAACATATCTGGCATTGTCATTAACCCTGCTGCATTTACACATACTAGCGTTGCCTTAAGAGATGCGATTTCTAGTACCAAGACTCCAGTTGTAGAGGTTCATATCTCCAATATTCATAATCGAGAAGATTTTAGAAAAATATCATTTACAGCGGGAGTATGTATCGGACAAATTTCTGGCTTTGGTTCTAATAGCTATTTATTAGGGATTCAAGCTTTACATTTCTCGTCGCTATCTAAATCATAGCACCTTTTGAATAACGCATTCTTCACAAAAAAACTGATTCAGTTTTATGATTCGGTATTTGCTATCAACCAAGATAAATTTGATTTAAAATGGGCACTACATAATAGTAGTCATTTTAGATCGGGATACTTTAATTTTTGTCAGTTTGGTAATCACTGGTACCACTCACAACTCAATCAATTATCTTACAAACTTAATTCAAAGCTCTGGACATTTACACTTTGGAAAAAGTTTATTTTACCTTCTTTAAAATCTAAAATGGAGACTACTTTTTTAAAACATATTCCTAAAGATCAACAAGTAGCGTTAAAAGAACCTTTAAATTCTCTTTTTCGTGTTATTCAAAATGCAGACGCTAGAATCGGCTTGATGTCATTTTGTGAAATGGCTCTTTTTATTAATAATATGCTCCTTTATATTTATCAAACAATGGAATTACCATTAGACCTTTTTCATGATATTAAAGACTATCAAAATCAAGAAAACCTAACTATTTTTTCTGAAATTGACCAAGAAGTTCAAAATCACCCGAAAGCATTTGAAATCACACTATATCTTGCTACCCTGACTAATTTTTTTGATATTTTAGATCACTCTACAGAATATAATGCTTCTGATTTATATGAAATTATCAATCAACTATTAGATGATCAAGAAGATATTCATTATCAACATAACCATAACACCTTAGTCGACTTTAGATATCCTAAACAATTACTACAACATAAACCTAAACGAATTCTATATGAAGTTGATAATTCTGGAGAAGTAATTTACGACTTACTTTTTATAAACCATTTACTATCTTATGGTCATAAAATTACCATAGCTGCAAAAGAACTACCCTGCTTTAATGACGTAACTATAAATGATCTGTCTACATTATTACAAAACCCAATTCTTAGGTCATTAAAAAATGCTCATTCTCAAAAACAACTACAATTAATTTCTAATGGAAATAGCACACTAGGCAAGTGCTTACACCTAATGAGCGCTGATTATAAAGAGGCTTATTTAAATGCTGATTTAACTATTCTAAAAGGGCAAGCTCACTTTGATGCTATGCCTTTATTTAGACAACAAAAGTTTAAGAAATTTCCGATTTCATATAAGAAACCTTTACTATTTTTAACGGGAATTAGATCTAACATAACGAAACGTATTGTTAGAATTTTTCAAGGAACTACACAATTTGAAGGGATGATGATCCTTTTATTTAATTATAGCCACCGAAATACATACCCATGGCTGTAATTTTTTGTAAATGATTAATTTTAAATATTTTGTTTTTAATTTAAACTAAAATCATATTGAATTGTAAAATCACCAAAATTCATCATATATTGCATTTTGTTAATTATTTTAATTTCATCCAAATTAACATTAGGATTCTCAATAACATCTCTAAACTTTTTATCTAACATTTACAGCCTCCCCTTCTATTTTTCCATATTATATTTATACCCACTTATTTAAGTATTTCAAACATTGAAATTTCTTAATATTTTAATAGAACTTCGCAATAACATAGGGGAAAATTTAATTTATTTACATTATTCGCTTATCAATTCATCTATTAATGGTGAATACTTAGTATGATGATAATCTTCATTTTTTGTTTTTAATACCACTTTTAGGTTGGGGTATTTTTCTTTCATTGAAATTAATGTCAATATCTTATTCGATTTAAAAATATTATCATCAATAATTAGCGTCGATTTAATATTTACTATTTTTAACTTTTGGTATGCTACAAAAGCATTTTGGCGCCACTTTTTCATTTCTACTTTACTTAGGACATTACCTTGAATTTTTAAACTTTTTTCTATCATCACAACCCTTTATAAATCTTATTGCTTAACATTGTAAACTTATCTATTTATTTTTTGCAAATTATATTTTATTTTTAAACAATCCCTGCTATAGTTAACGTTATGGATACTGAATTCTCAGAACAACTCAAGCGGCATCGTATTAATAACGGACTTAAAGGGTCTGACCTAGCCAGGTCATTAAACGTTAGCCGAACTTATTTTTCGACAGTTGAAAAAGGAGCGCAAAGCCCACCCAGCTTTCAACACTGCATGACGTTAATTAAAGAGCTTAATATGGATCTTGAAGATCAAATCTTATTTTTACAGGCTGCAGTAGAAAAAAAAACATCTACCGAATTAACTCAATTCCATAACCATATTAATAAATTGAAACTTGATATTAAACTTAATAGACCAACTACCGAACACGCCATGCAACTTCCTATTTTCTTTAATTTACCTGCCATATTTAAAGAGGGTCATTTATTGGACGTACCTGACAATACGATTCCTTTTCCGTTTCAAATTGCGGATACATGCTTTGGTTTTCAACCTCAAAAATCGATCCCGGCCTTACATATTCTACAAAACGACTTATTGGTATTTGATACGCAATTTAATAATATAAAAGCTAATCAAATTGTACTTATTGATATTAAAGGAACTATAAACATTCAACAATACCAACTCAATTCAGGAGATACAAACCTATACACATCTTTCTTCCCTGATTATGTTGGACAGTCATTTTCGATTGGTAATACGGACATTAAGGTTCTTGCTACATTAACGTGCCACCTTAAATGGTCTTAATTTAATTATTAGACTGACTTTCTTTGATTTGAGAAACATAACCACTTAATCGCTTAATTAATAACTCTAGCAACTTATAGTCATCTTTAATATCGTCTGTAATATCGATAAGAACCTGCCCCTTTTCGCATGTTAAGGACTTTAATTCTTCATACTCTAAATCATTATATAGCTCTTCTTGAAATGAAGACGTCATTTTTCCGCCTCCTCTACTTTCCAAATTACAATATTATGTATTTGGACTTTTTTGGTTATTATAGCTAAAGTTGATACCCAGTCATCAAGCGTTACTAATTGGTTATCGGAATAACCCACCCCAGTCTCTACATTATAAATTAATCGGCTATAGTTATTTATTTTTTTTTGGTAAACTATTTTAATATACTTGGACTGTATATTTACTAAAAGCTTATGCTTTTTTTTAGTTTTGATCTGAATAACTAACCCTAATGAATATTTCGATATTAAAGACTGACACCATTTCTCAAGTTGATGTCTTTGAATCACCTGACGATCGCCAGGACTAAAGATCTTATAAAAGCGTCTATAGCTCATAATAGGAGAATTTTCGACATGGTCAAAATAAATATCTTGACGATATAAATGATCTGGATTTATCGGTTTCATACCCTCCCCCTCATGAGTTTGATAGCTATTAACTTTAGCATTTAAAATAATAGCCTTATATTATATAATACCCATAATTGTTAAATTTAAAACTTATTTAGTATTTTTTTGGAGTTCTTGTGGTTCTATCTCATTTAAATATTATTGTTAAGTCTTTTATTAAAGCTATTTTAATAGGCTGTTTTATCAGTGTCTTATATTGCTGTTTTCAACTGACTCGATTAAACTACTACTCTATAGACTACCTTTATCATACGATTACCGATAACTTAGGCGTTACATTTTTCTGGTCCGTTGGGATCTCTTTTGTGGCGTTAGCTGGACTGGATATCTTTTTAGGGAATTATAGACCTATTATTAGTCGTTTATTTTATGGCTTTTTATTTATTTGTAGCGTATCACTGTTTTTTGTTTTAATTCAATAATTGATTGTCTATTTTTGTTTGGGATTTGAATTTTTGATTTAGGGGCTTTTTTTTTAATTTCAAACGTTATAATTTACGCTTTTCACTTGAAATGTTTTTTGTTTATGAGTATTATTACTGGTGATTGGAAAGGTGTCCGAGTGGTTTAAGGAGCACGCCTGGAACGCGTGTATATAGGCAACTGTATCGTGGGTTCGAATCCCACCCTTTCCGCCATTAAAGCATTTCTAAATCCCCAAGAAAACAACGATACCTACGTTCGGAATCGGCTTCACTTTGTGAAGGCCACTCACGATTTAACCTTTCGGCCTCGTTGCCTTCTTGGGAATTTATAACGCTTTAAGGGATCGTTTTCGCTTTTCTTTGCTTGCTTTTTGGGTTATTTAATTACTCGTTAGGTTTGTTATGAAAGGTTTTAAGGGAGCTTGCGTCGCTCCCTTAATTTTTAATTTGATTATGCAGGGCTGGTTTCTAATTCTGGCTCTTCTACAAATCTCCATGGAGGGACTGGATCTGTATGTGCTTCCCACTTTTCAGGGCCTTCTTGATACTCTTCTTCTGTTAATAAACAACTCTCTAACCGCTTTCTTATGCTATCTTTATCAAGTTCTGTTCCAATAAATACTAACTCTTGTCGGCGATCGCCATACGGCTCTTTCCAATTTTGCCTTATAGTTTCTATCATATCTTTATCATCTAAGTCCCATTCATTTTTTGGAACCGCTGCCCACCATTTACCGGCTGGAGACAATTCGGCTAATTTACCAGCAATACTAATCTGACCTACATGGTCCATTCTTGTTGATAACCAAAAATAACCTTTTACTCGATATAAACCATCAAGATTTGATTGTACAAAATTTATAAACCTTTCAGGGTGAAAAGGACGATCTGATTTAAAACTTAAACTTGAAATACCATATTCTTCAGATTCAGGAATATGCTCCCCTCTCATTTCTTTTAACCATCCAGGCGACTGTGATGCTTTTTCAAAATCAAATAAGTTTGTATTTAATACCTCTTTTAAATCAACTTCTGAATAACTAGTCTCTATTATTTTTGCATCAGTATTAAGAGCCCTAATAACACCTTTAACTCTTTTTAAATGCTCTGGTTTAATCTCGCTACTTTTATTTAAGAGAATTACATTGGCAAACTCAAGCTGGTCGACTAATAAATCTACAATACTTCGCTCATCATCGTCACCTAACTCCTCACCCCTATCTTTTAGAGACTCCATGGAATCTAAGTTATCAAAAAAGTTGACAGCATCAACTACCGTTACCATTGTATCTAATCGAGAATAGTCAGATAGTGAATCGCCTTCCTCATCTTCAAATGTAAAGGTTTCTGCCACAGGCAATGGCTCACTTATACCTGTCGACTCTATCACTAAATAATCAAACCGGTTTTCTTGAGCAAGCCGTTTGATTTCTAATAACAAGTCCTCTCGTAATGTACAACATATGCAACCATTCGACATTTCAACTAATTTTTCTTCAGTTCTACTTAAGCTAGCTTCTCCATTTTTAATTAGCTGAGAATCAATATTTATTTCTGACATGTCATTGACTATCACGGCAACCTTTAAATTTTTTCGGTTATTTAATATCCGATTTAATAACGTTGTTTTTCCAGCCCCTAAAAAGCCAGACAGTACTGTAACTGGTAATTTTTTATTCATTAAATACTCCAATTTAAATTTAATTTAAAAACAAGTGCTAATAATAACGCAACCCGTTCGCATTATCAACTCTTTTTATCAATTAAAGTCTAACCTGCTTTTATTTCAGGGCTTTTTAGTATGGGTAGCTCATTTAATGCATTTATTTCAAACTTTTTCATTAATAACATTCGGTTGTTCACTCCTGTTTTTTCATATATATTCTGAATGTGACGCTTAACTGTTGATATCGATATATATAATTTTTTTGCTATTAATTTATTTGACAACCCCATGGCCATGTTCATTACAACCTCTTCTTCTCGGCTCGTAATGTTATGTTTCACTATTAATTCCCTGGTTTTATTCGCTTGATTACGTGGAAGTTTTTTTAATAAAATTTGCAATGTATACCATACAAACACCATACTCCATATTATATAAAACACTGTGTAAAATCTAAAACTTCCTAAACTCTCTAAATTTAAAAAAGAAATCTTATCTCTAAATAAATCTAAAAATATACCAACTGTAACCATTGGCAGTAAAATACTATTCGCTTTTATTATACGTCGCAATAACCCCTCTTGAGTTCTTTTTATTGCGATAATACAAACATAAACAGCTAATACGATCTCAATTAAAATAATGGTATCTAAAACCCAAAAAAAGATACTCGACATCATTCTAATATGACTACCCTTAATTAAGTATATAATCGTTATACAACCTATAAAAATAGCCATCAAATAATAAGTCACCTTTTCAACTATATTACGATAAATATTATCTGTTAACCTTAAATAAAATTGTGGAATAGCATACACGATACCACACTGTGCTATATTTAAAATAAAATTCAAAAGTACACTGGCCCAAATATACCACTCCGACTGATTTTCAATCCAACTAAAAACAATCATTGAAATATCAACAAATAATATTATCGTTAACATCAAAAATAAGATAAAATGAGCGCGTATTACCGGCAATCGATAAACCCTATTCGTTATCCAACACAATAAAAACGAACAACTACCCACTGAAATCGCTATAAAATATAATATTAATAGACTATAGATCATCGCTTTACCAACATATCAAACCACTTTTTTGTCTCAATTTGAGCAACATAATACCCATCTAAATGATTAGCGTTCGGCATGGGGTCAATTAACTCAACATGATTAGCCCCATTACTATGAAAATAATTAAGGGCTGTCTTGGAATGCTGATAAGAAACCTCAATATCTGATATACAATGATGCATCCGCACCTTAACTTTTGGAGTCCATCGATATACATCATTTTCTTTTAACACAGCCGTCACTAATCCTACTTCTCCCCCCCTCACTTTTTGAACAAATGATTCTGTAAACATCATTACCGGTACGTCTGGTAACTGCCTATTGATTTCAGTTCTTGTATACTGCCCATTATACATCGGTTTAATTTTTTTAACATCTGCCCTTAAAATTGGACCCACTTGATTTTCTAAATCATAAATATCATTATAACTAAATACTAAAAATGGAATAGCTGCAGGGTGTGGGTAAATCATCGATGAATTTAATATCGTCTGTACCAACGATGACATATCAAAACTTCCAGCATTTGGAGCAATTGCTGTTAACTGGATTTCATGACCCAAAGATTCTTCTATCACTTTTGCAGCTGCCATTGTGGCATAGCCACCTTCCGAATAACCTGTCATAAATATCTGCCCATTATGTAAAATATTTTTTTCTATCATTAATTGCTTAGTTGCTCGAATCATGTCAATAACCGTAAATGCAAGTGTCTTTGCATGTAAATAGGGATGAGGTATACCTGATACACCATAACCAATATAATGAGGAGATACTGCTATATAACCACTACTAGCATAAAGAGTTCTACTAGAATAGTTAGAATCTTCTGATTTAAGATATCTTGTACCTGGGTTAATAACAACAATCGGTAATGCTGCCTTAACATCTTTAGGGATACTGACGCTTGCAGATACTTTTACAGATTGATTTTTCGGACCAACAGTATAATATTCTATAGATATCGGTCTAACAGAATAATTGGCAGTAAATGGTATATTCATTTTAGACGTAAATTCAAATTCTTTAATACCTATTTCCACACTTGATTGGTCGATTTCATCATACACTTTCACATCACTTAAATCGCCCCTTCCAAACAATATGGAGTCATTTTCCAAAACTTTAGCTGAAGTACAACTAAATATACAATTCACTACAATAGCCAATATCATATAATTTATAATTTTTATTTTATTTTTCATTTAATTCTCCTTTTATTTTTCCTCAGCTTATTAAAAATAAATAGGATACACAATGGTCCTTTGGTACCATTTTTATAATTTTAGAAGTTATTGTTATTTTTTTGGAGCTTTCTCTCAGTAATATTCTTTTATCAAACATTACTAGATCTATTTTATATGATTCTTAATACTCCCCTCTTTTTATAATTTTTATTTTCACCCACTCTATTGCTACAATACATTTAAATTATATGTAAGTTTATATTGGAGGTTATTTAACTTATGTCTCAGTCTGTTATATCATGATTTTTGGCAACCATAACTCTAATACTTTAGAACAATTTAATAACATAAAAAAAAATGCGCAAAAAACAGCCCTAATGGCCGATGGGCACCTGGGATACGTTATGCCAATCGGAGGAGTTGCTGCTTATAAACATAAAATTTCACCTGCTGGCGTGGGTTTTGATATTGCTTGTGGAAATATGGCCATCCAACTAGATGAACCTTTCGCTAACATTAACTTACACTGGCTTTTAGATCAAATTGAATCTAAAATTAGCTTCGGTATTGGCCAAACAAATCCTAATGCACCATGCGACCACCCCCTATTCTCTAACGACTTATGGTCTGCGTTTCCTAGTTCTCAAATTAAATCTAAAATGAAAGATCTTGCTCAAAAACAACTTGGAACTGTTGGATCTGGGAATCACTATGTAGATATATTCGAAGACGACAGCGGACTTACCTGGATAGGCGTTCATTTTGGAAGCCGTGGGCTTGGCCATCATATTGCCAGCGGCTTTCTGTCGCTTGCCCAAACTGGACAGTGGAATCAACCCTTTAAACAAATCGAAACACTACTAGATACAACTAGTGATATCGGTCATCGTTATCTTCAATGCATGACACTTGCCGGTCAGTACGCCTATGCCGGGCGTGAATGGGTCTGTCAAACTATTCAAGATATTATTGGCGCTAAACGCCTTTACCAAGTCCATAATCATCACAATTATGCATGGCTCGAAAATCATGAAGGTGATGATTATTATGTGATTCGCAAAGGAGCTACGCCCGCATTTCCTGGTCAAGAAGGGTTTGTTGGAGGCTCTATGGGTGATGATTCTGTGATTATTCAAGGTGTTGATTCAACAGCTAGCCAAAAAGCGCTCTACTCTACTATACATGGTGCGGGCCGTGTTATGAGTAGAACCAAAGCCGCTGGTAAGTCTAAGTGGATCAAAAACAAAAATGGTGTTAAGCGACCAAAACATATTTCTACAGGAGCAATCTCTTGGGACATGCTTAATCAATGGCTATCAAAAAAAAATGTCCTACTTCGAGGTGGCGGCTTAGACGAAGCGCCACAGGCCTATCGACGACTTGAAGACGTTTTAGCTTTTCATCATGGAACAATTAAAATCAAGCATCACCTTTACTTAAAGGCCGTTGTAATGGCTGGAGAACATGAGTTTGACCCTTATAAGGATTAACTAACACTAAATCTAATCCCTGCGTAACTAACAGTATGCGACCAATCACGCGAGATATCTCCTGATTGAACGTAATCAACTAAGCTACTTTCAACTTTTTTATCTTTGATTATCTCTAATAAAATTTGGATAGCAAACCGACCACAAATTGTAGGCTGTGCTTGCTTAATATACCGATCATATGTACTAACATCATTATCCAATATAGCGTTTATTGCTGCCATATCAATAGCTCGCACACCTTCAGAAACCGCCTTATCATTAGAAGCCTGAAAAGGTAAATAACCAAACCTTTTTCCATAATGTGTAAAATCACTACTAATCACTATTAATGTTTGATCATCGATTAGATGTTTCAAAATAAGACTAATCTCTGCAATCTCTAACGAATTTAATTGACCGATAATAATAGGTATAACAGGAACGTCTGGTTGCAATATACGTAAATAGGGAAATAGTACCTGCAATGCATGCTCCGGTTGATGAACGTTATTATCTTCAACAAAATAGCCTGTGTTTATTAATTGGGTATTAATGCTCTTTAAAAAAGGAACGGGCCCTAAAATAGTTTCCATACTATCATAATTACAAACTACGCCTATACCTCTTGCTTCAACATAGTGACTAGGGCCTAACATTAAAATCCTAGAATACTGCTGACCTTTTACATATCTTAAAACAGCCCCTATAACCTTAGAACAAAACACATACCCTGCATGCGGAACAATGACTGCCTTTATTGGGACCTTCTCTGTTATATCAGGCAAAAGATCTTGCTCAATCATTGCTATTAAATCGTTACTATTACTAGGGTACCAGCCTTTAGTATGTAATATAGACTTAAAACTATTATTTGCCATTATAACGGAGTCCTCCTTAATATGATGTTTACTTTCCTATAATCTTTTCGTTAATACCAGAAGCTTTAATCTTGCTTTGATTACTTGACTTATTTATAACGATCATAGCAACACCTACAACCATTAAGATCCCACCTATCACTATTTTTAACGATAACGCATCATTAAGTATCAAAATCCCTGCAGCAACCCCTACTAACGGAACTAATAAAATAATAGGTGCTATTTTTTGAATAGGATTATTCGATATTAAATAAAACCAGATACTATGAGCCGTAATCGAACTCGCTACAGCTATGTACCCTAAACTAATCCATACCTTTAATGGGACTCCAAAACTAGTTATTAATAAATTTCTATCAAATACAATCCCAATAATTAATACCATCGGTAACGATAAAATTGAAATCCATCCTATTAACTCCAATGGTTTACATTTCTTTGAAATATGTTTTATTTGGATACTATAAACAGCAAAGAAAAAAGCACTTAGAACCATTAAAATAAACGCTATTGGAAATTGAATACTATTTGGACTATTCATCAAAAAAAATGTCCCTAAAAGCGAACAAAAAACCCCTATCCATATAACCAAGCTACCTTTTTCTTTTAGAAAAAAAACAGATAAAATCAATAAAAAAGGAATCCCTAACTGCTGAACTAAAACACCAATCGATGCACTCAAACCTAAATATAAACTTCCAAACATGCAAGTTAAATGTAGAACAGAAAATGTAACTGAAATTGGGAACAACTGTTTAATAGCTACAGGAGGTCCCTTTATTAATACTGGCAACAATAAAATACTTACTAAACTAAATCTCATAATCAATAATACAAATGGCGACCAGTAGCTTAATACTACCTTTGCAAATATAAAATTTACCCCCCAACAACATGTTACCAAAATAGCTAAGCTGTACGAGAAAGCAGATACAACGTTATAGCTCATCTTAAATTAACCATTAATTTAAAAATGATTTCATGCACAATGAATATAAAACATATCCACAAAACATGACACCAATAGAGATTACCAAACTTGTGATAAAGGATATATTTTGCTTTAACATTATTGGAAATACAACAAAAAAAATTAGCGATGGAACAATCGCGATTGCTATTGAATGGGTCAAGTTAATAACTTTACTAATATTTTTAGTATCGATATATAGCCAACAAAGCGCTATAATCGAGGTTAATGGCAACGAGGCAACTAATGCAGCTAACCACGATACTCGCTTACCCAATTCTGCAACAATCACAATCATTAGCGCTGATATTAATAGCTTTATTAAATAGTATCCCATAACCACTTCCTTAAGCTCATATTATACATCAAATTAAATCTAATCCTTAAATTTTACTCAATTCAATATGATGCTAAATATTTAGTTATCAATTTACTATACTTGTATTTTTTGATTATTAATTTTTGTTTAGTATATAATAAATTAAAATAACAATTAAAAAGGAGTATTATGAAAAATAAAATTTTAGGAGCTGTCCTTATTGGATCACTTTTAATCAGTGGTTGCAATCATGAAACAGCTGCCGTTAAGTTAGATACACAAGAACAAAAAGAAAGTTATTCTATTGGATATAACCTAGGTATGAACTTTAAACAAAATTTTGAAAGTCAAAAGCTTACAGTTGATCCAAATATTGTATCAAAAGCATTTAAAGATGGGCTAACCAACTCTCCTCAGATTTCACAAGAAGAACAAGATACTATTCTTCAAGATTTACAAAAACGAGTGACGGAAGCAATGCAAAAAGAACAAGAAGCGTTTAAACAAGAACAGCAAAAATTAGCAGAGATAAACGAAAATAAGGAAATAGAGTTTCTTTTGAAAAACAAAAAAAATAAAGGTGTAATTACGACTAAATCTGGGTTACAGTATCAAATTCTCAAAAAAGGGAATGGCAAATCATTTCCTTCTGCGTCTGACAAAGTTACTGTTCATTATAAAGGCTCACTATTAGATGGCACTCAATTTGATAGTTCTTACGATCGTAACCAGCCCGCTTCATTTCCAGTTGGACAAGTTATCGAAGGATGGACAGAAGCTTTACAAAAAATGTCGATTGGGGCTAAATGGAAATTATTTATTCCGTCTAAATTAGCCTATGGAATAACGCCCCCTCCAGGATCTAAAATCCAACCAAACTCAACCCTATTGTTTGAAGTTGAACTAATTAGCATAAATAAATAATTTTATATTTAATCAATAGATTTACACCCACTCAATTGAGTGGGTGTTTTGCTTAATTTTCTTTGTCACTATCGTCACTCTCAAGCAAGTCTCTGAGTGAATGCCCTTCAATTGCCTTAAGATTCCTTCTTTGTTTTCTGTACTTAATAGCATCCTTTTTTTGAAAGTTTAAGTTGTCTCGTTCAACATTAGAGTTACTGGTACAGATGGACCTATCGCTCAACGCTCCAGCTGATTTATCTTGCCTTGTTACCATACTAGCCTTAGACTCTCCACCTATTTTTAGATCACTTAATGCTTGTACTATGTGTTTGATATCCTTTTGCTTCAAACAGTCTTTTTCATCGAAGTCTTCTAAATCGTTATGCTTTCGAGAACTATACTCCGGCTTCTTACATAAATTATTTATTTTTTTAGCCGAATATCTGGATATACATAATTGCCTATTAAACTTTATTCCTGATATCATCCTGTTAGCTAAAACATCGTTAACTTTTATTCTTCCTTGTTTAATTTCCTCTTTTATATAAAATAGTGTATTTATTGTTAATTTCATTAATTATAACTCCTTTCTTCTTTTTTATATTCCCTTTTTGTACGTGTTTAAACACTATAAATTTAAATTTAGGAACTCATTAGAAGACTAATCTGATATGTTTAACTAACAAATCCTTTGGGTATTAACACTAGATACAAAGCGCTAATTAAATTAAGAAAGGATAGATTATGGTTAATCAAGTTGACCCCACTAACAATAAACTTACTACTCCGCCTAAAGATACTTCACTTCAAGAAAAGGCTTCAAAAACAACCGCGAATAGAATCGACGGTCTAATATCAGATACTAACGCTATCAGAGATTTATCTGAACTAATTCATAAAATTCAGACATCCTCTATTGAAGATTGCTTAAAAGACAAGGACAATTTAGGTGATACCATTGTTAACTTAACTATTCTTAACGGGCAACTTGACAACGTTAAAAGCTCTGAAGACCCTAATTTAGACACTATAATAAAAAGATCTATTGAAAAACATTTACCCAATTCACCCATTCCAGCAAAAGAACTTATTTTAGATATTAAATTACAACGACATATTGAACAAGCTACAGACCTTCGTATTGAACAAGAAATAGAAGAAGAATGGAATCAATTCCTAGGCCAACTTAAAAATACTCAGGTGGAAACTAAACAACTAAAAGATACTTTATTAAATGCTAAGTTACTTAGAGTATTAAATAATAAATCCCTCTCTTACCAACGTTCTCAACTAAAACAAATCTTAAAAACTATTCAAAATTCTAACCCAACCGAATTGAAAAAGAAACTTGAAGGCATAGAACTTTACACTAAACTTGAATATTTATTTACTTTAAATAAATTCAGTAAAAATGTTCTTAACTCTCTAAAATATCTTTAGTTGAAATATAAATTTTTTGGAATCGACTATATTCAAATGGGGTATTAAACGACTCTGCAATAAGTGGTGACGCTATAAAAACTTTATAGATAGTTAAAAATGATAACATTATATAAATTATTGTTTTTACTTTAAACATTCGTCTCACCTCTTTAATATATTATCGAAAATATCTCAGAAAAGTTGCAGACTTTATCACTATGCTCTTAAATATTTTAATTTTGTTACTATTTTCGCTATTATAAAATTATGTTTAATCAGCAACGATACATTTTACGTCTTGATGATGCTTGCCCTACTTCAAACTGGAAATCTTGGGAACTTATTGAAACAATTTGTGATTCCTCTGGAATTAAACCATTAGTGGGTGTTATTCCTAACAATAAAAGTAAAAACCTTATATTTCAACCGCCTATTACAGGATTCTGGTCTCAAGTTAGAGCATGGCAACATAAAGGCTGGACGATAGGACTACACGGATATGACCATACAATTTCGACAAAGCAAGGAGGGTTAGTACCTGTTCACTTAAAATCTGAGTTTGCTGGACTCAATATTGATCAACAAAAAGAAAAAATTTTAAATGGCACGGCTATTTTTAAACGACACAAAATTAACACTACAATCTTTATTGCACCTGCTAATAGCTTTGATCAAGTTACCTGTGATGTTTTATCTCGATATACAACAATTCGTATGATAAATGCAGGTATTTCATACTACCCATTTAAGCGATACAACCTTGTTTGGATTCCTTACCAATTAAGTCAATTTTCAAAAAAAAAGTTTGGTGTTTGGACATTTACTATCAATCCTAACATTATGACTACAAGCCAAATAGAAATGCTGTCGGACTTTTGCCATCTTTATGCGCACCAGTTTGTATCTGATATAGATGACCTTTTTCATCAATACCGAAATAGATCTATCTCTTGGTTTGATAAACGGCTTGAGTCGACGTTTTTCAAATCAAACCCACCTCAACTTACTAATTAAAATAATATTTAATTAATACCCTATTGTTAAAGCTCCAGGCTTTCTTAAATCAGATGCCCCCCATAAAAAGTTATCCTTTTTCATAACACTTTGTACAGACCCCATATTATACCCCTGTTTCAATTTGTATCCCATTGATATTAATTTATTTCGAGTATCAATATTTAATCCTTTTTCATAACGAATACTATCCGGTAGCCATTGATGATGAATTCTTACTGCCTGTGTTGCATCACTAATATTCATTTGATGATCAATTAGATTTACAATAACTTGCAATACAGTTGTTATTATTCGACTACCTCCTGGAGATCCTGTTGCTAAATAAGGACGCCCTTCTTTTAAAACAATTGTAGGGGTCATTGAACTTAACATTCGCTTTTCGGGCTCAATAGCATTAAACTCACCGCCAATTAAACCATACGCGTTTGGAACACCTGGCTTTGCAGAGAAGTCATCCATTTGATTATTTAATAAAATACCGGTACCTTGCACAATCTGTTTATTACCATAACTAAAATTTAACGTGTATGTATTACTCACCATATTTCCCTCTTTATCTATAACACTATAGTGAGTTGTTTGAGGACCTTCTGATAATTTTATTAAATTACTTGGCCCAATTTTAGAGCTAGGTGTTATTTTTCCTACCTTTATATCATTAACAATCTGCTGCGCATACTCTTTTGAAATTAACTGCTTAAGAGGAACTCTTACAAAGTCTGGATCTCCTAAAAACTTTGATCGATCTGCATATGCCCGCTTCATCGTTTCTGCCATAATATGAATTGACTTTGCCGAATTATGACCCCACTTTTTTAAAGGGTAGTTCTCTAAAATATTCAACATCTGCACCAAATGAATACCACCAGAACTAGGTGGAGGCATTGCAAAGATCTCAAAACCTCGATAATTACCACGCACTGGCTTTCGCTCTACAACGCGATATTCGGTTAAGTCTTGCTGAGAGATTAAACCTTGGTTTTTATTTATATAAGATATTATTTTTTTTGCTATTTCTCCGTTGTAAAAGGCTTGGCTTCCATCTTTTTTTATTTGCTTTAAAGACCAGGCTAAATCCTTCTGGATTAATCGATCACCTACTGACAAAGGGCTATCATTTCTTCCAAATACGCCTTTACTAGCTGGGTACTTCTGCAGTTTTGGCCATGCCCTCTGAATCGAGTGAGCTAAGTCCTGTGTTACGGGTATCCCTTTTTTAGCATAATTTATTGCCGGCTGGATCACGTCTTTTAATCGTAATGTTCCATATTTCTCAAGAGCTGTGTTTAAGCCTAAAACTGTTCCTGGAATACCTACTGACAATACACTATCTCTCGACTTACTACTATCCACGCTACCTGAGGAGTCCAAAAACATATCTTTGGTTGCTAATATTGGCGCTTTTTCTCGATAATCGATTGCAATTACTTTATTTTCACTTTTTAAATATACCATCATAAAGCCGCCCCCTCCTAAGTTTCCGGCCCTCGGCAATGTTACGGCTAAGGTATACCCAATAGCTACCGCTGCATCTATAGCATTACCGCCCTTTTGAAGAATACTGAGCCCAACTTTTGTTGCTAAAGCTTCTTGAGTTGCAACCATGCCATTTTGAGCTACCTTAGGATGAAATCGATCATCGTAACTATATATTGGCGCAGCGCTTATTTTTCCAATTACTATTATAGTTAAAATAAAAAATATAACGATCTTTTTAATCATTAGGAACCCCTTTTACTTTGTTAGTGACCTTATCATAATATATTTCTGGTTTACTGCCAATTTAATACGATATTTAACACATTAGAATCTAAACAATTATGTAATATATACACATATCCCGAACCCAAGCATTCATTTTTGTAACGATTTATTTATAAATTTATTAATATCACGTTAAATTCAACTGGCACACTTTTTACATTAAAACGATTCAGATCTTTATCTTCGAAAGGAAATGACTTATGAAAAAATTTATTAGTACAATACAAGAAACACTTATTGACTCGTCTAACCATACAGAATCTAAGAGTGCTATTCATTTAGCTACATTGCTTAATGGATCAATAGAAAAATCGATTGAACGAGTATTACCACCTACATCTAATGATCTATCATCATTATTTAATGACCCTATTTTACAAGATCATTATATTAAATCACTAGGGCCTACGACTTGTTCATCATTTTTAGATACTCGTCACCAAGCTCTTAACTCTTTAGAAAAACTTAAACAACGGATCTCTTATTTTAAAAACAACGAAACTGTTATTATTGCTGATATGACCAAAACAATCCTCTTTCAAGAAGAAGATACTATCCGGCCACGAACGGCACAAGCGTTATTATCATTATTTAAGCAAAACATGCCTCTGGTCTTAGTCACTAGTGATTCTATTCATACTGTCTCTAACCATTTCTTAAGCTCTATCAAACAAGCCAACCTAGATAAGGTCTTTCTAGTGTGTGGCTCTGGTCATGATATTTATCGAATTCAGAACCATTTTCCTAATCAAATTTATGAAGGCAAATGTTTATCCAAAAGTCATAAAGAAACTCTATTAGAAATTATGATTTGCGTTGCTAAAGAATTCGACCCTAACTTTAGGCTAACAGAACAAAATATGCAGCTTTTAACCTCTGAACAAGGCGGAAAAGTTCGACTTACTATCAATCACGTACTTGAATCGTCTAATCATGACTCTTTTCAAATTTTTGTTGAAATGAGAGGCGGTAAATGGTCGATTTTTCTCCCAAAAAACTCCCCTTCTGCTATGGAATTCATTAAAAAAGTAGCTAATGATTGGGGTGTCAAACGAATTCAAAACCATTATCGTTTTCACAAAGTTTTAGACTATGATTTCTTTGAAATTACAGCATCCAACAAAATGGAAGGCTTGCAAACTCTTCATCCATTTTTTATCACAGAGATCACTCAAACACTTAATAACGCTATTGTTTTTGGTGACTCTAAAAATGATATCGAACTATTCAAGTTCCCTTTTCATCAATGGCTATCTCCAATTAATCAAAATAACTTAATTAAGGTTTTTGTAGGTACTGATAAAAATGTTTATGATACATTCAAAGAACCAAATAATTCGTTTATGTTAACAGGACGATTTGTCGAAGGAACTACAGATACACTAGAGTTCTTAGCTCAAAACCGACTAATAACTGAGGATTCCAAACATAAAAACTATCAAGAGTTAACAACTTCTGACTGTAAAAAAGAGTATTAATTTAAATGTTAACTAACAACGCTATTAACCCAGTCTAAATAGGCCTTATTTCCTTCTAAAATAGGCACTAAAATAATTTGAGGGATGTCATAAGGGTGATTACTTTGTATTATATCTTTTACCTTTTCAAATAAACTTGTCTTTGTTTTGATCTGTAATCGATATTCTTGATCATTTTGAATTTGATTATCCCAATAATAAAAACTTTCTATAGGAGAACTTATTTGAACACAGGCAGACACTTTAGCTGCTACTAATTTATTAGCTATCTTTTTAGCCGCCGCCTTTGTTGGGCAAGTGGTAATAATGATACTGTATATGGGTTTAGTCATGTCCTAAAATAACTGATAGCTTGGATTCATAAAACTCAATATCTTTTTCATGAGTCAAATAACTTTTTACGTCTTCAGAGTTTACCCATATTGCTTCCGGATTATCAGGGTCATGAGGGCTTAAATGCTGTTGATTTGTTAAAAACAAAAATAAAAATATTTCTTTTAACTCACTTTGATCGTCATTACCATCTTTACCAATTTTATAGCGCTGATAAGACCCTAACTCCAAAACAAGAGTTAATTCATTTATTCCTGACTCTTCTTCGATTTCTCGTTTAGCTGCGTCTAAAACACTTTCATTATGCTCGACATGTCCTTTTGGTAACGACCAAACATTATTTTGTTGCTTTACTAATAATACTTTTTTATTTGTGTTTAATACCACGCCACCTGCGCTTGCTGTTTTTTTCATAACCAAAATATTAACATAGTATTAATAAATTTTTAAATCTTAACTATCTTTTTTATTATATATTTTACCTATCAACTTGCCGATATAACAGCAGAAGAACTGATCAATAGGCTTACATCTAAACCTAATTTATTATTAGCTATCGGAACTAAACCTTTTTGATATTGCATTGGTTTAGCTTTTTGTGACTGGGAGACTGTCGGGGGTGTAAGAGGATTGTTTATGCAAGGAGTATTTAGTTTACTTACCTGGAGAACTTTTGGAGGTGTATCTTTACTTTCCTGGGGGCCTATTGGAGGCGTCTTTATTCTGCTTTCTTTAGAATCAGAATGTATGTAAACACCTCCGTCTTTAACTAACATTTGACCTTGAATGACTCCCTGTGGACTTCTTGAACCTTGTGTTAATCTACTTTTTTGAGGTATTGCTATTCCCGGTTTTGGAGATCGGGAAATTGTCATAATACTACCAACAGAATCTGTTTGCTTTTTATCAGGAGTTAACATTTTTTTTAAACGATATAATTGTTTTGCAAGTTGCGAATTTAGAGATGCAGACGTCGTCTTAACCCTACTAGAAGATTCACTACGATTAATCTTAGGAGTCAACAGAATATTAGCACGAGAGCCTCTTCCCTGTCTTACTTTACGCTGTAATCTTTTCGAATAAATTACTGCTTTTTCTTTTTCAATTAACGAAACTTTTCTCCCGCATTTTACTCTCGCCGCTATTGTCAAACCATCTAATTTTTGTCTTGTTGATTTCCAACTCGGAACATTACTTTTATCAATATGATCTATATTGTTGTTTATATACGTTCTCATTGTATCTAAATATACAGGCACGTTCCCAAATTCATCAATTCTCGCATTAATTGCTCTAAATATTTGCAAGAGCCTATCTGTAATTTCTTTTATTGAAAAAGCTCTTCGAAAGCTATGAGAAAACTGATTATTTCGAATTTTGTTAGAAATAAATCTATTGCACGTTAATCTATCAGAATCAAATTCATTTTTATCGCTATCTTGAACATAGTTATTAATATAGGATAGGTACAATACTTTTTCTGCATAACTTACTGAACTATCTATTTTAAATTCTTTAATTTTTTTCTTAAAATATATCTTGGCTTGACAAATTCTTTGACGCAAATTTTTGCTGGACGATAAATTAGGAACCTTCTTTTCGATTTTCTCTATTTCTTTGGATGCAACTTCTAAAAAGTCACCAAAATTTTGAAGCTCTTTAAAACCTACACTTGAAATCAATTTAAACCTAATCATTTTTTATAGTAACTTTTTGAGAATTGCTTATAACGCCATACATAGTGTACTCCTTAATTTTACAACTTTAAAAACATTAGTTATAACTTATTCTTGGAACATTTTATTTAATTGTAATAATTATAACCAAAATAATAATATAAAAAAACCAAACTATTTGTTAAATGTTCTCTTGTAATATAGAATCAATATCCGAGACTATATTTTTAGACAGTGGCTTTGTACTTGACGAGTACCTTTTAACAACAAAGCCTTGTTGATTAATTAAAAACTTTGTAAAATTCCACCTTACTTGCCCACCTGTACGTGGATGTAAGTCTTTGTTAGTTAAGAATTTATATAACGCATGTTGATCCTTGCCTTTAACAGATACTTTCTTCGTCATTGGAAATGTTATCTTATAGTTAATATCACAAAATGTTTTTATTTCATCATTAGAACCAGGTTCTTGATTCCCAAAATTGTTGGCAGGAACGCCAATAATCTCAACGTTCTTTTCTTTATATTGTTCATATAATGATTGCAATCCTTTATATTGCTTTGTAAATCCGCAACGACTGGCTACGTTCACAATTAAGATCACTTTTCCTTTCAGACTTTTTAAGTCTAAGGGTTCTCCTGTAATTAAATTTAAACGATATGGATATACTGTTTGACTGGACTGAGGCTTAGGACTTTCTAGCCTTTTATTTGATGATGTTACTTTTTCTGCCATTGCAACTACTATGGTTGTTAATGATATGGCTGATACTATTATTACTATTAATAATATTTTCATGCTCTATATATTATATTTAATTTACTATATTTTCAATCAATCTACTATGCTCAAAACAGTTAGTTCTGATATACTTAAGTGCTATAAAATTTATTTATTAATAATTAATTATATAGTCTAAAACACACATGAATAGTCAAAAATCTATCGCTATTATTGGAGGGGGTGTTGCAGGAATTGTTTCGGCTTTCTTACTTTCAAAACAATATAATGTTACGATTTATGAGTCGAATAACCGTCTTGGGGGACATTCTAATACGATTCATGTAAACGATAAGAATCTAGGTGATATTGGTATCGATACGGGATTCATTGTGTTTAATGAGCTAAATTATCCGCTGTTTCAAAAGTTTTTAACTCGGCTTAATGTACCATACCAGTGTTCGGATATGAGTTTTGGTTATTTTGATCCAAGTAAAAACTTTTGGTACAGTAGCGATTTTCCTTCAGGCATTTTTTCTCAACGGAAACATTTGACGTCTTACTCCTTTTGGCAGTTTTTACTTTCAATTATCAAATTTAATAATAAAACAAAACAAGACCTGTTATCTGGCGCTATGGACACTCTTTCTTTAGGCGACTATTTAGATCAATGTAACTATTCGGATTTTTTTATTAATTCATATTTAATTCCAATGGGAGCAGCTATTTGGTCTTGCCCATTTGAAGTATTAAAATCGTTCCCTGCCCTTGCTTATTTCCAATTTTGGAATAATCACCAGCTACTTAATCTAATAACTCGCCCAACTTGGCAAACGGTCAAAGGCGGTAGTATATCTTACATTAAACAATTTAACGAGACCTTTAACGGCCAAGTAATACTAAATGCAACTGTGGATTCTGTTTATCAAGAAAATAATAATGTTGTAATCAATCAAAAAAATGGTGATAAAGATATCTATGATTATGTGGTTATGGCAACTCATGCAAATGTAACTAGTCGGTTAGTTCAGCTCCCTTATAACGAATCGACCTTATTTAAAACCTGGAAATATACTAAAAATAAGGTTTACTTACACACCGATGAAACATTAATGCCTCCCAACAAAAACGCGTGGGCTTCTTGGGTTGTTAATCGTTCACAAGATACTCAGGCCTTAACAATGACCTATTATATGAATCGATTGCAAAATTTAGCTAATGCTAACTCTCATTATTTTGTAACCTTAAATGATAATGCAATTGACCAACAGAACGTTTTATACTCTGCTGACTATGAACACCCTGTTTACACTCAACAATCATTGGACACTCAATCTAAAATAAAAGCATTAAATGGCAAATCTGCTATTTTTTATGCTGGTAGTTATCTGGGATATGGCTTCCATGAAGATGCCGTTCGATCTGCCGTTGAAGTCGCTCGTCACTTAGGAGTTTCTTTTGACTAATGTAATTATTAAGGGTTTTACCAGCCATACTCGCTTTACGCCTAAGCACCACTCGTTTAAATATCCGCTATTTATGATTGAAATTGATATTACTAATCTTTCTAAGAGTCAATCATCTTTATTATTTGGCTATAATCAGACTAGGCTATTTTCGATATTTGACTGTGACTACCTAGACAATTCTTCTGAGTCTATTTTAATTAAATGCAAACGACTCATTGACTCTCATTTAAAAAATGTTTCTATTTCTAATATAAAATTAATGACTATCCCAAGAGTTTTATCAAAAGTATTTCGACCTGTTAGCTTTTTTTGCTGCTATGACGCTAAGAATCAGTTAGTAGCTATGATAGCCGAAGTTACAAACACCTATAAAGAAGTCCATCTGTATGTAATGCCGGCCCTACAATCCAAAGACAATGTAACTCACTTTAAAACTCAAAAAGAATTTCATGTATCTCCTTTTTATGATGAAGAAGGCTCTTATCATTTTTCTTTTTTTCATCATCCAAATCAACGACACATTGATATCAATTATTATGTTGGATCCACACTTACACTTCATGCTAATTTTAAAGGAATAACGATGCCTTTAAACTCTAGTTCTTTATTCTGGACATTGCTTAAATTTCCAATTACAACATTTTTAACACTGCCAAGAATTGTATTTCAGGCTGCAAAATTATATTATATAAAAAAACTACCCGCTAAGGAGAAGCCCACACCAATGTCTAATATGACTATTAAGGCCATGCCTATTACTTTTTTTCAAAATTTGGTAAAGAAACAATTTATTCGTTTCTTTTCTGATTTACAACACGGATCTATTACTGTCCATTTTTCTAGCAATGAAAAAGTTGTTCTCGGAGACGCCTCAAGTGGTATCCATTGTGATTTAACTGTTTATAATAATAAATTCTTTAATCTTATTGCTTCTACTGGAGAAATAGGAATGGGAGAGTCTTACTTTAAGGGATATTGGGGAACCTCTAATCTAATTAATTTTATGTCATTAATTATACTTAATAGAGACTACTTACTGGATAGTTTTCGAGGTAAATGGTGGAAAAATGGCTTAAATCTTATCCAAATGTTGCTACGACGCAATAACATCATCAGAAGTAAAAAAAACATCCAATTCCACTATGATTTAGGAAATGATTTCTATTCTTTATTTTTAGATCAAACTAAAATGTATTCCTGTGCTTTTTTTAATACACCCACAACTTCATTATATGATGCTCAAATTGAAAAAATTAATAAAATCATAGAAAAAGCTGTCGTAAAACAAAACCATCATGTTTTAGAAATTGGAACGGGTTGGGGGCGTGTCGCTGTTGAATTAGCTAAACGAACAGGGTGCCGTGTTACGTCATTAACCTTATCACAAAAACAATTTGATTTTGCTACACGTCTTGTAAAAGAGGCTGGATTGGAGTCATTGATAACCATTAAGCTATGCGACTATCGTAATATTAACGGTAAGTTTGATCGAATTGTCAGTATTGAAATGTTAGAAGCTGTTGGCCATCGTTTTTTAAAAACCTATTTCAAAAAACTAGATTCATTATTAACTCCGCAGGGAATTGCTGTGATTCAAGTTATTACTTTTCCTGATCATTTATATCGTTACTATTGTAAAAACAGTGACTTTATTAGAAAGTATATCTTTCCTGGCGGACACTTACCTAGTTTACATGCTATTACTTCGGTTTTAAGCAATTCAACATCTTTAGTTATACAAGATTTAGAAAATATTGGGCTTCATTATGCTAAAACGTTAAATATATGGGCTGATAACTTTAAACAGCAACACGATGAGGTTATTAAGCTTGGGTTTGATGACGAATTTTATCGTAAATGGGTATACTACCTTAATTATTGTGAAGCTGCTTTTAAAACGCGATTTTTATCTAACTTACAATTAGTAATTTCTCGAGTCTGTAATTCCGATTTACAACTTATAAACGAATCTAAACCTTATGCTATTTCCGTTTGATTATGGATTAATATTAGGTATATCGTTAATAATATTTCTATTTATGATGTTAGGTCTTTGCACGTCTTATATTATTAAGAATGTGAGTATTATAGATTTATTTTGGTGTATTGGCTTATTTTTTCAAGTTTTTTGCTATTGGATTTTTTCAGACCGGCTGTGGTTTCATCATCTTTTTTTAATGTTAATTTTTATTTGGATGTTTAGATTAAGCTTTTTCTTTTATTGGACTCGGTTTCGTCATGGCCATATTGATCACAGATATGAATCTATTATTAACCAGTCATCTTGGGGAAAACACGTTACTATTGTCACTCAATATTTATTTCAATGGTTCTTACAAGTTATATTAGGGCTATCCTACTTACCTTTATTATCCAGCAAATCGATCCATCCCATATTTTTTTTCGTTGGGATTACGTTACTCACCATATCCATTATTGGTGAAAGTATTTCAGATTTTCAACTTTATAAATTCAAAAAAACATCATCAGGTGTGTTTCGTAAAGGGCTTTGGTCTTTAAGCCGACATCCTAATTACTTATTTCATTGGCTTTGCTGGGTAGCTATTTTTACTTGCTCTGTTGGCACATTAGGCTGGTATGTGTCTTTAATAGGAGTATTTGGTATGTGGATTATTTTTAGGTTTATTACGGGGCCTGTTTTAGAGCGGCTGTCATTAAAGCGAAAAGGAAATGAATATCGAGACTATCAGCAGTCGGTGGGTATGATTATTCCTAAATTTTAATCCTTTACGGTTCAATATTCTTTGTCTGTACCGTCTATAAAGACCTTTATTAATATTCTACATATTTAACTCATTTAAATTTACGTGTTTATTCTCTTATCGTTTTGGGAATAGTTTTACTAAGAATAGATTACAATAATAACAATTCCATATTAAGGAGGGATTTCAAATATTTAGTTTAAATATCTTTAGTCAACGCCGTTATATTGCTTTTTGTTATTGGGCATCTACTTTTTGTGAAGGAGCATCGCGAATTATCCTTCCTTTATATTTAAGTACTATCGGTATTTCAACTAGTAAAATTGCTATTATTTTTGTTTTTTATGAGTTTTTTGGACTTTTAACAAATATGTATAGTGGTTTTTTTATTAATCGATTTGGTTATAAAAAAGCATTTATTGTATCGTTATTTTTTCATACTATTGCCAGCTTTGGTTATTTATTTTTGTTCCAAGGACCTGTTATTTTTACGGCTATTACTATTAATATTTTAAGATCACTAAGAGGTATTGGAAAAGAACTAATCAAAACAACTAGTAGTGCCTACTTTAGACATTTATCTGAAAATCACTTACATCCTCATTATTTACTAGGAGGTAAAGATTTTCTTAAAGGAATTGGACTATTAGGAGGGTCTATTCTTTTATTTTATTTAGGATTTCATTTATCATTTGGTTTTTTAGGAATCCTTACATTTCTTTGTTTAATTTTAGCTAAAGGCGTGCTCAAGGATCATAAAGAAATCAAACAAATTTCATTTTCAGGATTTTTTAAGGTTAACCATAATTTAATGATATTAGCTATCATTCGAGCCTCATTATATGCAGGCCGAGATCTTTGGCTGGTAATCCCTATCCCTATCTATTTACAAAGTATTGGAATGTCTAAAATTATGATTGGAACCGTACTTGCTTGTGGGTTAATGGTATTTGGTACGGTCCAACCATTAGCCGGTTTTTTTGTTAAATCCCGATTATATATCAGATCATTCGTAATTAAATCTAAATGGTACTATGAAGATATTATTGCAGTTTCTTCGTTTTTTCTATTATTAGTTCCTTTAGGTATGTACTTTCTTAAAACTAATTTTTTAGCTGTTTTTTTGTTAGTGATTACTTATAATATCTTTGCCGGTCTTGCTACGGCACCTCATAATTATCTACACCTTCGTCTTGCCAATAAAGAACGCGCATCTATTGATATTGCGTTTTATAAAACAATTTCTCAGTTTGGAAAAGTAATAGCCGTCTTCTCTTCGGGCTTTTTATATGATTCCTATGGTATTTCAGGATGTTTATTAGCGTCTATTGGATGCTTATTTGTATCTGGTATTTTAGGTGCAATCTTGTCTAATAAAGTTCATCGTGACAAAATCAAGAAAATTAAAGATATGTCTTTATCTAAATAGTATGTGTTGATTTCTTTGATTTAATAGGCTATCAATTTTCTTATTTGTAATACTACCCATGTTAGCCTTGTAATGGTTTGTGATCTATTAACGCGATAGGATTGTCACACTTTCGTAGCAACGAGCATTACCTTGACAAGGTTTTTAGAATTTAGAAATAGAGTTTATTATGAATCTATAACCATAAAAGGGAAACGTAACTTAAATTATTAAGTTCATTTTCACAAGGTGTTGATGAAATAGGATTTAAATTTGTTTCATTATTTTTTTTATTATTTTCTTTATTTTCAATTTCTTGTTTATTTTCTTTCTTTGGTTTTGTTATACACAGACTCATAGTTGCTCCTTTTTTTGATGTATTATGATCAATACCCTGTTTCAAATTCATTAAACATTTTTTTAAAAAATATTTTCAATTTAGAGTGTTCATATACTTTAAATATCTATTTTTAGATAATCAAATTTAGCTACTATCTTACTTAAACATTAATCATTAAGTTAGTATTAGAGTTATAATTAACTTGTTCATAATCTGATATTGTTTATCGGATTATATATATTTGGTTACCCCAATTTCAGGTACTAATCTCGCTTTAACTATTCTATTATTACCGGAAATCTCCCTAATTCTATGTTGTTATTAAGTTTACAATGCTGAGTCCACAACCCTAATGTTCTTGTTGCGAAACCTTCTTCCACAGCTCCCCCTCCAGCACTTTCCCACCATTGCCCGTAAAACCCTACTGAATCAGCTGGATTTAAGTAACTGGTTTTTCCTATTAATGACATATCCGCTGCATGACATAAAATATCATTGTTTACGATATTTATCTGTATTGCCTTTTTAAGCTCAGTCGTTTTTAAAATGTCTCTAAATGTTTGAAAATCCTGATCATAATCAATACTTTCTGTTGGCTTACACATAGCAAATGTTTTAATACTACTTGTTGAGTCTAAGTCTTCTAAGCACTGTTTAATGGCCTTTGCATATGCTTCTCTAACTATTTGATTAGATTTAGCATCTAAGTGTCTTAAAAATACACCTTGTCCCATAAACAACTCCGTAACATGCTCAACGCCGTCTTGTTCATAGGCTTTAAACCTAGCTTTTGCCATTGACAACAAGTCTTTTTCTAATAGTGCTTTCTTATCGTCTGATATTGAATACGTACCCGTTCTATCTCCTTTAAGAGATTTACAGTTTGTATACCGTAACATATCATGTATATCGTTTTTTCTATTATCAAAATCGACGCCACACATGGATATTTGAAATAAGTTATCAGGGTTTGATGAAACATCTTCACCTTTCCAAGACTTTAAAATAGGAGTTTGAGCTGTTCTAGCAATAAACTTCATCAAAAAGGCCTCCTCTTGAGATTTAGTTCCATCACTCATCACTCGCTTTACAAAGGTATCCATTGTTTCACCGGGAAAAAACTCTTGAAAAACGCTTCTAGATTCTTTTGAAACAACGCATTTAAATGAATTCTGATATTTTTGTAACGTAGACGCCGAAAATTCATGGACGCTACCTGTAATGCTATTGCCTACTCGAATTGAACTACTTGGTCGTTTTCGAACTTCAAACCCTTTAATAGAACCTCCGCCTTTATCTCCTTTGTAAAAAGGTTTTACGCCGTCAAATTTAACGCCATAATATTCCCTTAATGAATCTTTTACATCCTTAATAAAAATCACATCTTTATCTCTTCGACTCATTCTACCAAATCCTGATTCACTTATTAATCGACGGCTACCTCGATATAGCTGAACACCATCGCCAATGGCATCAGATGAAGACCGTTTTGAGCTACCTCCGGAACCTCCCGCTGTTATGGAACTCGATACTGCTCTAGCGGATCTACCGTCTCCGCTCCCTCCAGACCCCGAGTTCACTTCACTGTCTCCTTCTAAATATAGTGTCAGAACACTTTCAAAAGATGTCTTTAATATTTTAGCGCATACTTTTAATGTGTTCTCTATCGCCGGATCACTGATTGGTTTATACCCATCTTTACGTTGTAGTTCGTTTTGTTTGGCTTTTAATTTTTTTATAAAACCACCTAATGTTTTATTACTAGCCTCATAAACGCCTAATATTTCCTTTGTACTGGGACTTTCTTCATGCCCTTTTGATATTTCTAGTAATTCCTCTTGAAATCCCGTTAACCGCTGTTCAAAACTAGAAGTCGCAAGTCTTGATGGTTCAGACTTTGACCCACCGCTTATACCAACTCTGTTTTCTGCAGAACTAACACTCCTGGCTCCAGATCCATCATATTGACTCTTTATTTCATCTAATACTATATCTGCACATGTATCTAATGCATTTTGAATTGCAGGATCACTTATACGTTTAAATCCTGGCGTATTATCTAACTCAATTTGTTTTTCTTTTAATTTACTTATAAAGTCGCCTAATGTTTTATCACTTGCGTTATAGACGTCTAATATTTCAACCGTACTTGGCGACGTTTCATGTCCAGCTGATTTCAACATAAAATCGTTCTTAAAATTATTTAGGCTTGTATTTTTATATGCTATTTCTATCTCATCAGAACTATCTCCGCTAGAAACACCCCCCAGCCCAATACCCGAGGATTCTTCTCTCGAATATATATTGCCTACAACTATTTTTGAACATACGTTTAATGCATTTGCTATTGCTGGCTCACTTATAGGTTTATATCCCGGCTTATTATCTAGTTCAATTTGTTTTTCTTTTAATTTACTTATAAAGTCGCCTAATGTTTTATCACTTTTTTTATAGACACCTAATATTTCAACCGTACTTGGAGTGTCTTTAAATCTACCTGACTCTGTTATAAACATCGTTTCAAATTCATTAAGATGAATATGTAGTCTAGATAATCGATCCGATGCCTTTTGACTAGATGTATTACCTGTAGCCATACTACTGCCAGATCTTCTGACATGTCTAGAGCTATCTGGTTTTTCTATTCCAAAACTCATGTTCTACCTCCATTGATATATAATGTCTTCTAATTAATATATTATCGTAAAAGTATTAAAAATAATTTCACTTAATTTGTAATTAGTATTCCCTTCTTTTCAAATATTCAAACAACAAACAATTACCCTCTTTAAAAGACAAGTCATCCGATCTTACTCAAGTGTTAAATATTAACCATTATTTAATAGATTTTTAAACTTTCTAAAACGTTACTACGATATTATTTATAGATTAGTGTTTCAAACAGTATTATTAAAATTCTATTTTTTACACGTGTTTTCCTTCAAATAAGTTGGAGGACCTTTTAAATTTAGACACAAGTTTGATAATCCTAGTTTCAAAACTTAATAAACTTTATTATCAAAGGACTTTTTATGAAAAAAATAATTGCTTATCCTATTTCATGTTTACAAAAGCTTATCCAAACAGAACATAACTATTATAAAAAACATTATCACGATAACTTATTATTTCAAGCGCTGCTGCCATCTATCGAACCATTAACGTCTTTTCAAGAAACTCGTTGCTTTATGCTTAAGAATGGCATTATACCAAATAACTATCACGCGGAGTCTGTTCTAATTAACCCCTCACAAAAAAACTTTTCACAAGAGAGTCCTATTTTAGAACTTCCTATGAAACATTTATTTTCTAACAAAGCAATTACTAATCACTGGATCAATAAAAACTCTCGCCCTATTTATTCACTTCAACATCACTTTAATGTATCAATAAAATCTAAATTCGCTTTATTTCAAAATATTCTTTCTGATGACACTATTCGCTTTACACTTCCATCTAGTGTTTACCAAGTTCATGTTACCATAGCTCCCGAATATTTCTTTTTTCTTACTAAAAGTAATGAACTATTTATGACCGATCGAAGTAAAGAAAATGTTCTGCATCATGCTTTTGATTTTTTTGTAAATTCTTTTGACGTTTCTTCAAGTAGCCAATATTTACAAACTCTTTCTCAAGATACTCTTCGGATTTTTGATTCCCGACAATTTAAACTTAAATTAATTATTAAAAAAGAAGGCATTCTCGCGACCACTTTTTCGCCTCTCTCAAATAAAGTTGGAATGATTACCGACCAACATAAACTTATTGAATATGACTTTATCTCTCAACAATTCCATAATTATGACACGCCTATGATTAGTCATGACCAAATTGCTTACTCTAATAACAACCAATTTTTAATGGCTGTTCATAATAACTTCTCTGATCAAGCCCAGGTATCTTTATATAGTACACGGTATAAACAACGTTTACTGGTAATCCCGTCTCAAACTCAACGGATTGACCGACTCGTTTACTTTTCTAATGGATATTTAGGTATTATCGGTAAAACATCTCGACATTCTCAATCATTAGAGCTATTTCGAATCGAAAAAAAAATTGAACCGTCCCATTCTTTATCTGATCGACTATTTCAATCTTATAAACAAAGTTTAAAAACAATTTTTGGTTGCTCTAAATTTAATCCTAAATTAGGTCCTTCTATTAAAAAAATTATTATTAAAGAGAAACAAGTCCGTCAACTTGACTGTTGGTTACGTCAGTTAATGGATATTGACCAACAATTTTTATCACTTAAGCAACAGTCTCAATACATTCAAGATCAATTTCCAAAAAACTTATTTCACCATCTAGAACAAATTAAATATACGATCCGAAAGTCTAAACTAAAACTAACGTCCAGCAGCATTAAATCTGCACCTCATGAAATTTATGCTCGTCTTTAAATGTAATTTTTAGATTCCGTTTATTTAAATTAACTTTCTTAAATTAAGCTGTCATTCGATCTTATTTGATTTAGACTTTGTCGATTTTTTATTGTCAAAAATCATCCTTTTTACTATCATAAATGATAATGAAAGGTCCATATTTAATTTTACTATTTGCTGTTGGGTTATTGATTACTGGATCTTTATTATTATTTTTAATTACAAGACCTAATCATTCTAATGTTACATTAGCCACTAATATTAATTGGAAAGAATTAAGTCAACAGCCAAACCGAATATATAGTGGGAATGTCAATTTTAAAATTAGATGTTCTGACTGCCATGGAATGAATGGAAAAGGATCTAAACAAGCCCCTAACTTAACTGATAACGAATGGTTAAACGGAAATGGATCTTTTGAATCTATATACTCCATTATTGCTAATGGGTCTCCGAATGGACTTATGAAAGGCTGGAAAGCTAAACTATTCGAAAAGGATTTGATTAATTTAACACTGTATGTACACCAACTCCGATCAAAAAACGATACACCATGAGCAAGCTAAAACTAGACTTACATGATATCTATAATAAAGGTTATAAAATTGAAACTGAACTTAACCGAATTATTCAAGAAGCGGTTAAACGCAAAATAAAATTAATTGAAATAATTCCTGGCAAAGGATCTGGCCAACTAAAAAAAACAGTATTACGCTTTTTAAATCGACCTGATATTAAGAGTCTTTATCATCGGATTGATAAAGACTCTAAAAATTTTGGTAGATTATTTGTGAGATTTAAATTTTAAGTTAACCGAATTGGTTTGCTTTCGGGTCCGTTTATTATTTCAATTTCGAACTCATTTCTTTTTTCTTTTGGAATAAAAAAATCACTATTATTTGCAAATACTTCAATAATAGATTTAAACTCTTCTGGAGCTACTATATGAAAATCTTGCTCTTCTCCATTAATAATTGATGATGACTCGTTTACTATATTCATTATTTTTACCTCCTAAAAAAATCTTAATTATTTTTTTGCACTAATAATGCCAATCTGAATTTATTTTTAAAATTCAGATTATTATGAATTAAGTTCTTTACTTTTATATTTAAATAACCGTTTCTTTCTCGGTTATAAATTGAGTTTAATTTCTATTGGAAAAAACATTTCCTACTTAGATATAAACTCAATTTTTTATATTTGTTCATATTTTTAACAAACAATCGCATTAAATCGTATAATTTTTGTACACTTAATATCGTCTTTCAAATTAAAATTATTAAAAGTCTCCTTTTAGTTCTGCATAAAGATACAGGTTATCCTAATTCGGCTATAAACTTATAAGTCATTTTAGGATATTTATGATATATTAAATATAATATTTAGCACCTGGATTAAAATATATGACAACAACAAACGACACTGTCCTTTTTTTAGAACAACTCTTAAATATACCGTCTCCGACGTTTAAAGAAGCAGATATTACGTTGTTTTTATCTGACTATTTAAAAAAGAATATACCTAACGCAACTTTTATTGTTGAAAATGATGCTATTATTTGTACTAATAACCAACATAAAACAAATCTTCCTCATATAGGCTTTGTTGGTCATACCGATGTAGTTCCTGATTTTTTTAAAGCATCTATCCAAAAAGACCGCATCTATGGTGCAGGTTCATCCGATATGAAAGCGGGTTTAGCTTGTTTTATTATATTTTTAGTCAATCACTGGAATGATCTTGTAAAAAAATATAATGTTTCGCTTATTATATACCCTCGAGAAGAAGGAACCCCATTAGAAGATAATGGCTTAAATTTTATTATTAATCAATTCCCAAACTCGGTTAATAATATTGATTTAGCGTTTGTAGGAGAACCTACTAATAATACGATTCAACTGGGATGTACAGGCAGTTTACATTGTAAAGTTACTATTCCTGGCCAAGCTTGTCATTCGGCCCGACCCTGGCAAGGAGAAAATGCATTATATAAAGCCATTCCTTTAATTGAAGGTATCTCAAAAATAAACCCAACTAAGCATACTTTATTTGGCGTAGACTTCTTTGATGTTATCACGATTACAGAATCTCAAACAGACCCAGGCAGAACAACAATTCCTGGAGAATGGGCCTGTAATATTAATTATCGATTTGCACCTGTTCATCAAGAGGAGGATGCTAAACAAACAATTCATAATGTATTAAAAAAACTAAATATTGATTCTAACTGGTATCAAATTACAGACTGTGTGCCGGCTGGAAATGTTATAGATACACCATTATTTAAAGATTTGGTTCATCATATCGATGTTGATATCGAAGCAAAACAAGCTTGGACAGACGTTGCACAACTAACAGCGTTAGGTGTTCCGGCTATTAATTTTGGCCCTGGGCTACCAGAACAAGCGCATAAACCAAACGAATATGCACTTATTTCTCTTATTAAAGAGTATATGACGCATCTTGAAAAACTATTAACTTTTAAAGGAGAATCTATATGATTACAAATAAACTTAATGAAAGACTTAATAATATAAAGGAAAACAATCAATTTAAAGTACCTCAAGCTGTTGCCTTGGGTGTTCGAAGACGTCATAAAGATACAACGCTGGACGTTTTATATACAAGTATTCAGCACGAACCTAATGACGATTTATCAGCCCTTTTTTGGGACTACTCTAAAACGACCAATAGTCATTTTTATTCTTTAGACTCTGACTCTCAACAAAAGTTAAAACAAGATCTTCAGGATCTTCCACTTTTAGATCACAATCAAAAAGAATCTTTATCTCACTTGTTAAGTCTCAATGAGTCAAAAACAGGCTATAGTACTATTGATATCGGTATTTACTTTTGCTTTGACTTATCGGAGCCTATTCAAAGTGTTGAAGACGCTTTTTTTAGATTACAATTAATTTCTCAACGGTGTGTTAAACCTCATTCTATCAGTTTAGATGGACTGTTTGGAACATTGCATAATATTGCTTGGACTAACAAAGGACCTATTTTGGTCGCTGATGTTGAAAAAATACGGCTATCGTCTCAATTTACAGATCAGCCTTTACAAGTATCCCATGTTGATAAGTTTCCTTACTTAGCGGACTATACTATTCCGAGTGGTGTTCGTATTGCATCAGGTAGCCAAGTTCGCCTAGGCGCTTATTTAGGGCAAGGCACCACGGTTATGCCTGCAGGCTATGTTAACTTTAATGCTGGAAGTCAAGGAAATGCGATGATTGAAGGTCGGGTGTCTGCTGGTGTGGTTATTGGTAATAATACGGATGTTGGTGGTGGTGCGTCGATTATGGGAACTTTATCGGGTGGAAATACCACTGTTATTTCAATAGGTGATCAGTGTTTATTGGGAGCTAATTCGGGAACAGGAATATCTTTAGGCAGAGGCTGTACTATTGCTGCAGGACTATATATTTATGCTGGCATGAAAGTCTCTCTTTATAATTCAGATCGTCAACCGATTGATATTAATGGAAATGTTGTTACTGATACTAAAAATACGGTTAAAGCTAGTGAATTATCAGGTCGTGATTTTCTACTCTTTATTCAGCATTCTGAAACAGGAAAAGTTGAATGCTTTCCAAACCAAAAATTAATTGAACTTAATTCAGAACTTCATAATAATATGTAAAAAATTAGGTATCATAAAAAAATTAATTGCTTTTTGTAATATATTTTAACTTTCAGAATTTTCGAGATTCTTGATACTAAATAAACAATACAATATATCGTTTAAGATCCTAATCTTGATTTAAAATCTTGATATCCAAACGATTTAACCGTTTCTAAATTACCGTCTTGTCTCAAAATGGTAATTGACGGATGTTGAATACCATTAAATGTAGTGGTTTTCACATTGGTATATTGAGCGGTATCCTTAATAATTAAACGATCTCCTACCTCTAATGGGGAATCAAAACTATAAGTACCTAGTATATCACCGGACAAACAGGTTATACCGCCTAGTTTATAGGTATATTTGGCCTCTCCTTCGGGTTTTGCATTGTGAATTTCTGGTCTATATGGCATTTCTAATACATCTGGTAAATGAGTTGTCGCTGATGCGTCTAAAATAGCGATTGGTATTTCATTTTTCATAATATCTAAAACCTCAGTTATGTAAAAACCACTATTTAATACTAGACCTTCACCTGGCTCTAAAATAACTCTTAAATTATATTTGTTTTGAATTCGATTAATTAATTTAGCTAAATTATCAATGTTATAACTATCCCGACCAATCATATGCCCGCCCCCTAAATTAAGCCACTCCATTTGATATAAATACAGGCCAAACTTTTCTTCAATAGCATCAACGGTTCTGGCTAAAGAATCTTCATTTTTGCCACAAAGAGTATGAATTAAGGCTCCCTTGATATAAAAGTCTAATTCTCTGGGGTTTAACTCAGTTTGAGTTACTCCAAATCGAGAATACTGCTGACATGGATTATATAAATTAATACAAACATCGGAAAACTCTGGATTAAGTCTAATTCCAAAACTTTTGTCGGGATGGTTTTCGATAATCTTATCTTTATAACGCTGCACTTGCGTTAACGAATTAAAGGTTATGCAATTACTATAATTTATAACCTCATCGATTTCTTGTTCTTTATAGCCTGGCGAATAAGTATGAATGTGTCCGCCAAACTCTTCTCTTGCTAATTTTGCTTCATGCAAAGAACTCGCTGTTGCACCATCTAAATAAGGCTTCATAACGTTAAAAACATCGTAATTTGAAAACGCTTTTAAAGCTAAAATGACCTGACAATTGGTTAATTGCTTTAATTTTTCAATTTTTTTTAAATTATTAATAATATGCTGTTCACTAATAATAAAACTTGGACTGCTAATATTGGACGCTAATAACTGATCTTCTATTTGTGTCTCTAATTTTATTTTTGAATTTATCATAACTCTTTTACTTTCCAATCTAATCCAGTTTCGGGCAATATATCTAAAAAGGGTACAGGATCTAACTGCTCCATGTTTACAACCCCTGTTTGAGTCCATTTTTTTTCTAATATTAGTCTGGCGCCAACAACGGCGGGAACGCCTGTGGTATAAGAAACACCCTGTGCCTGTACGTCTGTATATGCATGTTGATGTTCACAAATATTGTAAATCATTACTTTTTTATGTTGCTTATTTTTAACCCCACTTATTAAACAACCAATACTTGTTTTACCTTCATAGTTTGGAGCTAAAGACTTTGGATCAGGTAATAACTGTTTTAAAAATTGAAGTGGTATAATTTGTTGACCGTTATAATTAACGGGCTTAATGCTAGTTAACCCAACATTTTGCAAAACGTCTAAATAAGTTAAATATTGGTCAGAAAACGTCATCCAAAAACGGATTTCTTTTAAATTAGGTATATGCTTTACTAATGATTCTAGTTCTTCGTGATAAATTAAATAAGCCTTTCTCGGTCCAACCTCTGGAAAATCTAATACTTTTGATTCACTCAGAGCCTTAATATGGACCCACTCCCCGTTAGACCAATATTTTCCATCTTGAGTAATTTCTCGTATATTAATTTCTGGGTTAAAGTTGGTTGCAAATGGATGACCATGATTACCATCATTACAGTCCATAATATCAATGGTATCAATTTGATCAAATAAATGACGTTGGGCATAAGAGCAAAAAATATTAGTCACGCCCGGATCAAAACCACAACCTAATAAAGCTGTTAAATTCTTTTCTTTAAAGCGATCATGGTAATCCCATTGCCATTTGTAACAAAACTTTGCTTCATCTTTAGGTTCATAGTTTGCAGTATCTAAGTAATGAACATTATTTTCTAAACAGGCATCCATTATCGATAAATCTTGATAAGGCAATGCCAAATTTACCACTAAATCTGGTTTTACTTTTTTAAGTAACTGATCTACGGCAGATGTATCATCAGCATCTACTTGCCAACATGTTAGGGGGTGTTTAACTTGCTTTTTGACAAGATCACAAGACTCTATGCGTCGAGATGCAATATGAATATCATTAAAAATATTAGAAAATTGAGCGGCTTTTTTAGCAAACACACTTCCTGCGGCGCCAACGCCAATTAATAATACTCGACTCATTTAGATTACCTCCAAATTTTTATGACAATATTAACAAGGAATGATTGTTCAGACAAGCAAATTTCTTAGCTTACTATTTTAAGGATTTCTAAATCTATTTTCGTTAATTCTTGTAAATTATAGTCATTTAAAGATGCGGATATTAAGTATTTAAATTCATCTAACTTATCGCCACGATTTGCTACTGATAAATTCATAAATATTTGTGTAAATAATACAGCTATTCTTAAATTATCTGTAGATTTATCTTCTTGTATCATTTTTTGTACTAATACTCGGTCTTTTAAAAGCTTTTTAAGCCTTTGAGGTTTAATTAATGAAGGATTTGTTAAATATTTAGTTTGTAGATTAAAAATCTTTTGATATTTTTTTTCGCCAATATTTAACATAGTTGTTATTGTTTCATCTAATGAAAAATCGCCTAAAATAGTATCGAAAAAGTCCGTTTTAATATGCTCTTGCTTTTGTCCAATAATAACAAACCGGCCAACTGTAAACGAATAAACAGTTTTCGTTGTTAACTTATGTGTTGATGCTTCTTTTAATTTTTGAATCAACGGGCTTAGGTTTTCTTTATCTAAATCCTGAAGTTGCTTGACAAGCTTTTTAGATGCGTCCAAAAACCTGACCGAAATAGAACTTAGTGAATCTAACCGATTAACCGTATCTCTAAGGACTTGTTGTATATTTTGATTATTTATATCAACCAAACCTAATTCAGAAATAATAATATCTAACTGTTGTTTTATTTGCATGATTTTTTTCCTTAAATATTTATTGTTTACATAACGAATTATCGGTTTAGGAGACGTATTTATTCCATTGAAATTTTTTAATAGATTTCATTGAAGATGCTAAAAGCTTTGGAAGCTCTTGAATAGTTAATGATAAAAGTAAAGGAGATTTAGTTTAGTTGGCTCCCCCGGTCGGATTCGAACCAACGGCCTAGCGGTTAACAGCCGCTTGCTCTGCCACTGAGCTACAGGGGAACAACTGAAATAAATTATAGTCAATTTTTTATTTTTTTTAAAGTTTTTTTTTCTATTTCTTATTTTTTTTTATTGTTAAACTTAAAAAAATGTATTTGCTGATCTTAGAATAATGGATTGCTTTTGATTTAGAGAGGTTAATTCGATAAGTTTTTGAGAGACCCCTGATATTTGTGCTGTTTTTTTAAAAATTATAACGTGTCAAAAATCTAATTAAATTCGATACTATAATCTATAATTTCAAGTTTGCTTTCTACTGGTTTTTGATTATGTTCTGTTTGGTTTGAATTATTTTGATTAACTAAATATAGCCCTATACACAATATAATTATCATAAGTACTATTAGAATTAATATATATGTCTTTTTTTTAGCCATTCATCACCTTTTTACTTTTATCTACAATTAAATAATATCATATTTTTTACTTTCAAATATATTTAAGAGTCTTTGTGCCATACTAGTTTATGTTGACTTGTTGCTATATCTATTTCATTTAACCAGTAATGTGTTAATCCTACTAAACATGCTCCCCAAGCCAAATCTTCAATATCGGTCCATTGATCTTCACTAAAACAATAGTGATAAATACCACCCGATATAAAAAGACTTTCTCCTATTGTTAAAAAACCTAGCTTTAGTATTTTTTTTCTATTAGACACTAACGATGAAAGCTGACGGTTACCCGATTCGATTGTAAGAATCTCATTATTAGATGAAGTTTCAACATTGTTAATCTTTACCTGCTGGGAGTTAACCTCACCCTCTTTTATCCAATAGTGACAGAGCCCGCCCAACCCAGACCACCATGCCAATTGAGATGCTATGCCTAACTCTAAGGAGTTATAGGTTGCGTTGTAAGCACTTCTAATGTAAAGAGCAACGCCCATTGATAAGGTTAGTGTTTTTATTAATTTTTTTTTATTTGTTATTAATGCCCAATACTTTCGCTTTGCTTGAAACTGCCATTTATAATTGGTATCTTGATGTAAATATCGACTAGGATTTAATACGATTTTAGTTAAATAAGATTGCTGAATTCGACTTAATGGTTGCTGATTATTTTGCTGAGATCTTTTTTTAATTGGATATATTTGTTTTACATTTGTATCAATATCATTATACCCATAGTGAATTAACCCAATTAGTCCGCCAAACCAACTAATTTGAGTGCCATGGGTCCATTCGTTAGTATTAAGATAGTTTATATATCCAGCTAAAATATCAAGCAATACAAATCCTATTAATAATGCCGCTGTCCCACTATTTTGAACAATATTTTTATAGCACAAACAATGATTCTTTTTTTGTAATTCTGATATATCAAATTCGGGATCAATATTAATTGATATCGCAACCTTTTTCTTCATTAGAACAACTCTATTAATATTAAATCTACTACCAAGGAAGATCGGAGCCGTCTGAGTGTAAAAATGAACCTGATGAATCTAAATTTAAATCACTCATTCTTTGAATTAAACGACTAGCACAAGTATCAGGGTCTATATGACCTGTATATCCGGTCATATCTGTTTGAACCCAGCCTGGATGAAATACACCTACTGCTATGTTACGATCTTTTAAGTCTATACTTAACGACTTGGCAGCTATATTTAATGCTGCCTTTGACATACGATACCCATACCGGCCACCTGACGTATTATCTTCTACAGACCCCATACGACTTGTTATCATAATTACTTTTGAGTTAGCGGTTAACTGGTTAACAAATGCTCCCGTTACACGTAACGGTCCTAAAGAGTTTACTTGAAACTGCTTAATTATTCGCTCAAATCCCTCTGTATTTAAATCGTTTATATTTTCACTTAACAGTACGCCTGCATTATTAATTAAAATATCAAAGGTTTGATTGGTTAATAAATGTTTTGCCTTATCTAAAGATGACTCATCAACAACATCTATATCGGTAATTACGGTTGCTTGTGTTTGACTTAATTCTTCAGAAGACTGTCGACATAAAACAGTGACATTATTTTCAAGTTCTATCAATTGCTTTGTTAACGATAATCCAATACCTCGATTACCACCTGTAATAAGAATATTTTTATCTTTAATCATTTTATGGACTCCCTATAATAATTTCATACAAATATCTCTATTATATCTTAGCTAATATTATTTTTTAAAAACTATTTACTTTCTTACTACTCCACGCCTTAACGTTATATTTATTATTGTAAAATAATTATTTTACGTAATATTAAAATTAGACTATGATATCAACAATGAATTCTTCCTACTTACTACTCCCTACCCTTTTTATTTCTAGCATATTAGGCATAACCACTCATCACAACCTGCCATTAATGTTAGCTTTATTATTAACGCTTATTTTAATTACTAGCTTTTACTCAAAACAAATCCATACTATTTTTATTTTTTTAATCTGTTTCCATTGTTTTACTTTTGGCTTTAGGTGCTATTATTACGATCAAGTATGGACCACATCTTATTTAGCTTATAAATCTTTTAACCAAGACATCATTACTGGAGATTACATTGTAAAAGAAGATATTTCAAAAACAACTACCCGCTACATTATTACACCTATCGACTCTAAAGTTGATTTATTTTTATCGACTCAAAATAAACACCTAACGCCTAATGACCATATCCGCGTAAAAGGAACTTATTACTTACCTGAACGTCCTAGAAACCCAGGCCAATTTGATTCTTTTCGATATCAAAAACAACGAAAAATTTGCGGCACTATTCGAGCTGAGTCGATTACTTTAATTAGTCAACGCTCTCAAAATCTTATTAAAAGAATAGCAACTTATCTTAGAAAACATGTTCACTTAATCCATAAATCTTCACTAACAGACCCTTATTCATCATTATTTTCTAGCCTTATTATTGGAGATACTCATGTTGCACTACCCAGGATAATGAAACATGCTTTTCAACAAACTGGACTTTTACATTTATTAGTTGTTTCGGGATCACAGGTTTCATTATTATCTGGAATAATCTTTAATTTACTACGTTTTTCTAAAATACCCTTATGGATTTGCTTTTTTATTATTTCGTTTATTAATATCATTTTCTATTTTATGACCGGTGCAGGTAGTTCTATATTTAGAGCAATCTTAATGAATCAAATTAGTATTGGATTACTTTGTCTTAACCATCGAACTCCCCCTCTTTATGCATTGTTATTTAGCGCCTATATTATGGTATGGGTTGACCCATTTTATTTTTGGGATATTGGCGCACAACTTTCTTTTGCAGCAACGGCGTCTTTGTTATTTGGAGTCCCTATCATTCAGTCTCTAATTAAATTCAAACCAATATTTGTAAGACAGCTCACTGGCTTAGCATTAGCTCCATTCTTATTTACATCACCTTTAACACTTTACTACTTTAATAATATTTCACCTATATCCATTATTAGTAACTTTTTAGTTGTAGGCTGGATTGAATGGTTAGTGGTTCTTGGATTCTTTTCTACTCTTATTGGGTTTATTTGGTACCCCTTAGCCTTTTTTATTAATCAAACGTGCTTTCTTATGATGTTTATTTTATGGAAATTTGTTCAGCTACTCGCTAAGCTTCGATTTGGAACTATTTTTATCGAACAATGTCATTGGATTTGGATATTAATTATCTATTGTTTATTAGGATTATTTTTTTATTTAGTTTCGATTAAACGTAAACAAATGGCTTGGTCTTTATTAATTATTTGTTGCTCTTCTACTATTATTTTTTTATTTTTAAAAAGCACCTTTAAAAGTAATTTAGTTGTTACCTTTTTAGACGTTGGTCAAGGCGACTCAATTTTGATAACGACTCCTTATAAAAAAAGAATTTTAATTGATGCTGGTAATGCCTACAAAACTAGTCGCTCTATTGTAGACAAAGGAAAATCAGTGGTTACTCCTTACTTAAAAACGTTAGGTATTAATAAATTGGATATGCTTATTATTTCTCACTTTGATCAAGATCACGTTGGTGGAGTTGCTAGCGTTTTAGATCAATTTCAAACTAATATTATTATTGATAATAACAGCCAACCTAATACTGAGTTAAATACTCTGATAGTTGCTCAAAATATTAATCGAATGTCTGGTTTAAACCATCAAATAATTATGTTGGAACCTGATACATATTTAGAGTTTTTCCCTCCTTTTTTAAACTGTAAAAACTATTGTCACTCTGAAAATAATCATTCGGTAGTATTTAAACTAATTTACAAACAATTTTCTGTTTTATTTACTGGCGACCTCGAACAAATCGGTGAAGAAGCGTTGATCGAGAGATACCCAAACTCATTAGACTCTACCGTGTTAAAATTGGGTCACCATGGTAGTTTAACATCTACAACAAAATCCTTTTTAGAAGTAGTATCTCCCAAATATGCCGTTATTAGTTCCGGTAGATATAATCGTTTTAATCACCCTCACCCTACAATTATCCAACGACTCTCAGATTATGGTATCCCTTATCACCGAACTGATCTATCGGGGGGTGTTTCGGTGTCTAGTAATGGCTACTCTTTTTCAATTTCAAAATTCTTAAAAAAATCACTCTAAATGGGTTTATTTATCAGCAATAAATGTCTCTACTTTAATGATATCTTACCACTTGCTTTTTCTTAAATCACATTAATTTACTTTTCAACAAAGCTACTACTGTGTTGGCAAACATCAACGTATAACTTTAAAATCAATAAAAAATCTCAAACTCTAACATTTCTTTTTTTAATGCTAAGTTAATCACCAACACGATACTAGATCTGTATATTACATCTGTATACAAATATTATAAATTTTTTATGTTTATGTTTACTTATTTGTGGGTATTATAGTATTAGGTATCATCAAAAAGGAGGGTGACTAACGATGTCTGATGAGCAATCTCCGCAAGAGGAAAGCCAAAAAGCTAGTGTTGAAAAGCTTACTTTAGAAGGAAGTATTCAAAGACTCCATGTATTAGACTACTCTAATCATAATGAAAGTTCGCTTATTAATCGGAATCTAACCGGCATAAACTTTGGCAAAAAAAAGTTTGGCACCTTAGTCAACTATTCTCTTAAATTTAAACCACCAAATCTTGCTGCTGGTCATGATGTTTATCGTTATTTAGAATAGTATAAGGAGGTGACTTATTTGAGCGTTAATTTTGGAGAATCATTATCTCGCTTTTTATTTAATCAAGGAGCTGCTATTCCTAATCCAGAAATTAATCAAGACGGTCCTGGATTAGAAAAGAGCGTTAATGGACCAGGTTTAGAAGAAACGCCTGAAGGTCCAGGATTGGGTCTTACTATGTCTGACAAAATAATGATTAATGAATTTAGAAGTTCTGGTATTGTTGTTTAATTATATTTTTAATCTAAGAAATTAATTAGACAGTCTAATTTAAAGTTAATTTTATTTTTGTTATCCACAAAACATTGAAAAAAAATGTTCTAGTTGTCGAATTAAGGTTTATTGAATATCATATAAGGTATGTTAACTATTGCAAAACGAACCTTTAAGTCTCGTTTATTTTTGGGCACAGGCAAATTTTCCTCTGCCAATGTAATGAAAGAATCCCTGCAGGCATCAGGATCAGAAATGGTTACAGTTGCTGTAAGGCGAGTTGATATTAATAACCCTCAAGACGACTTTTTAAATGCTATTTCTCCTAAAGATTATCTATTTTTACCTAATACCTCCGGTGCTCGAAATGCTGAAGAAGCGATTCGAATCGCTCGACTTGGTCGTGCCTTTGGCGTATCTGATTGGGTTAAACTAGAGGTTACGCCTGAACCCAACTACTTATTACCAGATGGAACTGAAACGTTAATAGCTGCGCGTCAATTAGTTAAAGAAGGATTTAAGGTACTTCCTTATATTAATGCAGACCCGATTCTTGCTAAACACCTAGAAGATGCAGGTTGCTGCACGGTTATGCCTTTAGCTGCTCCCATCGGAACAAATAAAGGCCTAACAACTAAAGATCAAATTAAAATAATTATAGAGCAATCTACAGTTCCTGTTGTTGTTGACGCTGGAATTGGAACACCTTCTCATGCCTCAGAAGCTATGGAAATGGGAGCCGACGCTGTACTTGTTAATACAGCTATAGCTGTTGCTCAGGATCCTGTTAAAATGGCTTTAGCGTTTAAACAAGCCGTAATGGCTGGCCGATTAGCCTTTGAGTCGGGTATTGCAAATACAGTTGATACGGCACAAGCATCTTCTCCATTAACTAATTTTTTAAGAACATGACTAGTGTCGACTATTTAAAGCGTTTTGATTTTCATGCCTTATACGAACAATCGCTTACAGTTAAACCTGAAACCGTTATTCAAACCTTAAAACAGTCCACATTCTCGCTTTCTGATTTGCCAACATTAATATCTCCTGCGGCTAGCCAATTTATCGAATCTCTAGCCCAACGATCGTATCAAATTACTCGTCAACGATTTGGTAATATGATGCAACTATTTGTACCACTGTATTTATCAAATGAATGTTATAATCATTGTACTTATTGCAACTTTAGTATCCATCTTGATTACCCAAGAAAAACGTTAACAGATGACGAAATCATTGAAAATGGAAAATTACTTAAGAGTAAAGGGTTTAATCATATACTGTTACTTACGGGGGAAGCTCCTAAAACAGTAGATGTTAACTATATCGGTCACGCAATCAAACTACTATCCCCTTTATTTTCTTCAATTGGTGTAGAGATTCAGCCTTTAAAACAATCAGAATATGAATATTTAATTAAACAAGGGTGTGATAGCCTCACGGTTTATCAAGAAACCTATGAACCTGATATCTATAAACAATATCACTTAACTGGTAAAAAACGATTATTTGAAAATAGGCTCTATACACCTGAAGAAGGTGCTAAAGCTGGTTTTTTTAAAATAAATTTAGGAGCGCTTTTAGGGCTTTATGATTGGCGCTTTGAGGCCTTAAACTTAGGGTATCATCTATCATATCTTCATAAACATTACTGGAAAGTTAAATATGGGATTTCGTTTCCACGTATTACCGAAACAATAAGCTCTTTCTCGACACTATACCCTGTTAAAGATATTGATATCGTTCAAATCATTTGTGCATTTAGATTACTGTTTAATGACTTATCGATTACTCTCTCTACACGAGAACATCCATCGTTTAGAAACCATGTTATGCCATTAGGTGTTACTCATTTATCTGCAGAGTCTAACACTTCTCCTGGAGGCTATTGCGGAACAAACGAACAAGATCAATTCCAAATTCATGATTCGAGGTCGGTACACGATATTTCTAAACAATTACACTCTATTGGTTTGGACCCTGTTGTTAAAGATTGGGACCAGGCATTTATTCGGTAAACACTTATTTTATTTAAACGATATATGTTAAAATTTAAACTATGATTAAACTAATTAGAAAATCCTTAGGCTCTTTAATTGTTTTTTTTAATTGGCTATTTAAGCCAAAACAAATTAAACGAACACACGATCAACAAAACCAAATTAATGAACAAGTTAAAGGTCTTTCTCTTTATCAATTTCATGGTTGCCCCTTCTGTGTAAAAGTGCGACGTCAAATACATCGTCTTAACCTTCCCATATCTTTGCGTGATGTCAATCAGCATCAACATTACCGTACCGAATTATTAAATCAAGGAGGAAAAGTAAAAGTTCCTTGTTTACGTATTGAAAAAGATAATAACGTTCAATGGCTTTATGAATCCTCTGATATTAATCAATTTTTAGAAAAACAGTTTCGTTAACAACTTATTCTTTATAAGAATTTTTTATGTCTAATCATTCATTTAATTTTGATCAACTACTTACTAATATTAATGCTCGAAAAGAACTATGTAACCCACCTTATATAACAGCATTTCGATTATTAAATGGCTTTACAGAAAGTTTGCCGTCTTTAGTTATTGATGTATTTGGAACGACATTAGTTATTCACGACTACTCTAAGTCTAATGCTCTTTTTGGAGCAGATCTAATTTCTAATTTAGTAAGCTTTATTCGTAAAGAACTTCCTTGGCTTACAGCGGGAATTCTAAAACAACGTCATCACCCCCAAGTATCTCATAAAAAAGGGATCCGTTTATTTGGAACTTCATTAACATCAAAAATCCATGAAAATGGCATTTGGTACGCTATCAACTTAACGCTTAATCAAGATAATAGCTTTTATTTAGATACTCGACTGTTACGACATTGGCTATCAAAACATATGAATCAGTTAACAGTTCTTAATACCTTTGCTTACACGGGCAGCTTAGGGATTGCTGCATTTTCTTCAGGAGCTAAAGATGTTATTCAACTGGACTTGAATCGAGACTTTTTACGAGTTGCTCAACAATCTGCGGCGCTTAATCAACTTCCCATTATTAAACGACATTATCAAACCTCTGATTTTTGGTCTCGGATTAATCAATATAAAAAAAACAGGCTACTTTTTGACTGTGTTATTTTAGATCCACCTATATTCTCTAAAACCAAAAAAGCGACTATTCATTTAACACAAAACTATGATCGCCTAATTAATAAAGTACGACCTATTATAAATCATAACGGATACCTAATAACCATTAATAACGCGCTTTTTCAATCTGGGAAAGAACATTTAGAAATCCTTCAAGCCCTCTGTCAAGATGGATACCTATCCATTACCACAACTATCGATGTTCCAAGAGACTGTGTGGGATACTTAAATACTGAGCCTAACTTCCCAAGTGACCCAACTCCTTATAATCATTCTACTAAAATTACAATTTTACAAGTACGTCGTAAATAACTTTTTTACTAGAATTTAAATTATTTAAACAACAACTCTTAATGTTTTATTTTGAAATTCCATAGCTTGTTGATTTTGATTTGTCGCAATATATCTTGTACTTCTACCAGACCCTTTACAAAGGGCGTAGCCTTTAGACACTAAATCGACAAGCTCTAGATGTGCTGTTTTATGTGATACCGAAAATAACTCTCTATATTTTTTATTTTTGATATAGCCCATGGTATTCATATGATCAATACTATTAATTTGACGATAGTTTAAATCTTCATACTTTTTAGTTTTTTGGTTTTCAGTACTTGGATCTGTATTTACCGGCTGATTGCGATCAGGGACTTCTTTGTGATTCACTTGTTCTTGACTTATATTATTCGTCTCAGGAGTCTGGCTATTCTGATTTAATAAGTCTACGTTGTCTTTATTATAAAAGGGCTGCAATAATGTTTCTTTTTCATTATTATCTTGAGAAGGTGTTTTACTGGTAAATAGCTCTTCTTTTTGCTTTACTGTAGAATCTAGGTCCTTTGATGTATTTAAACTATCATTTAATTTAACGTTATTAGCTAACTCTGAATCAGCATCTAAGCTTTGACCAAATTCATTTGACTTTTCTGATGGTAATACGGAACTTGGATCAGTCGTTTCTGGATACATATCTCCAGTACGGTCTGTGTTAAGGGTATTGTTTTGATAAGAAAAAGGATCTATATTTTGACCTGAAAAACTTACCTGAGTAGCCGCTAAGACTTGCTCTGTTTTAGTTGATCCTTCTCGACTTGCTAAGTTGACTGAATCCTCACTACTATTAGAATTCGTTTCATCCACATTGTATTGTTGTCTAAAATTCTTAGTATTGTCTATGCTTTTAATTAGATTTGGTTGGTCTTGAATACTTTTAACTGTATCTGGCAATTTAGGATCTGGATTATTATCTTCAGCATTATCATCAAAAACTTCTTGAGCTAATGGCTCTGTGGGTACAGGA
>QFBS01000029.1 GCA_003265895.1 Candidatus Marinamargulisbacteria bacterium SCGC AG-410-N11 | reverse complement strand
TTTACGTAGAGTTTAAAAAGAAAAAGGTAAATGAGGACAATGAAGAAATATGGGTTATTATTCATAATTTTTATAATGAAGTGATTGATATGAATAAAGCTGTAAAAGAAGGTGATAATTATTTTTATCCCTATGCTCTAAAGTGTTGTTACAAAACAAATAAGGCACAGATAGAAACTGATCATGATCTAGTGAATAAAAGAAACCAAATTTCAAATTATATACAATTAATAATAAGCTCCCATGTATGCGGACAAAATTCGGCTAAAATAAGGACTGGTTTATTGAGATATAATCAAAGATGGCTTAATCAATTAAGTCATTTATTATGGCAAGATCGTGAAACCTTATTCGACACGTTTATCGATCATTTATATGTAAAAAATAAATTAGATATCAGATCATTTGAAAAATATTTATCGCATTGGCATCATTTAGCTAATTATGTAGAATCATTATTAGAACGAAACCCAGATACTTTAAATTCAAAAAGTGACAGATTGTATACTTTGAAAGAAAACAAAAATTATGTAGCAGCTAATATTAAAAAAAATCTAATTCTCTTTTGTATTTACGAACCTTGGCGAGTTTCCCGTGTATTTAATACATTACAAAAAGCAAATGTATTTGATTTAGCACCATATACTATTCAAAAGGCAGGGATATGTACTGTTCATAATTTAAAAGCTGCGACATATAGTGCTATTGGCTTAAATTCCTCTAAAACAAAAGACTTTGAATTATTAAAATTACTTAATATACACTTACAATTTACAGCATCAAAACTAATAACGAAATTTGATAAAAATATTATAAGTGCCACGCGTTCCGAAGAACCTGCTAAATTTAAGATAAAACCTAAGTTAGTTTTAAAAGGCATTCAAACGGCTACTCAATATCTAAATAATTTTAATGTTGAAAAGGCAGAGACTTTATTTAAGAAATTGGCTCAAAAATACCAAAATCATCCTATTCCTTTATTAAAACTTGCTCAAATTTATGAAAAAAAAGGAGATGCTAAAACAGCTCTATATTATTATTCAGAGGCTATTAAGCGACAGCCCAATGATTCAACTATTTGGAATAATCGAGGCATATTAAATGCAAGATTGGGGCATTTAGAGGATGCAGAAAGTGACTTTAATCAAGCATTAATAATAAACCCATTTAATCGATTAGCAAAAGAGAATATGTTAAGTCTTCAAATTAAAAATTATCTAAAAGCATTATATAATGGAAGGGTATTACTAACATGAATAAAAAATTTTATTCATCTAGGTATTTGAAAAAAATATAGTATTTTAATAATAGTCAGGTTTACAACAGGTGATGTAAGGGTATAAGTTAAAAACCATTGATTAGTTAATGTTATAACGTTGGTTGTTTTAGTAGGTATTTTATATTTTAATATTACAAATTAAAATACATATATTTGTTTTATTAGAATTGAAAATATTATTTTATCTAAAAGTCAATAACATAACTGGTCAGAAAATGAATATTGGAAAGAGACATTGTTTTAAAAACGCCCATTAACAGCCATAATCATACCTTGAGCATCGCCATCATGATTATATTTATCTACAAAAATTTCAGATCGTAATAATAGATTTTTTTCCAATTCATATCCAATACCTGCTTGATATCGAGTAATAGAAGAGTCAGCAATAGGTTTAACCGCGAAACCTGGTGTAGAGATATCAACTGAAATACCTTTTGAATTTCCATTTTTATCTTCTGGAGACCAATGTGAAACTCTTGCAGAGTAAAAGATTCTTTTTAACTGATATTTTACACCTGCTTGAAAAATAGCAACTTTATCTATCGTATTATCATTTTTGTCATCATAAACTAGTTGACCAAAATGAGACTTAAATGAGAGATCGTCAGTAAGGTCGACATTCACATCAACTAATGCTCCAGAAAAATTTGTTTTAAAGCTATTACTAGTAGCCGTATCATCGCTATCATCACTAACGGTATAAGAAGCTCCTAGATACAAACCGTTGATAATATCAGACTTTCCAATAGAAATTAAACCTTGTAAGCTATTTCCACTATTTGCTGCATTTTCGCCCGTGCCATTTGTTAAGGAGCCGGTTATATTAAAGCCAGATAAGATAGTTTCAGCTTTGAGACCTAGCGTGTTTAATGTCCCAACAGGCCCAGCTAAAGCACTGTAAGTTAATGAATTAATAATAAATGGGCTTTGAAAAGCATCGCCATTATTAGTTAAATAGTTGACCCCATTACCAAAGGGAAGATCAAACGAACCAAACGTTAAAACGGTAGGCGAGTTTTGGTAAGAATATTCAAGATTAATATCCGTAAGTTCAACACCTGACCCAACGTAACCTAATGACCCATTCCCAGCTCCACTTTGGAGTTGCACAATACCTTTTACGTGATCACTAAACTTAAATTCAAAATCAATATTAGTAGCAAAGTCAAATTGGGACCGCTCTTCGATGGGGGTTATACCATTATAAAGGCCAATATAGGTGCCAGAAATTGTGGCGTTGTTAATATCAATTGCACCAAAAGTACTTGAACTTAAACTTACATTTGTAAAGATTACGATTAAGATTAAATTTCTAAAATGGCTAAATATGTTTTTTTTCATAAAATACAACTCGTTTCTGTAAAAATTAAAAGATTCATTTTTTGAAAATCAAAAAAGTATCCTTAAAATTAATGAATAATGATTAGGCACTAATCGTAATCAGGCTGAAGAAATTTGTCAATAATTAAGATTGTAGTAATGGGTTTGTTGGAGTGTTTATTGCAACCTGTTTGCATTATTTGGTATAGTAGTATATTAAATTAACAAGTAAAGCTTAACTACTTTTTAAGAAATTTAGAGTATAAAATAAATTAAAATCTAAATAGTGTCTCCGTCTGAAAAGCTTAAAGTTAGAAAATATCTGTTGCATTAATGTTGATTAAAGTTAAAAAATTTTTATAAGGCTAAGGATAAATTTGAAAAATATAAAAGTAAAAGATGAGTCTTATGATTTAATCTCAGAAAATTCGTCTAAAATTAAAAGCTTACTGACGCAGTCCTTTAAATTAAAGCAAAGTCTTAGCCATTTACAAAATAACAAATCCATAATATCCATAGAACAAGTTAACGACCATTATTTAGCAGGATCAAATAAAGACCTAAATCAACAAAAGCAAATACAGGGTAATTATTATTATATTCAGGAAGAATTTGATCAGAATCATGTGCATTTTAAAATTAAAAAAAGTAATCAAGTAATTAATTTACATAAAACGACATTTCAAAATGGCGAAGGCGTAGATGAATCTCATAAAATCAAGAAAAAACTAGAAAGTATAAGGATAAGTAGAGATCAAGAAGGGTGTCCTTGCTGTGTAGCAGGTCTGGACTTTGATGAATTTGCCGCTGCTATGAAAACGATGTTAAATAACAATCATAATCAATTAGCTTCATCTCAATGGGTAGATTTTACAAGTAAACAGCATTGGAGTATATTCTTTGGTATTTCATTACCATTTGCTTTAATAGGACTAACGGCAGCCATTCGTAATATTGCTGGTTCTTGGTATAACCGAAAAAAAATTAATATGGTTATCAAAGATATTAAAGAAATTATCATAAACATAAAAAGAGAGGAAGCTAAACAGACAGTTTCAGTACATAAAAAACAATACAATAAACTAATTAAGCAGTTAATTGCGTTTCAAAAAACCTTAACCTATTCAAGATTTGATTCGGAATTTAATTTTTTAATTCCAGGTCTTGTTAATGGCGCAGCGTCATCGATGGTATTAGCAACATCAGTTTGGCAACAAACCTTTGCATTGCCGATTATTGCCGTTTATTCTTTAGGCCAAGTAGGTAGAAATATTTATGACTTTATAAGAGTATCAAACCGATCTGTTTTTCTTAAGAAAAAAGACAAAGAGGCGAGTATTTTGAATAAAAAAGATCGCATTCAAATAGGAATACAAACAGTTAATCAAATTGGAACATCAAAAAGACGATTTTTTATTATTAATACCGGCAATTTTTTTATATTTACAATAGGTGCTATGATGACGTTTATATCAAGTTCATTCTACGCTATTAGATCAGATGCAATTAATTTACCTCTTGGGCTATTTTTGTTGGGATATGGTGCGTTATCAACTGGAATTGCTAATAATATTTGGCCAAATAAATTTAAGCCAAGAAACGGTGATTTGGGGGTGTCTAGATTGCAGTTAGATCAAGCAAAATGTTTAGAAGAAATTGGGTTAAGACGAGAATTAAAAAAGGAGTTAAAAAAAGTCCATGGTAAGATTATTCAATTATCAAGGATTAAACGGATTAGTTGTAAAATTTTAACAGCGCTTCCTTTTTGTAATAAGTTGGGACAGTATCTTTTGCATAAGCATAACCAAACTCGCTTTAGAAAAATAAGAAAAAGGTTAGGTGAGTATCGACCAGTTATTTTAAATAAACTATTAAATAAAAAAGGCATTACGTCAGAATGTTTAATAGATCTATATAAGCAGTGGCAAATTTGCGAAAAACTAGGGTTTGACCAAGACATACTTAATCTATTGATTAATGATACAAAACATAGTTATAGTATCGATCGAAACGATCATCAATGTAACGATCATAGACATTGTTACGGTAATAGTAATGACAAAAAAAAATTAAAGCATCAAAGTTGTTGTGGTTTTCATAAAAAAAATGAATTCATTCAAAAAATAGAGTGTATGGATATTTTTAATAAATTACCTAATGGTACTTATAAACTTAAAGCTATCAGTAAAATAAAGCCAAGTATACAAAAGAAATTAGCCGAAAAAATAGACTTTTATCTTTATTTTGATTTAATAGAAAAGTTAAGATACGAAGAACGTGGGTTAGATGATTTTTATTGGAAATTAGAAGACTTATAGTTAGTTTAGTCGTAGATTAATCAATAACTAAAAACACAGAAATGGATATTGATCGTATAATTTGGTTTCAGATTTAAATTAAAAGAAATCTTATCCAGAATAAGGTCTTTTGTACAATATCGAGTTTATTTTTGATAATATTATAACCATGACATGTAATATAGACGTTATTTCAAACAATATATTTACAATAAATGACCAGAAAACTAAAAGTCCTATTGGCCGACGGATGACGATTGTTCGGTTAAGTAATAATGAATTAGTTGTTCACAGTCCAATTTTTTATGAAAATGGAATGAAAGAACAATTGGAAAGACTAGGTCAATTAACAACTATTTTAGTTCCAAACAAATGGCATACATTAGATGTAAAAAAAACCTATGACCAATACCCTCAATCAAAAATACTTATACCCAAAAGATTACAAAAAGAACTGTCTGAAAGATTTCCGATTCATGGTACTTATGAGGACGATTGGGAAAAACCCTTAGCAGATGAATTGGATATGTTAACAATCAAGGGTTTAAAGAAACCGGAGATTATTTTTTATCATAAAGCATCTAAGGCATTAATTGTAGCAGACGTGTTTTTTAACTTTGATCAAAAGGATTTTTCAGGATTTACTAAGTGGCTTATGTTAATGAATAGAGCCATAAGATTTGGGACAACACGATTTTATATGTGGGCTATGGTAAATGATAAACCAATATTTAAGCGTTGTTTAGAAGACATGATAAACAGATGGAAGATTGAAAAGATTATTATGGGACATGGTCATATTATTCATACTAATGCAGAAAAAAAGGTTCAGGATGCAATTAATACCTTGTAAAGACCAATACCTCTATTTAGAGCCCTCTAATATAATTGACTATAATCATCCAACAATTATAAAAAAAGTAAAGGCCTTAACAGAGTCTTGTCAAACAGAACTAGAAAAAGCTCAGAAAATATTTGAGTTTGTTCGAGATGAAATATCACATTCGTTTGATATTCAAAACGTTTTAATTACCTGTAAAGCATCAGATGTACTTGCTAAGGGGCATGGAATTTGCTTCGCAAAGTCTCATTTATTGGCGGCAATGGCTCGAACAATGGGTATCCCCGCAGGTTTTTGCTATCAAAAATTAATTTTTGATGAACAAAAATCCAAGGTTTCCACTACATTACACGGACTAAACGCCATTTATCTAAAGGATTTTAAAAAGTGGATACGATTAGATCCTAGAGGAAATAAGCGAGGTGTTCAGGCTGAGTTTTGTATAGAAAAAGAAATTCTTGCATTTCCAGTTCGGCAAGAACTTGGCGAGCAAGATTACCCTAAAATATATTCCGAACCTGACTCTTCTGTTATTCAATGTTTATTAACAACTAAATGCTGGAACTGGGAAACTATAGATACCGAGTTACCCAATCAGTTGTTAGGATAACCGCTATGAAAAAATTTGAGCCTAAAGATTATTATGGTCAAGATTTTAAATCAATTCATGAAGATGGGACAATATTTAGTGACCTTATCATAGAAAATTGTCAGTTCCAAAGTTGTTCCTTTGTGCAAACAAAATGGCATCGATGTAAGTTTGAAGATTGTGTATTTGACCGGTGTGACTTTAGTTTAGCTGAGTTTAATAAGTCCTCGTTTGTGAATGTAGCATTAACGCATTCAAAAATGATGAGTATTGATTGGACTAAATTAAATATTCCGTTTAGTTTAGAATTGAAGTGTGAACAATGTATATTGGATCATTCTATCTTTTATGGACTAAATATGAAAAATAGTCATATCGTAGAATCCAGTGCTAAACATGTTATTTTTGAAGAAGCCGATTTATCTAGTGCAACATTAATAGGTTCTGATTTTGAACAAACTCGATTTCATAATACTAATCTATCAGGAAGTAATTTTTCTAAGGCTTCAAATTATTCAATAGATTATCAATATAATTCAATAAAAAAAGCCATATTTAGTTTGCCAGAGGCCGCCTCATTATTAACAGCACTGGGAATTATACTTAAATAATCTAATCAATCAATCATATGATAATAAAAAGATTTATTTAGTAGAGTATTTAGTGCATCGATGAATAGTCATTAGAGCGAATAATATTCAGTAAATTAGAAACTGTTTTCCAATTTCTAGTAGTAGAACGAACACCTAGCTGTGATTCAATAAAAGTATTAGAAAGCTTACTTCTGCCATAGCCATTAGGGCAAAATAAATAAGCCGCTTTATGTTGGATTACTAGTTTTTCAGGATGCTGAACATTTTGTTGAATAGATAGTTGTTTATCTGGTGAAGGCTCATTTGATAAAAAAGAAACCAATACTTTAGTACCGTCAGTTTGTAAATCGATAAGCCCAAAAGGGCACGACTTAAAGATAACTTCTAGGTCTTGTCGTGATAAAATTTGAACAGGGATATTAAAACCAAATGAGCTTTTCAGTTTTGTTTCAATAATCGCTCTTAAATCATGTTGATTGGATTTTAGAGAAGAAAAAATAACATTACCACTTTGAAGATGCGTTGTAATATATTGAAACTCAAGATCTTGATAGGCGGATTTTAAATCTTTCATAAGAACTTTTTTATGGCCCCCTACATTAATACCCCTCAACAATGAAATATAAATCATAACGATATAGTAATGGATTTATTTATGTTGAACAAGAACGTATTGAAATATAGGCGTATTTATAAATGTCATCTAGTGAGGGGGGACAATTATAGTTAATGCATTAATTAAAGAGTTCTTTGGAGGCAGGAATCATGAGAATTGTTCATAAAGTGACGTTAAAAACAAAAGCTTCAACAAAAGCAATATGGAAGGTTTGGCAAAACGTTGAAGATTGGCCCGGTTGGGACAAAGAATTGGAATGGGTTACTATTGACGGTCCTTTTATCGAGGGCCAAACTGGGAAGATTAAACCAAAAGGTTCCCCTGTATCATCATTTAAAATTACAACATGTGTTCCGTTTAAGCAATGTACAAGCGTGTCTAAATTACCCTTGACTCAATTGATTTTTGATCATTATGTAAAGTTTGAAAATGGAGAAACATTAATTACTCACCAAATATTAATGAAAGGACCTCTTTCATGGCTATTTAACAAATTAATTGGACCTAAATTAAAAAAAGGACTAGATGAAGCCGTCCGTCATTTAATTCAAAAGGCTGAAAATAGTGAAGGAAAAAAAGAATATGCACTTTAAACACTCTCCAAAGGATAGTCCAGGACTCTTATTATGGCAACTTTGTACGATTTGGAGTCGAAAAATTAATCAACTATTAAAACAATTTAATATAACGCACGTTCAATTTGTGATTCTGGCTAATATTAAGTGGCTCACATTATCAAAACAACTAGTAACGCAAGTACTAATAGCTAACCTGTCAAAGATTGATCCCGTTGTTATATCTAATGTTTTAAAAACGTTAGAAAGTAAACAGTTGGTTAAACGAAAGACATCGAAAGATACACGGTTTAAGGAAGTGAAACTCACAAAAGAAGGACTAGATTTATTAGCGTTAGCTATATCAGAAGTTGAAACATTTGATACAGATTTTTTTAAAGACTGCCCTGATTTAATATCATTTAATAAGGGAATAACTTCATTACTACAGTCGAATTAACAAGTGGATTGTTTTTTGTAATGGTACGGTTTAAAATTAGCTGATTTTGGATATTCCTGATAAAGATGACATTCTATCTAGCAAAACTTGATTGGACCCAAGAAAAGAATAGTAAGAATTAATAAGATTTAGGACGTCCTAAAATGGACTGTCCAATTTTAGCCGCAATTAAAACTTGAATAAAACTCCAAGGTATAGCCCAAATCAATAATTGTTTAGGCATAACACCTAAATTTAATAACACTATCCACATTAAAGCGTAAGCTAATCCCCAGCTTATTAAAGAGCTTTTTAGAATCGAAAAATATTTGATAAGTTCAATTAGACCAACGCTAAACAAAAAAGACCACAAACACCAAACAGCACCATTGATAGGGGCACTGGGCCAAGGAAGTCCTATAGTGGTATAAAAATCAACCCAATAAGACTTAAACAAAAGTTCATTTCGAATAAATTCAGATAGATTCATCCAGACTCCAGTTAATAAAATAGCCAAAAACGTTTGTTTCATTAGTCACCTCTTAATTGAATGTAGAAAATTTCAAAGAATATATAAACTATACACTAATTATCACATATTGATACAACATAAAAAAAAAGTTAAACTATTGATTCAATGATATTCCGTAATTCATTTAATAAAACAATCTCTATTCATTCCTTAGTTGCGGGGAAAAGCCCTAAAGAAACCGCTATTTTTTCTGGCCTTGCATCGATTCCTCAAATAGCGTTTGTATTACCTCTTGATACTATTAAAAATTGTCAGCAAATAAATAATACAACATTTAAGGACCAATTTTATTGGCTAGCTCAAAAAGGTTCACGGCGATTTTTTCAAGGGTTCTATGCTAGTTTCTTAACCGTTATTTTATCAAGAAGCGTGGGGTTTGGTTGTCAGCATTTGTATTACAGTATGTTAAAAAATAAAATATCTCATCATCAAAATACGGTAGGTTCATCGGCATTAGCTGGTGCTACAAAGTCAGTTATCTGTTTACCCTTGGATAATATTAAAAATACAATACAAACTATGGGCGTTCCCAACACCAGGTCATATCAAAATCCAACGTCAACCATATCGATTTTACATGAGCTATATAAGTCTCAAGGTCTAAAAGGGTTTTATAGAGGTCTGCCTAACTCAATGCAAAAAAGTGCATTAGGTTACTCTATTTGGATTCCATTTCGAAATTGGGCAGAAAAAACCGTTCCAGTTCCAGACAAAGAAATGAGTCAGACGATTCGTCATTTTGTAATAGGGGCAACAGCTGGAATTGTAACAAGGTGGGTTATTTGGCCAATCGACAAAATTAAAACACAACGACAAACAACAAATATTTTGCAAGGAAAATCGACAATTTCTGCGTTTAAATCGATTGTTAAAAAAGAAGGGTTTAAATTATATCGTGGGATTTGGACCCAATGTGCAGGGTCTGTGTTAAGTGGCGCAATCTTTAATATGAGTTGGTTTTTATTTCAAAAGAATAACCAGCTAAGTAAAGACTAAATGACCTGAGATACCATCTAATGTTAATGGACCAGATAGACTAGAAAACTTAAAAGACGATAAATTAGGCGACTGATTGCGGTCCATACCTAAATAGTAAATAGGTAACCAATTATTATGTGGAGTTTTTGCAAACCCTAAAATACCGACAAGGTCACTACTAAGAGGCGTATCATAATGCAATTGTGCTACGCGGTATTCTTTAGAAATATCTGACTCTTCGAGAAGCTCCATGCGTAATGTTGACGTACTTTTAGAAATATTAATGAATAGTCTAACCGGATCAGTCCAACAACTTGGTTTGAAAATATTTCGGCCACGCTCTATCGTAGCGGTTAATAATTGGCTCGATAACGAATTAAAAAAATGCCAACCATTACAAAAAGGTGTGCTAATAGAATCAAATGTATAAGTGTTGATGTCAACATTGTTTTGATACGGGTCGTCTTTGTCTGGAACGCGAGTTTCGCGAATAAGTGTTTGTAATGTTGGGTCAAACGAGTCATAGCAAACAATGTTTTTTCGACCTCCTAAATAAGCATTTAAAATATGAGTTTCCGAGTTTTGATTAGAATAGCAAATTCGAATGTTAAGTCCCAAACACGTCGTTCCATTTAATAGACCTGTTTGATCAAGCATATCAATTCTTAAAGATGCCTGAGGGCTATCAAATAACTTTAACCGACGATTATTCCATACTTGAAAGTTATGCAAAGACTCTATGTTGGGAGAAGAATTTTTGATGCCCGACTTTTCAGGACTAATTTGAAATCCTTGAACGTTTTTATGACAATTATAATGTGCGATAAATTGGTTAATAGGTCCCATACGATTTTGAAATGATAATTGACCAATCTCTAGAATTTTTGATAATAAATGATAACTTTCAATTGAATCTGATGGAGAAACCTGAGTAGGGTGACTAAAAATAGTATTTAAGTTTTTAGGGAATTTAGAATTAAGAATATCAAAAAAGTAATCAAAGGCTGGGTTTTGAGTAGAAATACCCCTGACCAAGCGACTAGAAAAAGAATTCAGTAGTTCATTAACTTGAAAAGGTAGATTATGCTTAATAGAAATAATTTTAAAATTTGCCATACGAAATACTTATTTATTTATATGAAAAATATAGTATAAGATAATATTTGTAAATATAAAAGCCCACATAAACTAAGTATTGAACGATAAATCTTAAAACGTTAGATCGTAGCAGAGTAGAGAAAGATATACAGTTTTAAACAAAGTTACAAAGTGGTAAAATAAGATCTCATTTAATCAAAGTTAGGGTGTAGTAATAGGTGAGTAAGAAAGATAAAATTAAAGTAGGTATTTTATTTGGCGGTAAATCGGCAGAGCATCAAGTGTCGTTACAGTCGGCTAAAAATGTTATTGATGCAATGGATAAACAGCAGTATCAACCCGTTTTAATTGGAATTGATTTATCCGGTAGATGGCGCTTATATAACGCTGATAATTTTTTAAGTAATTCAGATAATCCAGAAACAATTCAGCTTAATAATCCAGGTGATTTTGTATCTTTAGTTCCACAAAGCAATGGTCGATTAATTTCCGAGACAAATGCTATGAATCCAATTTTATTAGACGTTATATTTCCAATGTTGCATGGTCCATTTGGCGAAGATGGCACAATCCAGGGGTTGCTAAAAATTGTAAATGTACCATTTGTAGGATCTAGCGTATTAGGGTCATCAATAGGAATGGATAAAGAGATAATGAAACGGATATTAAGAGATGCTAATATTCCAATTGGAAAGTTTATAACCATTCATTCGACAGACGAAAAACCAACTTTTGATTCGATAGTAAGTAAATTAGGGCCTAATTTTTTTGTAAAGCCAGCAAATATGGGGTCTTCCGTTGGCGTTAGAAAAGTACATAATGATTTTGAATATCAACAAGCTATGGAAGATGCTTTTAAATTTGATAAAAAGATATTAGTAGAAGAAACTATTGTTGGGCGAGAATTAGAGTGTGCAATATTGGGTAATAATCAACCACAAGCATCTGTTATTGGCGAGGTTATCACCAGTCATGATTTTTATTCATATCAGGCAAAATATATTGATTCTAATGGATCAGAAACTCAAATTCCAGCAACTATTTCAGAACAACAATCTCAACAAATACAGCAATTAGCAATTAAGACATTTAAAGTATTAAATACCGAGGGGTTTGGTCGGGTCGATGTATTTTTGACGTCAACTGGAAAAGTTTTCGTTAACGAGATTAATACAATTCCTGGTTTTACTAAAATCAGTATGTATCCAAAATTATGGGAAGCCAGTGGCATTCAATATGCTAACTTAATTAATCAATTAATCCAGTTAGCGCTAGACCGATTTCACAAAGAACAATGCTTAATGACAGATGTAAGAGTTAATGAATTAAATTTTTAAAAATACAAATAATCAGTATTCAATAGAAATTAAAAACGAAGATCGTCAATTTAGAGTTGAACAATTAGAGAAGAAATAATTAGATGCTCTATTAAAGGCCATCCACAATAAAAGAGTAGTGACTGTAAACAGTTGGCTTATCATCGAGTAAAAGGAAACGCAAATAAGTTTGGATAGTATAACCTATTTGCTCAAACTAGCAATCAAGTTAAAACTATCAAAAAACACAAAATGTTAATCGATTTAGGCTGAAAACGATACGTTAGCAGTTGCAATTTTTAATCGATATAAATTTATAAAGTTACCATGTTTGATAATGCGATTAAATTGCATTTGTGATGAGTTTATGTTAAAGTTTCATGCATGAAAACCTTTAAAAGACGAACTGTTATTTCTGATAAGGTGATGGAGTTACTATCAAATAGCAAAAAGCCAATATCCATTCTTCAATTACTATCAAAGTTAAAGGCAAAAAAACTAGAACCAAATAAATCAACTGTATATCGTATTATAGAAAAACTTAAAGAAAAAAAGATGGTAAATGAACTTGTTTTTAGAAATGGAATCGCTTATTATGAATTACTATCAAATCATCATCATCACCATTTTTTTTGTAATGAATGTGAATTTGTTTTTTGTATGGATACTTGTCATTTAGAAAAAAATAAAATTAATGTAAATAATATGCTGCCGAATAATCAATTTAAAGTATTCGATCATGATTTTAATTTATATGGAACTTGTGATAATTGTTTAAAAAAGGATAAATCCTAATTATGATATCGTTAAGAGGTAATAAAACAGATGACAACTAGTTTAATTAATATTTCTGATCTCAAATTTCGTTATGATCGGTCTGATAATTGGCTATTATCCATAGATAACTGGAGTCTATTATCAAATGAACATGTTTTTATAGAAGGGTGTAGCGGTAGCGGTAAAAGTAGTTTTTTAAATATTATAACAGGTCTTATACCTATTAAAGATGGCCATATATCTATTTTAAATGAAGAAATAAATAAACAATCAAAAATTCAAAGTGATCGTTTTAGAGCTAATCATTTTGGTATCATTTTTCAGATGTTTAATTTAATTCCTTATTTAAACGTGATTGAAAATATTGTGTTAGCCTGCTCTTTTTCGAAAAGAAAAAAAGAAAGAGTACTTAAAAAAGGAATCAGTTTAAATGATGAAGCACAGCGATTATGTCGCGAGCTAGATATCGATCATAGCCTTTTTTCAAAATCTATTAATGAATTAAGTATTGGTCAGCAACAACGCGTTGCCGTTGCCAGAGCATTGATCGGAGAGCCTGAAATTATTATTGCAGACGAACCAACATCGGCATTAGATGAACGCAGAAAAAATCAATTTCTAGAATTATTATTTACAGAATGCGAAAAAGTAAATAGTACATTAGTGTTTGTGTCGCATGACCAAACCTTAAAAAGTCAATTTAAAAAAGTATATTCTTTATCAGATTCAACATTAAAGCTTCAATCTAAATCAAATCAAGAAACGGAGATCTCACCGTGTCCTTAATCCAACTTGCTATAAAAAGTTTATTAAGTCGTCGATTAGTAAGTATATTGTTGATTTTATCGATTGGTTTAAGTACTTTATTGTTGATAGGTATCGATAAAATAAAACAAAGTACAAGACAAAGCTTTACTCATAGTGTTTCTGGGACAGATTTAGTTGTCGGGCCACGAATGGGAGATATTCAGTTATTATTATATTCTGTTTTCAGAATTGGAAATCCAATTGCAAATATGTCTTGGGAGAGTGTAGAAAAAATAAAAAATCATTCAGCAGTATCGTGGGTTATACCCATATCCTTAGGAGATTCTCATCGAGGATATCCAGTATTGGGTACAACAAAAGATTATTTTAAGTATTTTCAGTATGGAAAGCAACGGCCCTTAGAGTTAAAAACAGGAACGTTTTTTTCAGAACCATTTGATGCCGTTATTGGCTCAGTAGTAGCAACTGAGAAGCAGTATCAAATAGGCGATGAAATACACTTGTCTCATGGCACATCATCAACCAAGCATGCTGTTCACGAACATAAGCATTTTAAAATAGTCGGAATATTAAATAAGACTAGAACACCAGTTGATAATACTGTTCATATTTCTCTGGAAGGAATGGAAGCATTGCATATTGACTGGAAAAATGGTCGGCCACCTAAAAAACACGAAGTAATGCATAATCATGATGTATTAGAACATGATCTTCATTCAGATGAAGTAACCGCATGTTTTGTTGGTTTAAAGACTAAAATGGCTATTTTTTCATTTCAAAGAGAATTAACAACCTGGTCAGAGGATCCCATTTTTGGAATTATTCCAGGAATAACCTTGTTAAAGATATGGAAAATGGTAGGTATGGTAGATCAGGTTCTTAAGATAATTACCATTTTAGTTTTAGTGGTAGCGTTAATTGGTCTATTGCTATCATTATTTATTTCATTAAACCATCGTAAACGAGAGCTAATAATTATTCGTGTATTGGGAGGTCATCCAATTCATTTGTGGTTATTAATGATACTAGAAGGGTTTATACTATCAATTTTAGGTGTGTTAGTAGGATCCGCATCGTTAGCTATAATTCAAACTTGGTTTGTTCCTTTTATTGAAAATAAATTAGGTTTAGTATTAACCGTTAATAGTTTGGCAATATCAGACTTTAGGGTAATGGGGCTAATCATAATAGCTAGTGTTTTTATTAGTAGCATTCCCGCAGGAATTGCATACAAAAAGACATTGTCACAAGGATTAGGCGCGACAACTTAATGAGATTGTATTTTATTTTAATAATGTGTTGTATCATGTCGATACCGATACATGCAGAATCAAACATTACGCCCTGGAATGTATTAGCACAGTATAGTCCAAATCAATCGGTTGTACCTGAACAGATTAAACAATTGGAAAAAAAAACAATAGTTTTAGCAGGTTTTATAGTTCCGATTATTGTAGATGACTCCTATGAAAATGTGGAAGAATTTATTTTAGTGCCAGATCCACTGTCATGTATTCATGTCCCTCCACCTTCAGCAAACCAAATGGTCTACGTTAAAATGAAAGAACCAATACCAATTGATATCGATTATCTAGGAGTAGAGGTGAGCGGTTTCTTATCATTTCCAAAAACAAAAACCGATTTTGGAGAGTTGTTTTACTTATTAGATGGAATATCTGCCAAAGAGTCAAACATTGAGGTAGAAGAATATGATATAGATTATGAAGATAATTATGATGAGTATGACGACGATTATTATGAATTTGAATAAACAGTGAGATTAATAGAAAAACAGATAGAGATCTAAATGAAAATATTACTAATCGAAGACAATCAAATAAATGCCAATTTAATTAATGCTGTGTTAACGCATGATCAGGTAACGCATAAACTAACTGGCGAAAGTGGTGTGGATGTATTTAAGAAAGAGGCATTTCAACTTGTGTTATTGGATATACATTTGCCAAATATGGATGGTGTGGAATGTTTAAAAATAATTAGAGAAATTTCAAACAGTATTCCTGTTATTGCAATAACAGCCTATGCTATGGAAGATCAAATTAAACTATATCAGAGTTTATCATTTGATAATATTATAACAAAGCCTGTTGATATAAAGTTATTAAGGCGTATTATAGATAGTTATCGAAAAGAAATTGAATCATAATGAGCAAAAGCAGTATAAAAATTAAAACCATAAAGGATGAAATTAAGTTCATACAGTCTAAGCCTCCAATTAAGGTTAGATTAGATCTAGATTTTAATTTAAATAAAACATTTATAGAGGCTAAGCGTCCGGAACATATTTCTGAAGAATTTTTTAATTTATTTTTGAAGAATGTATTTAAAATAATAGATAATAAAGAGCAAATTTTAAATCGTTTAAAGCAAGGATTATCTTTTTCTACTATTATAAAAATTCCTTCATTAGTTGAGTTTACCAAAACTATCCAATTTAGCGCCTGTTATGAACCAGTTAAAATCGGAAAGCAGTTAAATAGTATTGATTTGACTTGTATATGTATAGAAAAAACATCTAAAGATAATTCGAATCAGAGTAGTGATGGTAATCAATCATTTTTTAATCGTTTTTTTAATGAAATATCAGAAGATTTA
>QFBS01000028.1 GCA_003265895.1 Candidatus Marinamargulisbacteria bacterium SCGC AG-410-N11 | reverse complement strand
GTATTTTTTGTTTTTCAATAGCACTTTTTTCTGAAACTAAGTGTTCTTTTCTCATTAAACTATTGATATCAACTGACTCAAATTTATGATCCATTTGTTTCTTAATCTTTAAAATGGGTTATTCATTAAATAATACTGGAATCATTTTTTTTCGATGATTAAAAATAGACTTTACATCTCGACTAACAAATTGAATGGCTACCATGTCTATTAAAGGGATTCTTGGAATTGCAAAATAAACGTCATCTTCTATTAAGGTGCCTGATTTTATTGGTGTAAAATGATGCGTATGATGCCATACGCGATAGGGGCCTTTTGTTTGTGTATCAGAAAACAGTGATATTGGCGTCCAATCTAATATTAGAGACTGCCATTTTAAAGGGATCCCTCTAACACGTAATTTATAATTAAACACTGTTCCTGACTCAATATTAGGGGTTGATTGAGATAATATTTTAAAATTTAAAAATGATGGCGTAATCCGTTCTAAATTTGTTGCGTCAGAAAAAAAACTAAATACTTTTTCAGGAGACTGATTTATATATTGCATAACGTGAATCCGCTCGCACCTAACTTTTTGTTTTAAATGAGGGATATATTTTATATTTAAGGCATCTTCTAACGCTAAATGAATATCTTCGAATTTAAATTTAAAACCCACAGACTTACATTCTGCAGATCTAACCCGCTGTCCTTGCAAAATTTCTTGAGATAGTTCGCCTACTAATAATTTAATAGCAAATGATGGGACGGAAAATATTGTGGGTCTATTTAACACAGAGCCTAACGCTCTAGTAAACACCTCATTGGTTACATTTCCAGTTGAAACACCATTATATATGCCTGAATAGTTATTGTTTTCGATTGCAGCTACAAATAAGTTTGAGATGTCTTCGATGTGGACCCAGTTCATCCATTGGTCGCCTGTTCCAACTTTTCCTCCTAGTCCTAAAATAAAGGGCAACTTCATTTTTGCTAGAGCCCCTTTTTCTCCTAACACAATACCAATTCGGATAATCACGCGTCTAACTTGTTCTATTTGATTTATTTTTTCAGATGCAGACTCCCAGTCTTTACACAGCTCTCCTAAAAAGCCTTTTGCTGCTGGTGATTGAATGGTTAGATCCTTGGGTTGAACGTGATTATAAAAACCAATTGCCGAGGCAGAAACAAATACCTTTAACAACGGCTTGTGATTTATTACACCTGAAACTAAATTCTTAGTACCTAGCACTCTGGTATCATAAATCTTTTGCTTTTGCTTTTTGGACCAGCGCTTTTCAGCGACACCTTCCCCCATTAAATTAATAATAGCATCGATATTATTAAAAGCGTCTTTAGGTGGCGGACCGGCTAGGGCATCCCATTGGATGTAGGTATGAATGTCTCCATATAATTCTTTTAATTGGTCTGGACGGCGAGACAATAATACTAATGAATGATTTTTTTTCATTAGTTTTAATATAATGTTTTGTCCTATATAACCACTAGCGCCTGTAATTAATATCTTCATATTATCACCTATTTAATTTAATATTGATTATATTTTCTCTTATTATAACTTACTTTCGATATCCTGTTGATATTAATAGTCCTAATTTTAGGCATTATGATAGTATATAAACATGATTTTTTTTGCGTCATTATTATCGGTCTTTTTAATTAGTGGTAGCTTATTAGGACATCCAGTTATTTGGAAGGGCGGTCTTGTTTTAAGCTCAAAATTTACTTCAAATATTAACGAAATTAAAACTCACTATTCGTTGAATCGCTCTTGGGCATTAGGGTTACATAGTATTAGCTTTAATCAGCAATACTATTATATGTTACAAAACAACCTTTTGGTTAAACGATGGAATAGTAAAGGATCCCAAGGAAACCTTTACCTTTTTTCTGGGATAGGTTCTAACGTTACGAAAAACCCCGAAGCTATCGGGCACCTTGGGATTCAATCTGACTGGGAAACTCGCCGGATTTACACTCAATTTAGTATGGATCATTACCCTAAAAAACAACCCATTACCTTACTATCTGGCCGGTTAGGCATTGCCCCGTATTTAACTGATTTTGATGGCATTCATACATGGGTTATACTACAATTGGATCAGGTTATAAAAGTTAATCAATCGGAAACTACGATTATGCCACTCTTCCGATTTTTTAAAGATAATTTGCTGCTAGAATGTGGGAGTAACTTTAATAACAAATACTTATTAACGTTTATGTTTCATATTTAGCTATTTAGAAAGGTGTTATTATGATTAAACTAATGATGATTATTTACCTTATTTTTTGTTCGACAGTTTTCGCCATTTCTCCTAAAACAATAACATTAAACCAAACAGTTACCCCATCTATAGTTACCTCCTCGTCGATAAAAACAGCAACCTTAAATAAAACGATTAAACTTAATTCTGATATATATATTTATGTAGATGGTATGGTTTGCTCTTTCTGTGCTCAGGGCATTACAAAGTCTTTAAAGAAGCATAAATCAATTAAAAAGGTCGCTGTTAATATGACATCAAATTTAATAGAGGTAGATTTAAAACTATTTAGAACAATTTCTGATAAAGAAATAACAAACATTATTGACGACTCTGGTTATTCGGTAAATTCCATAAAACGTCGGTAATTGAATAGTAAAGGAGTTTTTGGATGGGATTAATTGTTAAGGGTAAATGGGTTGATAAATGGTATGACACAAAATCAAGTGGTGGACGTTTTGTTCGTCAAGAATCTACATTTAGATCAAAAATTGGCTCAACATTATACCCAGCGGAACCTAACCGATACCACTTATTTATTTCTTATGCCTGTCCTTGGGCACATCGTACCCATATATTTTGTCACTTAAAAGACTTACTTGATATTGTTACTATTTCGGTTGTAGACCCAATTATGTTAGAGAATGGCTGGGAACTACAGGAGCCTAAAGGTCCAGTAGACCATGTCGAGTATTTATACCAAGTATATTTAAAAGCAAATCCCAACTATGAAGGAAGAGTTACGGTTCCAGTTTTATGGGATAAAATATCTCAAACCATTGTAAATAATGAATCTTCGGAAATTATTCGAATGCTAAACACAGAATTTAACCACATTACCAATAATTTTGTCGACTTCTATCCATTCGAATTAAAATCTGATATCGATAAAATGAATCAATTTGTTTACGATTCAATTAATAACGGGGTCTATAAAGTTGGTTTTGCAACAGATCAACATATTTATAATTCCGAATTAACAAAATTATTTGCAGCATTAGATACTCTTGATGAGCATCTTGGTCGTCACCGCTTTTTAGTTGGCGATCGACTAACCGAGGCTGATTGGCGATTATTTGTAACGCTAGTTCGCTTTGATCCAGTTTATGTTGGTCATTTTAAATGTAATCTAAAACGTATCTTTGATTATCCCAATCTAATTGATTACGTACGGTATTTATATCAATATAAGACAATATCTGAAACGGTTTATATGGATCATATAAAAACACACTATTATGCCAGTCATCCTTCCTTAAACCCAACAGGAATAGTTCCTGGTGGCCCTAACATTGACTATACAGCTCCTTATAATCGATAAATTTATATTTAGTATTGACAAATAATCTTATTTTTTATAAATTCCCATTATGCAAGGTTACATGAGTACTGTTTTTCCATTTCCAGTTAATCGGCCCATATGCCATCCTAAGGTGGTCTTAAATATGGCTAGTGCGTGCACTAATGCGGTTGATGAGTTGAAAAAAATAACGGTATTTCATACCCCGCCCAAACCAGGTGACACGTTAAACGTACATACTGATAGTGGGATTATCAAACTTACGTTTAAGGACGATATGTTTGATGCGGAGGGATCCTTAATTAGCTCTATATCTTTCGACAAAATGGATAACGACTTAATTTTAATGTATCCAGAAGGGAATCCCTTAAAGAAAGATTCTGCAAACTGGACAAACCCACATTTAATTACGTTAACAGATTGGGTAACCTTTGATACAAAGCATATTACCAAACCACAGCAATTAGGGATGAACCGTCAAACAGATGAGACGGGACTTCCTTATTATGGTATTCTCTACAATAAAACTAAAGAACAGTATGTAGGCATTTCTGTTACCGGACATAAAGCTAAATTAGCATCCTTTTATGCTTCGTTTAGTCGCTCTTTGCAAGATACCGGCAGGACATTTTCAAGTTGTATGTCGTTAGGTTTTTTACTAAACATTCATTTTGAACCAGATTCGCTTTCAAAGAGTCATATTCTTTTACTATCGTTAGCTTCTAGTGTATTGATTGGATCTTATTCTATGAAGTTTGGACATTACATGACTTGGAATGATGATACAAACATTAACATATTGAGACAAATTGACAATCAATTTAGAGAAGACGCAGCTAATTTTTCGTTGTGGGCTTTAAAAAATATTGTAGAAACAAAGAAAACACAAAAAGAAAAAATTGATTGATCTAATTAATTATCAATTGCAAATTGTTCTAAGAGTTCTAATTCGATAACCTCTAATGTTTGTTTATGGGTTGCTGATATAATTACTTTTGGAGCCACTCCTGCATCGTAGGCTTCCCGCCATCTTAGAGCACATAAACACCACTTATCCCCTTCTTTTAAACCTGGAAATTGATATTCGGGGATTGGTGTTATTAAGTCATTCCCTTTAGCCTTACTAAACTCTAAAAACTGGGTACTTACAATAACACAAACCGTATGCATACCATGATCTTGGGTAGATGTATCACAACAGCCATTTCTGTAAAACCCAGTCATGGGGCTCATGCAACAGGCTCTAAGAGGTTTATTATATACGTTTACTGAATCATCCATTTCTATTGTCATTTTATATCACAATTACTATACCACTATTTTTTTTTAAATTAAACGAATTCTTATTCAATTAAATTGAAATGATATTTAAATTATGTTAATTTTATTTAATTATTATTAATATTCTATAAATTTCACGAAGGAGAACACACATGAAAATTGATCATAATTCTTTAAACCCGCCAAAACAATCGTCACAGTCAGGAAGATCTAAATTATTTCAGACAGTTCAAAAACTAAATAAATTGGATGATGTTATTAAAGATCTAGATATCACTCAATCTAAAAATAACAGCGGGCTAGACCATAATCGTCGTTGGACATCTGGCGGATAACGTTTAAGCTAGCTAAATATCCAGGTCATCGCTCCTCTCACTTTTTTATTTTATGCCATTAACTAATCTCTATATTCAATCGACATCGCAATGCAATATGAATTGTTCATATTGTTATATAGACAAATCATTACGTAAATCTAAGAAAAGAATTACAATGGCTACCATTGATAATATTTTTTCAAAATTGTTCTCCAGTTGTTTAATTGATCAACAATTTACTATTTGTTGGCACTCTGGAGAGCCATTACTTACTGGAATCGAATTTTATCGAAAAGTGATTCAAGTAATTCATAACTATAATCACCATAATATTTATATTGATCACAATTTTCAAACAAATGGAACTAAACGGTCTGTTATTAATAGGTATTTTTGATTTTTTTCATATGAAGTCTCGACCCATACGAGGTGTTTACTATTTCTTAATTTTTTAAAAAACTTCCTTTTTTTTTGCTACTTATCTAGGTTCTAGAGGGCTATATCCCAGAATGTTGTTATTATCTTGATAAGGGTGATTGATTATGATTACTCTACTAACTTAGATTTATAATCCGGTCTACTAACCTATATTTATATTCAGCTGTTTTATTTTACTCTTTAATTTTCCAGATACAATACAATAGGCTTTATCACTTGGCTCTTTATGAAATAATGAAATAAATGTCTTAGATAATGAATTAATTTTAGAAAAAAGATTTTTAATATCGATAAAAGACGTTGATTTGGTTTGAGATTTGGAGTCTATATCTTTTTTATCACTTGTTTTATTAACTTTATTTTTAGTAATTTCATTAAAAATTTGCTGTTGAATATCAATCGATTTAACTTCTTTATGATCTGACACCTTAATCCCCCAATCAATATCATTACTCTATATTATTCCCAAAAAGCTCAATAATTAAACATAATGTAGTATTTATATGTAATCTATATTTTAGGTTAATCACAATTTAGAGATAATAAAATATATATAGTTGAATTATATTTTTTTTTTAAATAAAATTAAATCTCAGGAGTAACCAATGAACATAAATAAACTTAATTTTTTTTTAAAATATACATTTTTAATCAAAGTTATCTTATGGTCTTTTTTCGGTACTCGCTATTTAGATCCAACTATTTATGTTATTAATCGTACAAATATAAGCTTTTATTTAATTTTTGGACTTACTTTATTTTTTTTATTATGGGGATTTATACGATTTATCTCTTTTGTTTTGGGTTACGTTAAACTTAATTCAGTTAATTTTTATATTTGTTTTATTTTAGAAACTATTCAGATCTGCTATCTTATATTTGATTATTTAATATACTCTTTATTAAAAATTCACCTAGATAACCCGTTAGTCTTAACTCAAATAACTCAAAAATCAGCATTATTTGACTTTGATATTGGCATTAACTCAATTATATTTACGGGGTTTTTCTTTTTAGCTATAGGACTTTTCTTATATTATTCTTGGCAATTTATGTTTAATTATTTATCAAACCATTTTTTAATTATTAAACCCAAATCTTGGCAACGATATTTAATTATTTTTGTTATATTTTTAACCTTGGGTTTTAGTTTCGAATTTTTACATCGTCGAGTTATGGTTATCAATGATCGAACATTATATAACATCCCCTTTTACAAACTTATTTTAGGTAATAATTTAACCTTTACACAAATCCCTTTAGACTCATCTTTAATTAAATCCAAGTCAATTAAAGAATTCCCGCGTTTAACGACTAAAAAGCATATTGTCGTTATTCAAGTCGAATCTTTGCGTCGATCGATAGTTAATTCAATAACAGCTCCAAATTTAACTAAGTTTCAGTCTAAATCATCAGGGATTCATTCTCGACATCATTACCCCGGATCAATTATGACTATTTATGGTATCTTTTCATTATTTAATAGTTTAGACTCTCATTATTTTGAATCCACTCGACCATGGCAAATAGCTCCTTTACCATTGCAAATCTTAAAATCAAATCGGTATCACTTTTTAGGAGGTTCTGCGGCACCAATGAAGGATTACCATGAAAGTCAATACATGTATCATGCGTTTGATAACTATACCGAAATTTATGACCAACCAACAAATTGGGAAAATGATATAGCCTTATCTTCTTGGGGTATTAATACGTTTAAAGAAAATTTATCCTTAAATAAACCTCTTTTTTTATTTTTATTTTTTAATTCAACACATCATAACTATTCTTATCCTCCTGAATTTTCTAGATATAAGCCAGTGGTTTCTAATCACTATAATATGCTCCAGTTAAATGCAGATAAAAAAAGGCAAGAGGTATTTAATAGATATAAAAATAGTGTTCTATTTATTGATGATTTAATTAATACTTTTTTAAAGCAATTATATACGATTATTAGTCCAGAAGATGTGATTATAGTAATAACTGGAGACCATGGTGAAGCATTCTGGGAATATAATGTTTGGGGGCATGTAAACTCTGGCGGTTTATATAATGAAGTAATCGATGTCCCATTAATTTTTACATTACCGGGAATATCAAAAGATATTGAACATTCTAATCATGTTGATATATTTCCAACTATTTTTGATTATTTAGGAATGGATATGGCAATTGTTTCAGAGAATATGCATGGCCAATCATTATTACGTAACGATAAGGAACTATCAATTATAACATCCATAAGCTTTCCTTATAACAGTGATATATTAGTAGCTACATATAACGAATATAAACTATGGTGCTATTACAAACAATCGTCTAATAAGCTCTCTATATTTAAAATAACAACGTTAGATGATAAATTATTAGAAAAAGATAGTCTTATTATTAATTTTGATCTTGTTAAAGAGGCCATTCTTAACCGACTAGTTAAATTTTATTAAAAGAACGTCTTGATGAGGAGCCGCTAACTATATACCTGTTGCGCTATAATCAATAGCAGACAATAGGTGATGATTAATTATTTACAAATACTATAAAATTTCTTATATTATTGATTAACTCCTTAAAAATAACACCAAACTATGCTTTTATTTAAAAAATATATTTCAACATCGCACGTAAACAATAAAGCACATGCTAACTTTAATATCGGAAAGATAATTACTAGTATATTATTAATCTCATTTATAGCATGCGACCCTAACTATGCTATTTTAATTGGGTGCTTAACTAAACATCTAATATCTAATCGTCCATTAAATAAAAATATTGGGTTACTATTTTTGGGGTCGCTACTTTTACAAAAAGTAACGGGGTCTACATTTATTAATAATAAAAAGGACTCTTTATTATTTCCACCTTTAAACGATATTATTCAGAAACAAGAACCTTTATATCTAGATTTAAACCAGATTAACTTTTATCAAGACTCTATAAAAGAGCCGTTAACAAATCAATCTCAAGAAATATTAACAGCTATTTACTTTGAGTCTCTTTTAGAAAAAAAATTAAATTTTAATACTATTCAAATGAAATGGTTAGAAACAAAAAGTGTAGATTCACCCATCAAAGAATTAACGCAAGAAAGATACCCCTATTTATCATTATTGAAGATAATGAAAACAAGCTCGTTAGACGATTACCCTATTCAAGAACCCGTATCTGTGTATAGTTTTAAATATATATTTTCACTATTTTCACCAAATAAACTTGACTCTTTTTTGAGTAATATTAACGATTATATATTAGAAAAAAAGTCATTATCTAATTTAGATTTGTTGATTTTAGAAAAAGACGCTAAAGATATTATTAATAATGATTATATTAATAAAGATAACTTTATATTAAAGCTTATCTATTTAGTAATGCATCAAAAAACACAGCACATCCCAAAAAAACTATCGGATATCATTCAAAGGCTTGCTAAAGACCTTCACGATAACTGGCATCAACAAAAACAATTAAAGTTAGCAAGCAATGCCGTTGCTATTTTGTTTACTGGTGTTTTAAAAGAACTCTCTTTTAATAAAGAATATGATATCAAATTAATAACGCAGGTTTATGTAAAAAAGAAAATATCAAAGAAACATTCCCCTAATTTATATCAATTAATGACCATTATAAAAAAGAAATTAACTCAGTTAGATACTTCGTTACCCCCAACCTCTATAAACATAAATAGAGAAGCTACAACTCAGGAAGCGTTTCAATTACTATCACCTTTAGATCATCGGTTAGTTTCACCTTATATGACAACTATCCCTACATCATTAATTGATCATTTCCAAAGTAGAATTTTTCAAAAATACCATAATTTAAATAAAGACGGTCTTAATCAAAGCGCCGAGCAATTAATGAACTATTACAAACCATTATTACCACATTATAATCATTATCTATTAGATAAAAAAATAAAAAATATGGAATCTGAAAACAACTATAGTAATCTAATTAATCTGCTAGAAGATGTTCTTTTATTACCAACTCACAACTATAAAAAAACAAAAAAAATATTTGAAGACTATAAATTAGGCGTCTATCAATTTACAAACTATTTACCTCATCAAACACTTTTTAGGTGGGCTCATATTTCAGAAAAATTAAATAATAAACTAAATGCCTATATTTCTAAACCTAAATCAAGTCACCAATACAAACCTATCAAATCACAATCTCTTCATAAAAAGTTAAAGCGCTACCTTCGTAAAAACCAAATCTATTCTTTAGTTCAACTCATAAGAAGCTACGATGTAAATACTAAAAGTAAACGTACAAATGTTAAAAACATCCTATTTTTCTTAGATATCTTAAAAAAAGTAGTAAAAAAGTATCATTATATACGATGTATTGAAAAATTAGCCTTAATTGACGATCATATATCTCTCAATTTTGATCTTTTATCTCCTTTTCAACATATTTATTTAAATTACTTACATAATTTAAAGGGAACAGTTCCGATTACGAACTTTTCAAAAGTTAATTTAACATCGCTCGATACTAAGCTATTAACCTATGCTAACGCAAGTTTGTATGAACCATTTATCAACGATGTAATTCATCATAAAATTGATACCAAAGATCTTCTGTTTTTTGAAATAGCATTAAATGCAATCAAAAATTTTCATCCTGAAAAAACTAATACTCAAATCAAAATGATTGAAGCATTATCGACGGCTAAATACTTATTCAATTTAAGTACATTAACAACAGGACTTAACTTATTGAATAATTTAAACACTTCTTTTTCAAGACAAATGACAAAGAACTTTTTTTTTCAAAAAAATAAATATAATAATAATACATACGACTTATACTTAGGTTATTATCATTTTGATACCTATCCAAGAAAGTTCTTTCCTTCAAACTTTTTATTACTAAACCATAATGGATTAGCTAAAATCAAATTAGACTACAATAATAGCATCCCAAGGTTATTTACCGTCTCTACATTCCAGTCAATGTCTTGGCACCAAAATTACAATCCTTCAAATAAATTTTTTGAAATTCCAGCAACCTATAATAAAAATCATTATTATGAAGCAGAAATTGATGTACACAAAAATTTACAAGATTTTCGAAACCTTATAAAATTATCATTTGGAGATTTTGAAGAGATATATTTTTGGGAATTTGATCAATTTTTGTTTGAAAAAGATGATTTAACATTTGAAAGGCATAAATCATTTTCTGAAATTATCGTTGAGAAATCGCTAAAATCATTACGTACTGCGTATATATTTGATTTAGATACGGGAAATGCAAATGAGTTAACTACTAAACAATTAATCACTCTTCACAAAATTCATACAGAAATATATTTAAAATTAATACGACTTTATGCCGCGTATTTGACTTCTTTCGTTTTAATTTGTTATTTACTCAAAATATCTTACATAAAATTAAGACGATACCACACAATGTATCAATTACAATTAGAAATTAGATCTATGGAAACAAAGCGATCTAAAAATCGTAAAACAATTAAAAAAAAGGTACAACGTGAAACGCCCAAATCAAGGATTGAGTATTTTAAAGACTTCAAAAAACTCGACATTGCCCATCTAGTCATGATTCAAACTGAAAATCAACTTAACAGGATTACATTTGTGACTTTTTCGACGATAAAAAACAACGTACATCTGAAACTTTTCATTCAAAAACTAGACCGATTTATAGATAGTTTGCCAATAAATTATCAAGATATCTATAAAAAGCTATTATGCTTCGCTATGACGCAATTAACTTATTTAGATACTTGTTCAGAGATGAAGGATGTATCAGAAATGTTAACTAGTCTAGCTAACATAAATCAACAACAATCAATTAATAATGAAATAATACGTCTAAAACAAGAAATCACCTTAAATTATAAACAAAAAGATTTAGATAAATTGCAATCTGATCTTAAAGAGATTAGAAATATTAAACTGTCACTAACGGCATTATTACAAGACCAATGCAAAAAAGCGTTACAACAAACAAATGGCAAAAAAATTGAACTAAAAGAACAACAGGAAAATAGTCATGATCTATTAATATCTCTATCTCAGAAAAATACAATCCACGCTCCATTTCTTCAGATGTTTTATTTTATACAATATTTTGAGAATATAAAAAAGCACCAATTAAAGTACCTCTCTCAAATTCGAGATTTAATTGTTCATAAAAATATGTACAATAGTATAAACGAGTGGTGCGAATTCTTTAGAAGTGACCAACTATACACATTTTTAACAGAAGAAAACTATAAAAGTATTTTAAACATGAAGTGTTTAAGACGTTCTCAAAATAAATTTGATAGAAACCATCAAATAAGTTCCAATAAGCTACTTTCATTACAAGAAGATATAATAAAATTTTTGTCTCCCTTTAGAAACAAAAAAAATTTAACCAAACATGATGTTAAAGCAACGGCAACAGCAATCACATCTTTATATGAAATTATTAATATTAGAAATAAAACTTTTGAACCATTATACACAGTAATTCAAAAGTATATACCATTTGCTAAAATGAAAGCCTTAATCAGAAATCCTGTTTGCCATAATGATATAAATCTATTAAATATCCCCTTTCTTGTAGACTCTATTGATGTATTAACAGGACCATTAATATTACAGCCAATTAGGCAGTTAAGGTATCAGTTAAATGTTAAACGGATGAAATCTTTTCAGGATCTATCTGACTCGGAAGATGATTATTAAATTTATTATTCAAAATCATAATAAATATGGGATTGCTTAGTAATTTTCAGTTTGTCTGGCGGAGAGAGAGGGATTCGAACCCTCGCTGCACTTACGCACACTAACGGTTTAGCAAACCGTCCTCTTGAGCCACTTGAGTATCTCTCCGAATTTAAATAACCGTATTATTATATCAAAAAATAATTTTAATATAAATTCTTTATTTCATTTATCCCGTTAATAAGTGCTTATTAATGTTTAATAAAACGATAATATGGGTATATTTTTACTAAAAGATAACTTTTTTAAAATATACTAATCTAAAAATCGGGGGGAGGAATAGTATGGTTAACTCTATCGGGAAGAATATTCCGGATAAAGAGAATGTTACGCCTAACCAACCAATAAGTTCCAGATCTAGACAAAAGTCTATTAAACTAAAAAAAAAGATTGAGCATATTAAATCTAGCCTTAAACAAACGTCTAGTAGTGATGAAATTAACGATCTTGCTATACAACGAAGATCAGTATCTCCCAATTCAGTAGTAATAGACCCTCAAGATCTCGAAATCAATATAAAAGACCAATCTGACTTTGAAAAACGTTTTAGACCTAGAACACATGGGCCTAATAAACCACTTGATATGCAGCTAGTAAAAGGGATCCAGGCTCTAACTAGACTTAAAGATAACCCCGATCTATGCCTTCAATCTTTTTCTAAATTTTCAGAGTCCTTACATGAATTATCTAGAAAAATTACGCCTTATTTAGGAGACTCTTTCGATCAGTATGATTATGAAGATCATAACAGCCTCAATACTATGTTAAAAGATAATGTAACACAAGCGATTGCGTCTGAAACGGTAGAATTTGCTCTTGCAGATGATGGGCCAGGCTTTCTTTCCTTTGCATTAGAGGTTAACCCTGATGGTTCGCCAGAACGAGTGGTTAGTCGAACTCAAATTCAAGATTATAATAGTAATCTAAATTATGGAGAACAAACTGTATCAAAGCGACAGGGTGCATACTCATCTGCTTATAAATGGGATCTATTCAAGATAGGCGCTGACTCTTTTAAAGCTAATCAGTATGACATCATTAATACTTATCAAGAAGCTTTAGATATAGACCCTGATTTACCAATAGCGTCAAAATTACAAGCATTAGATAGATTTGAGGACTCTGAAGAATCGATAACAGTTCGGATTAATTCAAATTCTCCGGCAATTGAAAAATCCATTTCTGATATAGCTCAAGAACTAAAAGATTTGCTATTAATTAAAGCAACAATGGATCAAATACAACAAACAAATCAAGATTTAAGACAATCTACACAGAGTACTCCAATTATTAGTGAAAATAAGGATGTGCCGTTAATGCAACCGGCCATGTTTAACTTAGCTGCTAAATCTATGGCCGAACACTGTTTAGAACAAACTATCATGTATCTAAGTTATGAAAGTGAACTTTCTAAAACATTAAGGCAATTAAATGAAAACACCTTAGCTGATAACTTATTAAATGAAGGAATAACTTTTGACGAAAAATTAATATTATTAAAGACTGCCATGGAAACACGAGACTCCGAACTATTTGACATTATCGATAATATGGATGATGGAGAAGAAAAAGATGTTATTGAAAATACTCGACTGTTATACAATTATATTACTAATAAACTAAAGATAGAGATAACATTAGATGATAAAGAGTTTATTTTTACTAATAATGACTCGATTTATCACGAAGCGTCTCATTTGCTAGTTACAAAAGAATCTACATCTAATAGAGATAGCAATATATTTGATTCATATAGAGCTCTTATTAAGATAAAACAAAATAATACGGCTAATATCAACGAAGATATCATTATTGCAAAAAGCGCTTATACTCAAGCATCCTCAACACAAGCAATGTATCATACCCATTGGTTTCCTGGCGATACAAAACAAGGTAGAAAGTTAATACCAGCTTTTGAGAAAGTATATCAAAATGTGGAAGAGTTACCTAATGTTACGATGTCTTCTAATGATAGTTCTAAAGATATATTAAAATTAACATTTTCAGGATCTGCCGATACTATTCGTAATAATATTGAAAAGCTTGATCAAGTTTTAAACCGTTGTTTTAAGGATACGCATAGTGATGCTAATTGGTCGTTACGAACTAATATTGATGGAACGATTGATATCTTAATTAATCTTAGAGCGAGCAATCATAACTTTACTTTAAGTCAAGAAACAGCATTACAAAATGAAGGACTATATAAAAAAATGGGAGTTCCAGAGGTTTTTGGGGCAAAAACCTCTAAAATAAATTCTAATAGTGCACAATTTGCGTTTGAAATATGTACTAAGGATGAATTTTCAACTATTAAAGATTTAATTTTAAAAACGCCCTTATATATGGTACAAACAGACCCTGAGTCGATGAGGACGTCTTATTTTCCTTTTGAAGAAAGTCTTGAATCGGAGCCACCGACAGGGATGACCCAAGAACAATATCAAATATTTGCACATGTTCTAACATTTATCGATCTATACGATTGCAAAAAATTTATGGACGGCTGCTTTGAATTATATAAACCTGAGGCTACACAAATCGATTTCCTTTATGATTTGCTTAGGACTTCGTTTTCATAACATTAGATGGTTAATATTTTATGACTTTTTTTATACTGTTTTAAATTCGATTAGATCTATCTAGTAATACGACTCTATCAAATTTTTTATCCATTCATAATTTTTTAAGACTTTGTTTACGGATAGAAATTTGCCTTTATGGTTACTGCTCTAGCAGTGTTTATAAAGATCCCAGAAACTAATAAAACAAAATAGTATGCAACTTATCATAATATATTTCGATAATTATTTAGTGGGAGGGTCAATTATGAAACGATCGAGTTTATCAATAACGCCACCTAGGCAACCCAAAAGATGTCGTGCATCTTCTGTTAATGACGCAGTTCAACTATCTTCACAAAAATTGCAATCGTCATTACAGAATAAAACATTTGATGAAGTACTAGTTAGTACTCATGCTAATATTGGTAACTTTTTACCCGCAAAAGACGTATTTAATTTTTCGTTATGTTCTAAACAAACCTACTTATCACTTAAACACTTAACTACATTAAGCTATTGCCCTAAATCTATTTTAGAAAATAGTAATCAAGTTAATCATTTACATTACTTTTCTATTGAAAATAATCATTATGTATCTATGACATCACATAGTTCATTAAAGTTATTTCAATTAGATCAAGACCTTAATAGCACCTTGTTATTTGAAAATCGAAATGTAGATGGCACTAAAAAAGCAGATTACTTTATGAATAAAGGTAAACACTATTTATTGGTTACTTGTAATCCTGGTCCTCAAATTAGTATTGCAAATAATCATATTGGGGTTTTAGATCTCGAGACTCGTGCTCTTGAATTTAAGCAATTTAATCACCAAGAAATCCCTTGGAATATTAGTTTTATTTTAGATTCAGCGTTAATGAATAATGAAGGTAAAACAAGACCGATTTTAACCGTTGCTGACCGAAACAATAGGGTTGGTTTACTTGATCTAAATACAAATCAAGTATTACATACAATTCAGACAAGAAAACCTATATTTACAACATCCACATCACCTTTATCAAATAACAGCCAGTGCTTATTTATTAGTTCTGCTTTCAGGGACACTGACTCTAAGTATTTTAAATTTAATCATAATAATCTTTCATTAGATTTAATCGGCTCTATTCGGATGAATTCTCGCTTTTCATCGATATCTGCTAATGCAGATGTAATATTTTCATCGGTGTGCAAAAATCAATTATATTTTTTTAATCAAAATTGTCTTACGGATGAGTATTTAGAAAAGTCTGATATGGATAGTCGTTTATTGGAAATTGGTTCTATTACTCAAGCGATACAAACTCAAGAAAGTTGTTTAAATACTCATGTTGTAAATGTTAATGATAAAAACATGTTTGTTACTAGCTCTTATCGTACAGGGACTTTAGTGGGATATGATGCGGCTACCAAACAGGTTAATTTTTCTCAAGATTTTCATCATAAAAATCCTGTATTTTCGTTTGTTAATAATGGCACTGGGATTTTGGTTTCTAAAACTGACCGTGTTGTTGTTTATAAGAAACAACGGTTTCATTCGTTAACCAGTGATTGATTGATTGATTTATCTGTGGATTGATTATCTCTGGAAATTGATATCCGTGTTTTGGTTTTATCATATAACGGTGTTGAGTATTTTGATTAACGTTTATGTTCATTTCTTTTGACGCAAAAGAAACGAACCAAAGAAAACATCGCTTCGGTAGCCTTACCGTTTGAGTTCCGCTTTCGCTCGTGTTAGAGATTAACAACTCGCTTCGCTCAGACAAGTGAATCTCTAATACTCGCTCTTTTGT
>QFBS01000027.1 GCA_003265895.1 Candidatus Marinamargulisbacteria bacterium SCGC AG-410-N11 | reverse complement strand
CTTTTAAATTATTTATGATTTGCTATAATTATTGTTATGGACAATCTATCTCAAATAAAATCTAACTTAAGAAATATCCCTAATTTTCCTAAGCCAGGAATCAACTTTAAAGATATCACGACCATATTAAACCAAACGTCTATTTTTAAATTTGTTATCGATGGATTAGCTCAGAAATTAACTACCATCGATTTTGATACGATTGTAGCTATTGAATCGAGAGGCTTTATTTTTGCTTCCCCACTAGCTTATATACTTAACAAGAATCTTGTTCTGGTTAGAAAAAAAGGGAAACTGCCGCATAAAACCTTTGATATCGACTATTCATTAGAGTATGGCATCAACTCTCTATCTATCCATCAAGATTCTCTTTCAGACCAAAATAAAACGGTTATTATTGATGATTTAATTGCAACCGGAGGTACAGCGAAAGCTACTTATGATTTAATTCAACAATCAGGTGCCTCTGTAGGTTGTGTTTTATTTTTTATTGAGTTAGTAGCGTTAAAAGGTCGTCATTTATTTCCTGACCATTTAGTTCAGTCATTAATTCAAGAGTAGTTTCTTGTTTCGATTTAACAACAGCCATCTCTTTGAGATAGTTATAGGGGTTAATCAGGGCCTTGCTCTAATAAGCTTAGTAAACGAACTATAGCATCTTTAACGGCTGGATTTTTTTTTGTTTCTACGATTGATAGAGCATCTCGAATTTTTTTAGTATCATTTGTAGAAATAGCATCTCTAATAACTAAAGGATCAAACGGATTTGAAGAGTTAAAGCCACATAATAATGTTTCTATACTATGTTTTTGAATTTGAATTGCAGCTTCTATTTTAGTTGTAGCATCGCTTTTGGAATTATCTTTTGATTGAGATACACTTTTATTCTCGTTATTCCTTGTTTGCTTTAAACTATCTAGTTCTACAGATAAACGATCTAAGTCTACGCTTAAATCTTGACTTTTACTATGAGGACTTCTAGCTTTCAACCCTTTGTAACTCAATGGTTCTTTACCACTAATTTTCATAAACACTCTCCTCAATTTTAGATTTCTAATATTGAAATACCCCAAATCAATCTTAAATTAAACATATATTTTATTCTAATCGACTTTCATCAACTATATGAAAATCATAATATGTAATTATTATCCAATTTATCGTATACTTTTTTTAATGAGTAAACTATGTCAATTTAATGGTGGGTGTATGGGCTGCTGTGGTCATGACTTTACATCGGAAGAATCTATTTCGCTTGCTATTAAATCTAACACAAAAGACTTTAACAAACTTAAACCAAAAACAAAGCAAGACTACCTTAAATTTAGAGATCGATTTCCGAAACAAAATTTACAATATGGCGTTTGCCGTAATCTTATTTATCAAAATAGGTCTCGGCATTATTGTATTGGTTGCCCGCTCCACCCTACTCATCATCACGATGAAGATCTTAGAATTGGTCATTGTGACCACCTTTTTTTATGTCCAAGTGCTAAAGCATTTAATCAATGGCAACCGGTTACTCAACAAGCGTTTTTAGATTTTGTTAAAAAAAAAGAATTGTCTAATATTCAATACTCCATTGAAATAGCCAGTGGTAACCTAGTTAATAACTTTATATATCAATAAACGTCTTCGTAACATATCAAATCAGCTCTATTTTTAACCGCTTATTGAAAAGATTTTGTTGATTCAAGAATCTTAAAATCAGAATAAAAGAGTCCTATTTTTTCAAATAGGTCTTGGCAACTAAATGGTTTAACTACCAAATCTACTTTTTCTAAATCTTTAATTCTTTCTACTGTCTTTAAGTCATTATGAGCACTCATAAAAATAATCGGCACATCTGCAGTTTTTAACCTTAACTGTCGACCAACCTCTAAGCCGTCAATATCGTCTTGTAACGAAATATCAAGTAATACTAAATCGGGCATATTTGAATTAATCTCATCAATGGCTTTTTGTCCTTTTAATACTATTTTTACTTGATCAACACTTGTATTTTTTAATTTTCTTTCAATGTTTCTGGCTACTAAGATTTCATCTTCTACTATTAAAATATTTTTTAACACTTTCAACCTCACTTTATTTAATCATAAATACCAATACAATTACTTTTCTTTAAATATAATTGTATAAGCAAGCCCTTTTTTTTGATTAACACTTAACTCACCATCTAACTTTAACGTTAGGTCTTTAATTAATTGTAACCCTAATGTATTTTCATCATATTTATGCCAATCAATAGACATACCTACGCCGTTATCTTTAATTATTAATTTGTGCTGATTTTTTTTATATCTTTCCAAACTTATATCAAGTGTAAATAGTTCATCTCCTTTCGGTTCTTTATTAAATGCATACTTCAAAGTGTTTGTAACCACTTCATTTATTATTAAACCACATGTTAATGATGTATCGATACTCAAAAAAATATTGCTATTATTTGTAAACTGTATGTTTTTAACATTTGCATTTTGAATTTCAAATAATGATGCTACTAAACGATCTATATATGTTGACATTTGAATTTCAGATAAATTATTTGATTCATATAAACTTTGATGGATTAGCGACATCGACTTAATTCGATCTCGAATCTCGAAAAAGTTATTTGGGTTATCTTGCTTGATTTCTTCATGATAATCAAATAAATTCATTACTAAATGTAAATTATTTTTTACACGGTGATGGATCTCTTTTAATAAGACTTCCTTTTCAATTAAAGACTTACTCATAATTTGGTTAAACTCATTATTAACATAATAATACGCATAAATAACACAAAACACACAAATAAAAACACCGATAATTACCCATATTTTTATTACTTCAATTTGGTCGGTAGAAATAGCAATTCGAGACTGCTGAAATAATGCTGAGTATTCTAACCAAATAAATAAAAGAAATGGGATTAAGTTATTTAAGATTAAGCCTTTTATTGTTTTGCAGTTTAAAATTAAAATACAAAATGGTGTCAGCGCAATTAAAGCTAAGTTATAACCAGCTCCTGTTCCCGTTAAGTAGGATAATATAATTACGCCACCGTATACAGAGTACAGGGTAATCACTTTTGAAATCAAAATATTAACTCTAGATGAACAGAATAACGACAGTGAAAATAAACTAAATAAGACTATCATTGTGTTTCTTAATAAATTTAGATCTAAAAAGTAAAAAATAATGCAAAATACCAAACAAATACCTATTAACATAATGTTAATTCGATTTATTATTTTTTCTATTTTAACTTGATGTTTAATTTGAAGCATAACTTATAATTCAAGCATCGTCATATTTGATTTCGGTTCAGGTTTAGCACGCAATGGCGTTGACCGATTACCGCGGCTCCCAAAATCAATGGCTCGATACCCTCTACTATCAGCTTGTTTTCGCCTGTATATATTATTAGGACTATGGTTTATTTTTCCATCTTCGTCTAATTCATAGCGAAGCAGTTCATATCGAGTTGACTCTGAATTTTCTAAGGTATAAATGACTGTACTTTTTATTAAGTTATTCCAAATTGCTTTCATTTTTTCAAGTTCAGGTTTATAGTTATCTTTATTTTCTATTTTACTGTAAGTATCAACTATATTAAATAATTTAAATGTTAACTCCATTTGATTACTCTTTAAATTAATTATTGAGTTTATAACCTTAACATATGAATCGTCCTTAAACACTTCACTTAACATTCCTAAGGTTATTGCTGCTAATTTATTAAATTCATTTTCTATGTAAGAAATTATTATTTTTGATAGTGCTTGTTTAATCGAAACTTCATCATTAATTTCGACCACTTCTTTATATTTAGATATTATGTTTGACTCATTATTAAGAAAGTCGTTTAAAAGAACACCGTATGTCTGCTCATCCTTACTTTTAACATAACTTTGCAACTTATTGTTTAATAAAGCTAGTAATTCTTCAGGTATTTGTTCAACAGTTTGGCCACACTCTAATAACACTGGATAATGATAACTGATAGACAATAAAATAGATTTTAAATCTTGATTTTTCATTAGCTGCTCTTTTATTTTTAATAAGACTTCTGGTTTAACATAAGGAAGTTTAAATATTTCCAACATAAACTTTTTGTTAAAAAGGTTCCATTTATCAAAATCAAATTGAATTTCTGCCAAATTAGCCACGATACTCAACTTTGTTAAATGAAGTGGATAAATAGTTTCAAAAACATGTTTATATGCCATTTCATAATAACTCTTATTTAAATCTTTGTTTATAAATCGTCTATAATTTTTTTGAATTGTAATGATTAGTGTATTTTTCATATCATTGTCTGCATAATCTTTATTTAGCGCTAAATCATTTACTATCGAAACTAGATATGAACATTCTTGCATTCCAAAGTCGATTATTGGTTTAAATTGCTCCATAAACTGTTCACTTATTTTTTGACCATACATTAATAACCAACAAACAGGCTTTACAGCAGAAGAATCTCCTCTCAAATTTTTCAAAAAAGATTCTGCAGAATCTAAATAAATATCAGATAATTGACTTAAAAAGTTTACATGTTCTTCTTTTCTGGTTTGCTTAATCTTACGTATTTCTTCAACAAAGGGTATATCTGCGTTACAAAATCTTTCTATTTGATCCATTAGTGCCTGTTCTTGTCGGTGTTGATTTATTTTAGGTAATCGTTCATCTAGGCCAATATTACTTTTAGTCTCTTTAATATTGGCTTTGAAAAAATTATCAAGATCTTCTTTGAAGGTTTCTTTAGTATATATTCCAACTAACTTTTTTTTACTGTATCTCACCATCATTAAGCTCATGATGATTGGAATTCTTTCTAATTTATCAAATTGATCTATAAAACCTTTCGTTATTGAGTTTATTTCGTTCCAAATTTGTTGATCTTCATCTTCTGAATCTACGTCTATCAATGTCTCATTCATAAAACAACTTGTTAAAATATCATTTAGTGCGTGTACTTGCTGAAGGTCTTTACTAATTTTAGTTTTAATATTATCTCTTTCGTCATCCAACACAAATAATAAAACATTAAAAAATGAAAATCCTATTAAAAAATCTTCTTCATATTTATCTAACCCATCTTCTGATGCAAATAAATTAGCCAAAAACGTGTAATTATTCTGGTCCCATATGCTTTTCAAATCCTTCATTCGATTTATAATTTCGATTTGATTTTGACTTATATTCTTTAGATATATTTCTGAAAATGTGTTAATAACCTTATTTACTTTAGTTCTTATATTATTATATTTTTTATTGATTACAATTTGTTGTTCATTTTTATCGGATAAACTTAGCTTTTCATTATTTAATATATCCATTATTCCTTTACACGGTAAGTTTACATGCGCTTTAAATCGATACGTTTCCTTACAAAACGTAAAGTAGTTACCCGTATTAATAGTTAGTGCTATTTTTTTATATCTTGTATTCAACGTTAAATACCGCCTGATGGACTTAGTGGACTAGTTGGCTCAGATGAAAAAGATCGCCTTCTACGAATATGATTTCCATATCTTGTTGTTTCATTTGTTTGAGTGTAGATAAAGGTTGCTCTGATTAAATTATTAACTATTGCCTCTACAGACTTTTTATGTTGCCTCATCAACGTCTTAACATCACATTCTGATTTATTTAAGACTAGCTTAATATTACTATTAAACCAATTTAAAAGCTGATCCTCTTGGTCGCCCACAAACATCACTATATTTAAAGCATCAAAAACATCGGTTATGGATTGATAACTTTTATCTTCACATTTATCTATATTTAATAAAAGCTTGAGCTTTGTAAGATGTTCTTGATAATTATTACCCAATACGTTCTTTGCACTATCATAAATATCTTGTTTTGATGGGCTTTTTGTTTGGGATCGCTTTCTAGCTTCAATTAAAATGGTATTTTTAATATCTCCTTCTTGAAGATCTTTATAAATTCCTAAGTCATTAGCCATAGCTACTAAATAGGATGCTTCTTTGATTATTAATTCTATCCAGTTTTGAAACTGTTTATTTTTAATATCTAATAACCCTATGGCACTAAGTAGTAATATAGCTACAGGCTTTAAACAGGTTGAATCCTCTCTTAAACCTACAAGAAAAGATTCCACGTTAGTAAATACGTCACTATGCTTACTAATATTCCATAAATCCTCTATAATTTTACACTGTTTTGTTTCATCTGATTCCTCTTTTAGTTTCTTGGTTAGCTGTGTTTTAATTTCCCTATTTTGTTTTTCGAGAATTTTTTTCTCAACTTCCTTTACATTTGCACTTAAAAACGATTCCATATTTATTACAAAAAGTAACTTATTAAATTCTTCTCTTAAATAAACTTTACTCAATGAAAACATCTTAAAGCCTAGGGCTATAAACATTTTTTCAATTTGAGTTACGCTGTCGCCCATTAAGCCATCCACATGTTTGTACAACTGATCAAAGATATCGGATTTACACTCGTTCAGGATATCTCTTCTCATAATTTGTAAATATAATTCATTAAACTCTTTAACAAGGTCTGGAGATTTGCTTATTGTTGACTTTATATTGTCTCTAAAATCATCCATGATAAATAAAGAAATGTTAAAATATGTAAACCCCATTAAAAATTTTTCAGAAAAAACGTTATCGTTTTTATTTTTAATATGTGTCAAACCATCTTCCGAAGCAAACAACATAGCTAATAGTTCATAATTATCTTTTCTTAATTTTTCAATTCGACTTGATACCCCACATTGACTTTGGAGTCTTAACAGCTTTTTATATTGCTCCAAATGACTATCATTTTTAACATTATTAATTCGTTTTATAAACATAGTTTGATACTTTTGAAAATTTTCCGTAACTTGCCTCGAAATATAGTTGTACATTTTATTCCGATTTATGTATGTTTGTGTATCACTAGTAACTCTTGAACTATTATCATCTTTCAGCAAATTCGAAATATTTATCATTGATTCATGATTAATAGTCGCAACATACCCATCTAACTCCATCGGACTAGCTAAACACATCTCATCGATTTCTATATCAGCAACTGATATAAATGTATTATTGGTTTGTACAAAATTGGATATAATTTTTAACATCTTACTAGACTGCTCTCAAAATTAAGATTTTTACATTGAAACGTTAAGAAAGTATTAAGATATAATAACAAACAATTATTTGATTAATATTTACACTTTATTAAGATATCGTTAAGATCCAAGGTAATAATTTTAATCTGATTCAAATGTTATATGATATTTAAGGCCTTTTTCTTGAGAAATCTTAATCTCGCCATCTAACTTTAATGTTAAGTCTTTAATTAACTGAACACCTAGCGTTGATCCATCATAGTCATCCAGTGAAAAGGGACACCCTACCCCATTATCTGAAACAATTAGCTCTTTTTTATTATCTGATCGTTTTTGTAAGCTAACATAAATTTCAGGCGTACGATCTAACATTGACGGAAACGCATATTTTAACGAATTAGATATCATTTCGTTAATAATTAAGCCACAAGTTAATGCTGTATCAATGCTTAAATCAACAGTTGAATCATGAATCTCTTTTTTAACTAATGTTGACTGAGATCCAAAGGAATCAAAAATAGTTTTGATTAGTCGATGAATATAGGCATTCATATTTATAGAAGATAAATTATTAGATTCATATAAATTTTGATGAATTAAAGCTATCGACTTGATCCTGTCTTTCATTTCTGAATAGCTATCCGTATTTAAATCTTCTTGAAAATCAAACAAACTAATAACTAAATGTAGATTATTTTTAACTCGATGATGAATCTCTTTTAAGAGAATATCTTTTTCTCTTAACGATTGCGTCAGTTTTTGGTTCTGATCTGTATGTAATGTATAAAAACTATATATAGCAGCTAACAAACTTAAAAATACGCCAATTATCATGGATACCTTGATCCATAATAGATACTCATCTGAAATCAATAGCCGTTTAACTTGAAATAAAGGTAAAAACTCAATTGAAATAAATAAAGCACAGGCAATTAGACAGTTTAACGCCATTAACCAACCTTTTCTCATTTCAAAAACAATAAAAGAAAAAGTTGCCATTGAAATAATACCTAACTGAAAATAAGCACCAGACCCAGTAAAATAACTTAAATAGATAATAAATAAATAGACAGAATTTAAAATAACTAAATTGGATAGTAATGAAAATTTAATATAATTTAATAGTAATGCAAAACAAAATACAACAACTAATAATAGTGACGCATTTCTAAATTCAAACAAATTTTGGACATGAAACAAAACGGCATAAAATATACATAACACTGAAATTAACAGTGTAAATTTATTTGTTATATTTCTTGCATTTAAGTTTGTATTAAACATAACAGATTATTAGTCATTTTAATACTGATACTTGTTTTAAGCAATAGTTTTAATCTCCTATTATAATGTCGCGGCTCTTGGCCTTTTCACTGATTTACTCGATGTTTTATTATATCGATCATTATGTTTAAACGTATACTCTAATGTTGCACTGATCATATTTACCGATATTTTTTTTAATATATCATTTGAATTTTTTATAATTTCAAAATTATACATTAATTTTCTAAATTTAAGGGACTCCCACTCTAAACATTTATTCAAATGACGATCATCGATTTGGTCCATCCATAAAGGAACGCCTTTTAATATAAAAGAATTACTTTTATTTAGATAATCTGATGAAAATGTTTGATAGTACGTTCTTAAAATTTGGTTATTAAAGTCCCATTGAGTTTCTAAGTCTTTTTTAATCCCGCCAAATGAATTAGCATAGCAGATCATTTGGTTGGCTAAGCTCACCATAATAGCGCCATTTTGTTTTTTGTCTCCAATAATTAAATTCTTTAATGTTATTTTGTCTTTATTTTCCAGGCAACCATATAACAACATAGAGATGCAAGGCTTAACAAAAGACGTCTCCTCTCTAAATAACTTAAAATATAGTTCATCAGATGTCATAAGTTCATTTTTCATCTTACCATTACTAAACGATTTAAAATTCTTATCGATGATTTTAGACTGCTTAGTTTCTAGTACTGTGGCCTTTAAAGACTGTTCAAAAAAGAATAAAAAATCGCTTTTATCTGACATATTTTTTAGACCTCTCCACAAGAGAGCTGCTCCGAATAATAACGAAAACTGCTCCGGAATTGGCAATTCTTTTAAGTCTTCGGGAAATGATTTATAAATTGCACTCAAAATATTTTTTTCGTCTTTATTGTGATTTATAATGGAAAGCAACCAGCGATTTAATATTTGGACACTCTCTACACTTTTACTTATCATCGTCTGCTTATTATCACGTTCATCGTCATGAATAAACAAACTCGCTACTAAGCAAGAAAAATCAAATAAAAAGTCTTTAGTATAATGAATATTTCCCGTTTCAGAGGCAAATATACATGCAAGTTTATCATAGGCATGTTTTTTTATAGCTTGTAATTTCTTGTTAGTTTCTGCTTCATAAAAAATAACATCCTTTGCACTATACTCTCTCTTTAGTAAATCGAGCCAATCCGAATAGTACTTATTGTATAATACCGTTATTAAATGACTAATCGTTTTCGACTGTTGATTAGTTTTAACATTTTTGAGAATTGGTAATAATATTTTTATTTTAGATGTTTTCAAAAAAACTTCACAATCAATAAAATTCTTAGCTAAATTTTCACTAAATAAACTTTTGACACTTATTTCGTCAAATTTTCTTTTACGGCCTCGGTTGTTATTACTAATTATTTTATATAATTGAACCATCATTTACTTATTTTAGTTGAAACGCTTATTGTATGTTTAAATTTTCTTTTAATTTTACACATTAATATTATCTAATTAATGTTAAGATTACATTAATTTTTTATTAATAGCGCTCCACTATGAGTCATATTTAAATAAAACTTATTTAATATAGATTAAATTAGTTTGTAAAAAATTCTAACCCCTGCCAACTATTTAGGTTTATAGTATCTGGTTCAAATTTCTCGTCCCATTCAAACCGACCAATTCGATAATGACTAGAATCCACTAAAACACCTTCAAAAGGAAAGGAACCTCTCTTTTTAAACAATCCGTAAAATAAGGTTTTATCGGGAAATGTAAACCGTCCAATATAAACTGACTCAGATTCTTGGGTCCCTTTAAATTTAATATTTGAATTCAATTCAAATTTTATTGCTTTTTCATTTTTTTTGGTCAATAAATCATAATTTTTCAATGCGTTTGCTATCGCCTCTTTATAGTCTTTTTTTCTTGTATTTTTGGTTACTGATATTTGACTTAAATCAACCGATAACTTTTTAACGGCTATAAATAGCCTAAGTTTGTCTTTATTTTGATCACCAATACTAAGATCTATTGATCCATTATCGATATTGATACTTTCTATGCTAGAACCCTTAACAAAATGTTCTACTTTTTCTTTAGATTTAATTGACGACATTTTTTTTCTTACCATTTATTCTCCTTAAATTAATATTTTATGTTAATTTGATTAATACCCTAACCAAAGATAACTAAACATTTTATATTTGGAGAGTATCTTAATACATCAAAAATGCGACTTTTTTTATAACTATTTTTTCACTTAATAATCCCCTTTATGATTAACTATTGAACTATTTTTATTTTTTTAATATATTTCTATTTATATTTAATTAATTAAGGAAAAAACATGAACGCCTCATTCGCTTCTAAACCATTTAGACCTCGACTATCTAGACATTCTATTCCCAACAGACCAAGTGGCCGAGCTATTAAACCCGCTCAAGCAAAACGTAGCTACAACGCGAGTCTAAACCTTAAGAACACCGGTAATAAACGACGCAGGTCTAATGATACACTATCAAATACAAGGCCTACGAAACGTACTAAGTGTATTTTTAAAAAAACTGAATCTCTTTATAAGAGTAAGATATCAAATCATTCTTTAAACAACGCTATTTCTCGTTTCATTAAAGACAACCCATCTCTTATCTATTCAAATATCGAATTTTTGAAACATCTTCGCGACAACCTTAATCTACCTGTTAATGACAAAATATGCACAATGCTTATTAGTAATCATAGTGATAACTATGATTCTGCTAATGCGATAATCCAATTTATGAAACGTAATAACTGCTCCCCCAACTTATATTCTTATTCGTCTTTAATCAAATATTGCTCAAAATCTCAAGTGTTAGACCTTTTAGACACTATGTTTAAAGAAGATATTTTCGCTTCCACTTTTTTTTATGAAAAAGTTTTAAAATCTTTTACTTTTTCTAACTCTGATCTTCGCTTTATTCTTAAAGACATGCAATCTATTTTAGATCACCAGTCAAAAAAGTCTAAGGACTTCAAACTCACACCAGCTTTATTTTGTTGTCTGTTAGAACAGTTTGATAATATTCGACAAGTAGATGACTTTTTTCATGACATCATAGATAATTCGAGATATCCTTATGTTAAAAACTATTTAGACAAAATTAACACTTGTCATACTCTTTCGGATGCTATTGATACTATCAAACACAATAAAACATCACAAACATCATCGTCACCTCAAAACCGTAACTATTTATCCAGCGAATCCTTTTTGGACAAACTTAGAAATTTTGATACTACTCAACCGTCTCATATTCAATCTAAGCTCTTGATAACGATGATTTTTAAATCTAATCACACGATAAATTTTGAAACATTTTTAACTATTTTCAAACAAAAAAACCTACCAATGCCCCTTACTCTTGTTCATAAGATTATTCAAAAAATATGTTTTCAAATTGAAGATACACATAAGCTTGTTGAACTACTTTTACAAAAAAATGCGTTAACAAATCTTAATATTTTCAATACCATTGTTACTAAATTTAACCGTTTGCCACATTTAAAAGACACCTTGCGTTTAATGCATAAAAACAAGCTTGAACCTTCTCATAAATTAATTAAATTAATGTTTAGTAAAACACACTACCAAAACCACTCTGATTTAAGCACTTTTATTAAACGCCTTGATTTTCCTAATTCGACTTATTTTAACGATTTATTAATTAGTACTCCATCACATTCTAATAATAAGTTTAAACAAAGAGCAGCTAGCCCGGCACCTGGACTATCAACTCATATATTAACAAAACCTAGCTCTCAACCATCGTCGACAATATTAGCAATATCCGTAAGTCAACCAGTTCCTATAAAAGCTATCCATCAAAATATTGACGCTTCCTATCAAGCTCTATCTTATATAAAAAAACATCATTGCTCTATTTCTCCACAACGAGTCCATCAGATTTTCCAAACTATTTCTAATCATAAAAATCCCTCTTTCCGACTAAATCAAGCTATTTTTTTTCAACAAGAACTAACGCGTCTATCAGTACCTATCGGGCCATCAATTAAAAGCTCTATTTTATTGGTTGGATCTCTAAATAATTCGTCTCATGACCAATTAAGACCTTTTGTACTTAATCACCCTCATCTAGTTGATCAACATATTGATTTACAAGACTGTTCATTAGGGGAAAGCTTATTTTTCTGTTCTCAACTTGCACAGTCTTCTTACAACTTTCCGCTAACATTAAGGTTACCTGCTTATGACGAGGATATGCTTACTTACAGTAAACAACATCTCTCTCAGTATTTAACTCAATTAGGTTATTTAATAGACATAAACCAATCTACCTTAACAATTAAAGCGTCAAACCTTGCTTAATGTAGTTTTCTAACTTAGCTTTTTGATCTGAACTAAACTGTTCGGATAAGGATTCTAAATACTCTATTTTATGATCTAGCTTTTTAGACTCGACTTTAAAAAAATCTTGTTTAATTTTTTTTATTTCATCTTTATTTTGATTGACATTTTTTGTGCTTAAAACAAGTGAATGAATACGTCCTAGTAACTGATGTAATTCATCATCTACTTTAAGGTTTCGACTTACTTCTAACTGTTTTAATTCTTGTAAGATTATTAACTGCTCTCGATTAATTTTTAATTCTTTAACTAGATCAACTCTTGGTTCGGAATGCGCTAAAAGCAAACTATTTAAATAGAAACATCCGATAATTAGACCATAGACGGCTAACTTATTAACCATTCTGAAATTCATTTTCTAGCTGACTAATAAACGACTCAACACTTTGAATTTTATCTATACCTGTAACACCTTGACCGGCGCTCCAAATATCTTTCCAACTTTTTTTATTGTTCATTAGCATATGTTTAAACCATAACACCAACTTATTAGGTTTGGTTATACGAGGTGGTGATAATGACTCTTTACGATAACCGGCATTTTCGATACTTTTAATTAAAAAGTTAGCATTAACACCAGAAAAATAAGGGGTATATACAATATCCGAACATGTTGAATCAACAACCATCTTCTTATACTGCGCTGAAGCGTTAGCTTCTGACGTTGCAATAAAGCTACTTCCGATATAACACAAATCCGCGCCAATCATTTTAGCTGCTTTAATTTCTTTTCCACTGCTAATACATCCAGCTAACATTATCAATCCATCAAACCGCTTTCGCACTTCTTTTACAAATGGAAAAGGGTGTAATGTACCGCCATGTCCTCCTGCTCCGGCACATACCAATACAAGGCCATCTACTCCTGCTTCAATTGCTTTTTCTGCATGTCGTATCGATATCACGTCATGAAAATGTAACCCGCCATATTGATGCACGGCGTGTGCAACTTCCTTAGGGGGCTGCATACTAGTTATAATAATTGGCACTTGTTCTTTGATGCATACGGCTAGATCTTGCTGTAGCCGCTTATTAGATGTCATAGCGACTAAATTTACCCCAAAAGGTGCTATCTTACGGCTTGGGTTTTCTTGCTTTGCTTGTGCTAAAGCACGCTTAATTTGTTGGATCCAGTCTTGTAGTTGTGACTGTGGTCGTGCATTTAATGACGGAAAACAACCCACTACACCAGACAAACATTGAGCAATAACTAACTCAGGGGTTGATATTATAAACATTGGAGCACCAATAACTGGTACTCTCAAATTATTTTTTAATAAATCAATTGTTACCATACAGTCAATTATACCCTATGTTTGGGTTGTTTAATCATCGATGATTTATTACTAATATTAAGATTTGTATTTAGCCCGAAACCACATTATTAAAAACGATAATGTCACAGCCGATTGATAAAGCGTCCAAGCTCCAAATATCCAAACTAAATCCTTTTTTAAAATAGCTCCTAAATAATATCCCAATGGTACAAAAAGAAGATACTGACACGCTAATGTTACCCTTAAAACACTAGCCGATCGACCAATACCAACTAAAGAACTAAGCAGCACAAGACCTATTACTTCGATCCAAATTGTTAAGCAATCTAATCGAAATGGGGCTATTGCCATTTTTAAGGTTTCAGGATTTTGGATAAACACACCTAAAATAACCTCTGGTAAGAAAAAGGAGATACCGCCTATTACTAAGGTTACAAATGATGCTACCTTTACGACATCCCAACCCCATTGATTGGCATCGTCCTTATCTTTGCGGCCTAATGCCTGGCTTACTAATGACATCGACGTCAAACCAAATCCAACGCCTGGTAATATAACAATTAATGCGATATTAATTAATACATTTGCAATCGCGACACTCTGAGCTCCTAAAAATCCAATAATCCAATACAAAATTAATACCCCTATACAAAAAAAGAACTGTCGAACAGATGATGGAATTGCTAATTTCACCATATCTGGTACTAAGCTAAGGTTTAGATATTTTTTTATTTGAACAAAATCTGGGATCCAAACATAACAACTTACTAAATAAATACAACTACCTAACAACATGGCTAAAGATGTGGCAAGCCCAGCCCCTGTAACACCTAATTCTGGACTACCTAAATGACCAAAAATAAATACCCAATTAAAAAATATATTACATAAGTGTGTTGGTATTAATATCATTAAATACCGACCTGGCTTGTTTACTCCGTTCCAGTAACTTCTTATGGATAAATTAAATGAAAACAATGGTAACGATAAAATAAGACAGCGAAAATAGTGGACCCCTAATTGGTTAATGATAGGATCTGGATTAACTAATTTAAATATTAACGGGCATAGCAACCACAACATTACAGTGCATGTTGTTGCTATTATTAAATTCATACCTACCCCTAATATTAAGGGGTTTAAGCATTGCAATCGGTTATTTTCTCCAAAAAAGCGAGCGACATATACTTGAATAGACTCCACAATACCAGTGATAAATGATGTTGAAAAAAAATATAAAACGCTCCCGACCCCTACGGCTGCTAACGCATAATCTCCAATATAACCAACCATAAATGTATCGATTAACCCTAAAATATTTTGTGATAACATCCCTCCGATAATGGGAACTGATATCCAAATTATTTTTTTTAATCGATCTAATGGTATACTAAACCAGGACAATGTCATTGCCCAATATTATAGCATAACCTTTGTTTTAGACATGGTTATTTATAAACTTATCTTATAACCCAAATAGCGTTTGGCATTATGTTAATATTGACCGCTCCTTTACCGATATATTCGGCATCGACGTGAATGTCATGGTTCCCCTGTTGCTTTACTTTTATCTTTTTAGCTTGATAATACTCTATATATTTATTTTTTGGTAATGACTTTGTTATTAAATGATAAACATACCTTAGTATTTTTTTTTGTTTAAACACACAAATATCCAATATGCCATCGTCAGGGTTTGCATTTGGGAAAACTATAAAGTTTCCACCATAAAACTTAATATTACTAATAATCGCAAAATAGCCGTCTATGTCGACTTTATTATCAAGCGTTAAATAAATCTTTTGAAATTTATAGGTACACAGTTCTCGCATTGCAACTAAAACATAACTTAATGGTCCTAACTTTTTTTTAAGAGAAGTATCTGCTTTTTTAATAACATTAGCATCAAATCCAATTCCTGCCATACAACAAAAATACCGATGATTAATTTTAGCTAAGTCTATTGTTGATCGGTACCCATTTATAATTTTCTGACAGGCTAATTCTAAATCGGTTGGTATATTCAGCTCTATACTCATTACGTTTGCTGTACCCAAGGGAATGATCCCTAATGTGATGGTCGAATGGACAAGGCCATTTGTTACTTCATTAATGGTACCATCTCCCCCAACAGCAATGACTAAATCATATCCTTCGTTTTGAGCATTTTTGGCTAATTCAGTGGCATGACCTGGATGAGTGGTAAAAAAAGATTTTGAATAAATCTGATGACGAGTTAAAAATGAGGTAATATAAGACGCTATTTCTTCTTTTGATTGTTGATGACTTTGATTTCCTTTTATTCCTAATAATCGCTCAAGCCAACGAAACTTACCCTTTGATTGCCCAGAATTTGGATTAATGATAATTTTGGCTTGCTTAAATGTTTTTTTTTGTTGAATCTCTTGAGTCATTATAAATGATATTATAGTTTAAATATAAAATATCGGCTATTTTGATTGAAATACTTTATTTTTTCAGACTATATTAACTTAACTTTTTTATATTTAGGTTGCTTTTAATTAAAATGACCAGACTAGTGCAGTTGATAAAAGAGTATTAGTCACGTCTTCATACTTAACAATACTTGTTAGTCCAATATCATAATATATAGAACTCATTAAAGTCTTTGTGATTTAATAGTTTGCAACAAAAACTCATCCGAATGACACTTTCTGTTGATCATTCCAAGAACTAATTAATGATAATTTTGGCACGCCTTCTACGAATCCGGTTTGTTTTCCAGCACTACTTAACCCTATAGTAGACTTATCAAACAAAGGCTAAGACGATTATACCGGGGCCCAGATATTAAACCGATCCCAATGCATGGAGAATTTCCAGCCTATTACTATTTTCCTGGCAAAGTTGAGTTTGATTAATACTTTGAAAAACATCGATTTTTAGGACCCGAAATATGTTTGGGTATTTTTTACGATAATCTTAATTGATATGTTAACATTAATATTAATCACTAAATATTAAAAGGATGGTTTTTATGTTAGATTTCGGATGTTTACTATCGCGTCTTTACTTAGGATTAACAATGATTTTTGCTCATGGCTACCCCAAATATCTAAACTATGCACAATCATCTGTAAAGTTTCCTGATCCATTAGGTATTGGTTCTCCGCTTAGTTTAAGTTTAGTTATTTTTGCTGAATGTGTTTGTGCTGTTCTGGTTAGCTTGGGGCTATTTACGCGTTTAGCACTGATCCCACTTATCATTACAATGGGTATTGCATTTTTTATTATCCACTGCGATGACCCCTTTACTAGAAAAGAACTGTCATTTATGTTTTTATGTGGATATGGCACACTATTTTTTTTAGGTAGTGGCAACTACAATCTACAACGATTTGTACCGATATCTGTTAAACACCCTGTTTTAAAATTTTTATTTGAACGATCTTAACGATTAATTTGTTAGCGTAGTCAACATAATGATTAGTTAATACTATTTGTTTTTTCTTTTACTTTTTCGATGACTAGTTTAACGTTTTTACCTAATAAATTAGGTGATTTAGTATATCCACTAATTTGTGTGGGTTGAGGTGGAACGATATAAGCCGTTACCTTTTTATTATTTAGACTTTTAGGATTTAACTTTATATCGGTCAATGATAGTCCTTGGTGATGCAATATTTCGTTTAAATATTTGGGTAAAATAAAAACTCGATACTGTTTATTGTCTAACTTTATATCGACAAACCCTTTTACACCTTTAAAAGTAGGCTCCAAGGTAATTGTTCCTGTTACCTTTACTATAAATGTTTTGGCTTTTTTTGCTAGCTCAAGATAATCTTGAAATGATTGACTAACGGCTGATAACGATTCATGTAGGTTGTTTTCGTAAGCTTCTTTAAATATTTTAAAAATAATTCTTAGTTCT
>QFBS01000026.1 GCA_003265895.1 Candidatus Marinamargulisbacteria bacterium SCGC AG-410-N11 | reverse complement strand
TTCTTAGTTTATTTTTTTAATGTTTAACTTTTCGCTATTTTGGGTATGTTTTAAATAGATATAATTAATTAGTGGGGTGGGTATGAGTAGTTTTTCATTGGGTTCAGACCGTTTAAGCCATAGCAGATCTCTTAGTAGTTCTTCTGGAAATACTGTTTCAGGAAGTGACCGTGTTTCAAATGGTGATGAATTTTTTGAATCAAAATCAGATGATATTAAGTGGACTCAAGGATATGATGCAAAGAATGAACGTAATTATTGGGTATCAGATACGGGGATTAGTACGTGGTGGGATCCTAATGGCGTTGAAGTTAAAGATGATATTCAGTCAGGTATTAAACCTAATATAGAAATTAATGGAGTTACGTATACACTAGAAAGGCCAGTTTCGCCGAGTAGTGTTGGTCAAGCTCATGAAATTGATGGCTCAAGAAATGATAAAGATATTTTTTACACATACGGTGAGCCTGGTACAGATTCGTTTCAACGGTTTAAATTAGTTTCTGAAGAGATTACAGGCGTAGGGGATCTTCCAATTGGTAGTCGAGAAGCAGACTATAAGGCAGCTGAAGTAAGACGTAGCATAATAGATGTTTTTGCTGAGAATTCAGGTATGGAATCAAATGAAACTGGTGGTAGTACTTCTATTGAATATGGTCGGCAAGAAAAACTTCAATCGGGTATAGAGAGTTATCTTCAACAGAATAATAAGGTTAACGGGAATGGGTATTATGGGAAAACTTTGAGTGATCGTCTGCAATTTGCTCCTCCAGATCAAGTTGTAGATCAATTAGGAGAGCTTGTAACATTTCCTATTAAAGCTGAAAAAAATGAGGCTACAGGTGAAATAAATGCGGGTTTGAATCAACTTTTAGACAGTTTAGATAAAATTGGAATTAGTTCTGTTATTACCGATGGTGTTATTGAATTAACACTTAATAGAGATACTAATAAGTTACCCTTTACGAGTGCGGATTTAATTAAGTTAAAGGAGATAGTTGCTAGGAAAGATAGACTAATTAATGAGTTGGGCCCTCAAGTTAGACAGGGTCGTAGTGTAGATCCAGCTAAAGTGGATATAGAATCATTTAGGAGCACAGGTTCATTAGGAACTAGAGAAAGTGGTGTGGGAAGACTGGGTAAGAAATATCGTTTAGTTCCTGTGTTTGATGATTCTCCCAAGGTTAGTACATCGCCTAATCCTTCTCCATTATCAGCTACTGTAACAAAAGAAAATCTTCCAACTTTAGCTAAAGTTACAAAACCTGACCTAGAAATTGAGGAAATAATTCCTCAGCCACCACGTCCGGATCGTGGTCGTGATGTGCCAGGTCACAGTCAACCAAAAATAGATTTAAGTTTTGAACCTATACCAGTTAGAATTCTTCCTGAAATTGACCAAAAAGATATTGATTCATTTTTTCGAGGATTTACATTTGCTACAGCAGGAGCAGGAACAAGAGCCTCTGATCAAAAAGACTTAAATACTATTTTGAAAAAACATACGAATGATCTTAAATTTACAAAAGATGATATTAGTCAACTCTCTGTTAAATTTGGTTCAACAGATACGGCTTGTCAAAGTTTGAGGCGTGTTTTAGACAAAATTGAAATATTAATAAATGATAAAGCAAACAAATCATATAGTGATCAAACAAAAAATACTCTTAATGACATTAAACAAAGTTTAACGGATTTAATTGATACTTTTGAGCCAGGTCGTACTAATATGGAATCTTCGACAACGATGAAGTTAAAAGATTTTTTAACTCAAAAAAAACATCTTACTAAAATGTTAAGAGAGGTTGGGCAAAGCGGGGATTTACCATTTTATGCTAACAGCATATCATTTGGTACAGAGGGAATAGAATTAAGGAAAGAATTAAACATGGTTTTTAATTTTATAACTAAAAATCAACAATCACATACGGATATATCAGACAGTCAATTAACAGATTTTCGTACACTTTCTAATGAAAATAATATAAGTCAATTAAAAGATGCTTTTTTAAATTTATTTTCAACTGATTCAAAATAACGATCAAGTACCTTAACTATGTACTTGATCGTTATTTAGTTCATTTTAAGCCGTTACTTTTTTTAGTTTTTTACCAACAGTAAAAACATTTTCATCTATATCACAAATAGTTGTTAAAATTCGGGCAGCTACTAAATATGGGTCGATATTAGATCCTGGTCGTCGGTCTTCGAAATAACCGTATCCTTTTTGATTAACACCTAATGGTATTCGAATAGACGCTCCTCGATCGGAATTTCCAGCTTTGAATTCGTGAATGCTACATGTTTCGTGATCACCTGTTAATCGCTCATCATTTTTGTCGCCATATACTTTGATATGCTCGGTATGCTTTTTCTCTAACTTACTAATAGCTTCTTTAATAGCTTTTAGACCTGTTTTAGGATCTCTTGTTGCTTTGGTTGAAATATTAGTATGACAGCCAGCGCCGTTCCAGTCGCCTTTGACTGGTTTGTTATCAAAGTTTGCAGTTAAGCCGTACTCTTCACCTAATCGGTGTAATAACCAGCGACCTAAATGTAAATGGTCACAAGCTGATAAAATATTGTTGTCGTCATGTTCTAATCCTCGGTATCCAATACAGAACTCCCATTGTCCTAACATAACCTCTGCATTTGTTCCACAGATCATAATACCTGCATCTAAACAAGCTTGTGCATGGGCGTCAACAAGTTCTCGTCCTGCAATTCTGTCTGTTCCTACACCACAATAATAGGGGCCTTGTGGGGCTGGGTAAGCGTCTGCTGGCCATCCTGCTGGTGTACTACCTGAATATAGTGTGTATTCTTGTTCGAATCCAGCATAAGCCTCATGTTTGTCGGCTCCTGCATCTAATACTTTTCTTAACTGGGCACGGTAGTTAGACTTATGTGGTTTATTGTGCTCATATACTTCACACATAACTAAAAAGTTACCTTCACCTTTAATTGGATCGAAAACAACACTGACTGGTTTTAAAATACAGTCGGAGCTGTCACCTGTTGCTTGTAGCGTAGATGAACCATCAAATGCCCACTCAGGAAACGCTGCCGGGTCAAATGTTTCTTCTTCTAACTCGATGACTCGATTTTTTGATCGTAATGTTTGAGTTGGGTTATTTCCATCTAACCAAATATACTCAGCAAATCCTAATATCATAAATTTCTCCTTAGATTTTAAAAATTTAGCTTTAATCATACTAAATTTTAAATTAAATTTAAACCTTCAATTTTATTTTATAGCTAAACTACGTTACTTAGTTGCTATTTTATTTTGGAATATCTTTAAAATTTACCAGGTTTTGTTTGGATTTGGTTTTTTTAGGGTATATTGATTAAATGGAACAATACGATTGGAATCAACAGGCAAAGGATATGGTTTATTATCAGTTAAAAGGTCGCGATATTACCGATGAAAAGGTTATGTCGGTGATGCAGTCTATTCCGAGGCATGATTTTGTTGCCGAACCTTTTAAGGACCGTGCGTATCAAGATTATCCGTTGGCCATTAACTGTAATCAAACGATTTCGCAACCCTATATTGTGGCGTTGATGACCCAGTTATTGAATTTACAATCGTCTCATAAAGTTTTAGAAATAGGGACCGGCTCTGGATATCAAACTGCGGTATTGGCGTCGCTATCACAACATGTCTATTCGGTTGAATTATTAAAAGAGCTTCATGAATTGGCTAAAGAACGGTTATTAAAACTAAACTATAAGCATATTCAATTTTTATGTGATGATGGCTATTGCGGTTGGCGAGATAATGCGCCTTATGATCGGATTATTGTTACGGCGGCTATGGACGAGGAGCCCACTATTTTACTAGATCAATTGGCTATTGGTGGATGTATGATTGTTCCGATTGGTGTTTATGATCAAACATTAATGAAATATCTTAAAATTAAAGAAGACTTTATCAAAAAAGAATCAATAATTCCTGTTCGGTTTGTGCCTTTAGTTCATTCATAAATCGATAGAGGTTGTTGTATTTATGTAGGTAAGTAAATGGTAAAGGTTGTATAGTTATCTACTTTTGATTGAACACTAATTGTTCCGTTATGCTCGTCGATGATCTTTTTTACAATTGATAAACCTAGCCCTGTACCTGTTTCTTTAGTTGTTATAAAGGGTGTAAAAATGGTTTTGATAATATCCTGGTCTATACCACAGCCATTATCTTTTATTTCGATACGGACACCTTTTTCTTGTTGGTTATAGGATGTGGTATTGGATGTATTTATTTCGATAGTGCCATCTTCATTAATCGCTTGTACTGAATTTAGAATTAAGTTTAGGAAGCAATGATTGATACTGGTTATATCGATTGTAATTAGGTGATTTGCGTGAAAGTTTTTTTGGATTTTAATTCGCCTCGACTTTAATTGGCTAGAGGCTACTAAGATAGCATCTTCTAATAATGTGTTAATGTTTGTTTTGGTTTTGTTTTGAGATACGGGACGGCCATATTTTAAAATTGTATTTGTAAATTTTGTTAATTTGAAAATGGCTCGTTTGACCATTTCTGAAAATTTGATTATAGCTTGTTTTTCGTCTAAATTTTCTAACATAAGTTCCATTCCAGATAAAATTAATCCCATTGAGTTTTTAATTTCATGTGAAATACCAATTGTTAGATTGGCGACGGTATTTCGATGGTTAGATTGTTCTAGTAATTGCTGTTGTTGTTGTGATTCTATTTGGGATTCTTTCAGAGCGATTTGGTAGTTTTGGATAGAGTCTATATAAAAACGTAGTGATAAAAAGATGAATAGTAAACTAACTACGGTGCTGGTTATTTGCATGATTGTATTAGATATAGGGATAGCTTGATTAAATTCGGGATGTAATATTCCTAAGTTGATAATGATTAGTAAACTACAGGGGACTAAAAATAAAAGGGTTTTTATAACGGTATTCCAGCCATGGAAGATGATCATGGTCATTGTTGATATGCCAAATAATATCCATTGAACACCTGCCTGAGTACCGACTAGAGTCGACAAAAAATAAATTAGTACACAGGATAAAACTAATGTTGATAATTTAGCTAACCTATACCATTTAAGGATATTTAATACGATCACCGCAACTAAACTTAAAATTAATGTTAGACCAAATACTTTGTGGACGAGGAATAGTTCAAACGGGTATAACTGAAAGAAGAGTAACAGAACAATAGCTAGTAGAAAGATGATTCGATTAATGAAAATTGAAATTCTGAGATCAACATCAGGATTATTATTGGAAAATTGTTTAATTTTTGTTAATAGTGACTGTAGCATTTGTTTTGATTACGCAATCATTATATTTAATTTTTTCTATATAATAACAGGATTTGATTTACAAAGATAACTTTTTCTTTTTTTATTGAATTGGACTTTTTTAATAGGTTGAAACGATGGTAGAAAATTAATATGTTTGATTTTTGCGAAAATTGGGAATAAACACTGTTAGAAATATAAAAGGGGGGTGGCTACATGAACGTTTTAAAAGATTCGATGTTAAAAAGTTTTTTTACTCAATTTCGTTCTCAAAAAACGGTTCTTAATGAACAACATTTATTTAAAGACTTATTATCGTTACAATTAGCTATTATTAATGCAGAAACAGTGCCTCAAAACTTAGAACGTCAAATTGATGATATTTTTACTCGTGATTTAACCTGTTTTTCAGATTTTGTTTCGCCTGATCAATTATTGTGTCAATTGGCCAAAACATTATTAGATTTATTACATGACCGGCCCTTACCTAAAAAAAATATGAAAAAGATCATTCATGAATTAGAGCTTAATGAATTGGTTGTGACCATAATATTGAAGAGAATTGAGTCTCCTTCTAAGCGGTTACAAAAAAAATTAGATAAAACCGAAAAACGATGTCAGTGGTTAACTCAGCAAATTACGAGTGGTATGATTACAAAGTCTGTGCGGGAGTTGAAGCGGGAGTCTAAGAAGTTGTAAGCGGGGTTGGGTATGTTAGGTGTTGATCCTTTTTCAAAAGAAGGTGAATCAAAGGTAGGCGATTCAAAGACAAGTATTTCAACAGACGAAGGTTTGGTAAGATCTAATGATTTAGATTTAAAGACGATCGCGAATCGGCTGAAAGGGTTTCGGACTCAAACCTATTCTATTTTTAAAGATTCTGTTACGGGTGTTTCTCGACGGTCTTCTTTTTCTTTAAAAAAGGGGAGTTATCAAATTAACGATTTATTTAAAACTAGTCGGGGTGGCTATCAATTAAGACGTGGCGTATTAGATTATTTGAATAAAATCTATTTGTTACCGGATCAGGAAAAACAAGAAAAATTGTTTGACTATATTACTCTCGTTCGTTCTGTTTTGAGACTAAGGGATGTTCTTAAAAACTTTGAGGCAACCTTTTCTTCTGATACGCAAATTTTATTTGGGCAAATGAATGAAATAATAACTGATTTAGAGGGTACCTCATATTTTAAATCCAATAAACAGCGATTTATTACAAGCACTAACAAAGTTACTTATGAAGAATTAGTTGACAGTGATAAGTTGACTGACGACCAAAAAGATATGTTATTGGAGACACAAATATTTAACGATAAAAAGGTTATGTATTGTTCTAAAATTAAGTTGGGAGATCAATCATATTCTATTCAGGAAAAGTTAGGAAAGGGCGCATTTGGCTCTGTCTTTTTGGTTCAGGATGCAAAGGGGCAGAAACTTGCGTTAAAGCAGATTCCACAAAGCAATGAAACGAGTAAACTTAGAGATGAATGTAATATTGCTAATAGTATGAATTGTACCTATATTCCTAGAGTTCATAGTATTGGTGAAATGGAAAATGAAGATTCTTTTTTCACAAACCTTGTTCGTAAGAAAAAAAGTATTAAAAGGAAAACTAGTTATATTCTTATGGGTTTTGCCAAAGGAAAAACACTTCAATCTTATGTTAAAGATAGTGGGAAATTTAGCAAGGATCATTTTAACATTTTTAAAACTAAGTTATGTTTAGCTTATAATGAGTTGCATGGTCAAGGTATTTATCATTTAGATCTTAAGACGGATAACATTTTTTGGGATGATCAGTTAAAAGAGATTACTATTATTGATTTTGGTCAATCTTATAAAAAGGAATGTCTGTTTCATGGTCCGTTAGGTCATCCATTTTTAGAATTACATAATGGGTCTTACAGAGCTCGTGGTGCACCAGGCTATATTCATCCCGATCTTCAAAAAAGAGGTTGTTCGCCGGATGATTTAGAAAAAGCAGAATCTTATGCTCTTGCTATAACGTTATTATGTGCAAAGGTAGGGTGTACTCACTTTGAACTGTATAATGACTACTTACTTCAACTTTCTAAAAATTCAGGGGGGACATTAAATGAGCGCGAAATTAATGGAAGACTTCAGCTTACTGCTGCTTCTAAGGATGAATTTGTTCAACTTGCTAAACAGTCAGGGGTTAAAGTAAATACGCGTGATATTGATGGACAACTTCAGCTTGCAGCTCCATCTCATGAACAGGCTCATCGATTAAATACGTGTATTTTAGAATCTATATCTAAAGATGACGACGATTATCAACTAATTAAAGCTTTGTTTGATGGTCAGGCTATTAGTGACGTTATTAAAGAATATAATATAAAGGAAAGTGATGTATAAAATGGTATCAAGTAATTTAAAATCAATTATCAAACGTGTTGTTGGAAAAAATATGATTGTCATTAAGAATACTAATTTTTCTGATTTATTTTATTCTCAATCTATTTATGAAGATACTAATGGTAAGGTTAGTTATAAATGTAATATTTTAGTAGAGTCAAAATCAGGGTTAATTAAAGAGATAGCTTATAAACTTAGTCATAATTATGATCCTAATTTAGTATTATTAATGGCGACTATTGAATGTGATTATCGCAATGGAAATAAACCGATATCATTAGATGTTGTCGATCTTAGTTCAGTGAATCAAAATTATCAATGTGATACCTTTTTTCAGGTTTTAGAGCAAACTTGTCGTAATTTTTCGTCTTGTTTTTGATAGTGGCGCGATTACGGATATTTAAACTTAAATAGTAGCTTTGTTTACTTTGAGAGGGGTTTAGATATGTATATACCAGAGAATTTCGATGTTTAGGTCTTGTTTGAGCTGGGAATAGTATTGTTAAATTTACTATAGAAGGGAGGGGAGAACAATGAACCAACATCAAATTGGATTAACTTATTTGGTCGTGTTGTTTTTGGGATTAGCTATTTTAAGCTTTACAGGCTTTTGGTTTCCAGGCATTTTGTATGTTTTAGGTGGCTCTATGATTGTTAAACATGTTTTAAATAAACATGAGATTTCGAGCTATATTGCACCTATTTTGTTACTGGGAATTGCTGTGTTTCATCCGTATATCGAGTTGTTGATTAGTAGTCATCTAGTTGCTATTGCAGGCGGGAGTCCTGCGACATTTTTATTTATTCTGGTCGGCCTATATTATTTGATGAGAATTCTTATTTTTAAAAAATAATTTTTCTTATCTAAAAAATTAAGTTAACCACTTTGTTTTATTGTTTTATTGTTTTACTAAATGGCATATTTTAATATTGATTATTCTAGGGGTTTTACTTTTTGATTTGACTCTGGATGGCCCCTAGAACACTACCTTACATTTTCTTTGGATATATAGTTGGCATTTTTTTTACATAAAATCTTTTGGATGGTTTTATGACATTTCTTTTTTGATAAGGAGATTATATGGCTTGGAAAAAAGTATCTTTAAAAATGGAAAATGGAATGGTTTTAGTTAGAAAATATGAAGCAAATCGTCAACAATTAAAGCTAATTAACAGTGATTTATCGTTGTTTACTGTTAATGAATCGGTTACTCGGTTGTTAGATTTATATAAAAAGACAGTCGAGTTACCCTCGCTTTATGATTGTTGTTGGCCGACATTTATTAATCGACAAGCTCAAAAAGAATATTGTCAAATTTATGGCGATTTGTTTTATGAAGGATTCTCGAACGTTTTTTCGGTTATTGTGGATCGTGTAAATAGAATTTTAAACGAGGTTGATCGGTTACTTGAATCGTATGATTTGCAAAAGTCGGAACAGTATCTTAATTCGATAAGTTGTATTAAAGATAATTTTTCGCTTCCTATAGACTGGTCTATTCAATTACCTTTTGATCATGTTAGTCAATGTCGTGATCGGTTATCATTATTAAAATCAAAGTCTGGTTATAAAGATCGATTTTGTTTTCGAGATAATAACTGTTTATTTAGTCGATTGTGATTTTGATACATTATTGTTTCTTTTTTGTTTGTTTTTGTTGATTGTGTCATAAATGTATTTTTTTGATGCTTATTGTTGGAAGATGGGTACGGCGTTTTTGAGTTGCCGATACAGATTTTGGGCCGATTTTGTAGATTCTTTTAGATAGGGTTTATTGATGCTGAAACCTTTGGTTAGATAGTTTGTTGTCATTTGACTGTTCCACTTTTGATAGGCGAGCGCGGGTTCTGTGGTGAGTTGGGTGGCGATTAAGGTTATTGCAAAAATTGAATATTGGGTATCAAACGATGCTTTTGTAGGTCCTTGGTTATCGGTTGTAAAGTGGATACGACGGGTATGTTTTTGTTTATCGATGAGTTGAAGATTAAGTAATTTGACAATGATAGATCTTAATTCTATTTTTGTTGTTTTAAATAGATCGGAAATATCGGCTTGGGTTAGCCAGAGTTGTTCGTCTGGACGCTCAATGGAAACTTTTGCGGGATTGGTTGTTATGGTTATTTTATTTTGATTGGTTAGTTCATAATCTCTCATTTTTAGTATAGTAAAAGTTATATTTTGAATTGTAAAGAGTTATCAAAAAAATAATATGTTTGGATTTTTAATATTAGGGAATAACTGTTGGTAACGGGAAATAAGAGTTTATAAATTTATATTAATAAGGGGGCGTTATGCATACTTTAAATAAAAAATCTAATAAAAAGACGGTTAACCAAATTCAATCTAAGGTTGTTGCTTTATTAGAGCGTTGTGACAATATTATAAGTGAATTAATGGAGTTAGACGTTAAGGAAAGTCAAGTTGAAACTCTGTTTTCTCAGGTGAAAGAGTTAATTTTAGAATTAGATGAGTATATTTTGGAATTTTCGATGGAATCTATTGTTGAAAAAACGTTGATTGAATCTCGGCAATCAGATTTAGTTGAATTGATAGAAGAGAGGGAGCAGGAGTATGAGGATTATTTGAATACCGACCACCCCTACGATCCAGATCCCTACTAACAAGCCAAATAGCGCCAAGCGGCTAAATTTCTAAACTCGACTCCACACCCTACGCTGAAGCTCCGGGCTCGCGGGAGTCCACGTTTATAAATTTAACCACTTGGCGCTATTTGGCTACATTTTTTATATGGGGGACGTTAGGATCATCGCTTTGCTTGATCCTGGAATTGTTTGATGTTTGGATTGTCGCTTGGATGTTTGGTTTTTTTTGAGATTGTTTATGGGGTTTGGTCAGTTTTTTAGCGAGATTTATCACTTTTTTTATCCTCGGGAATCTGATAACTTTGTTAAGAAAGTGAAACGGTATTACTCTAAAGGTGATATTAAAATTATTTTTGATGTTGGCTCTCGGGATGCTTTACAAAGTATTGAATTGATTAATAAATTTCCTCTTGCTAATGTTTTTTCTTTTGAATGTAATCAAAGTAATATTAAAATATGTCAAGAAAATACTCACGATTATTCTAATATCACTGTTATTCCTAAAGCCGTTAATGACTCTAATGGAAAGATTTCTTTTTATCAAGTTTCTGCTGAAAATTCTGGACATGTGCCTATTCCTAAATCCTATAAAAATGGTCGAGAACATATTTTTTATTCCGGAATGTCGTCTATATTTGAAAACGATAAACTAGAAAAAGAGGAGGTTGATGCTACTCGTTTAGATTCGTTTTGTGACGAACTTTCGATTACTTCAATTGATCTTTTATGGATCGATTTAGAAGGAGTAGAACTGAAAGCCCTTAGGATTTGACTATTTGGATAAAGATCGTATTCATAGAAATATTAAAGACAAAGAAGGTCATACTGACGTTGTATTTGTAAATACTCGCTTAATTTAATTATTTTGTTTGAAAATCTTTTTTATAGCTCATATTTGATACTTGCCGCATGTTTATTATTAATACTAGACAAGAGATCTTTATGAACAGACGATCTTTTGTTTTTTGATTGTGCTTCAATTACTTTAGTTAATTGATCTTTTACTTTATGGGTTGTTAGACACACTATTAATGTTACTTTACTGTCGGTGGATTTTTTTATTTCTATTACTTTTTTTTTGATTAATTTTTTTTGAAGAATTTTTTTTAATCCCTCTTCTTTGTAGATAGATAAAATTTGAGCTGCAGTAACGTGTTCAGCAGGGTTTATGTTACTTGATTGTGGTTGCTTTACATTTACTTGTATCATTAGCACAATCATTTTATTTTTTGCAGCTACACCACTTAGTTCATTAAACTTTCCTGCTAATTGAGATAACGCATGGGCAATTTTTGTTTTAACACTACCTCTGTTTTTATTGGTTAATAGATTATCTGCTAACTTTATTTTATTAGCGCTGTTTGGATAAAAGACTAACTTTTTTTTCTCAAAACCTATTGTTTTTAATTGGATACATGTTTTAATTGGTTGATTACTTCCTTTTTTGATAGAAAAACTGATATCAGCTCCGTATTCATAATTTTTATTTGTAAGAAGTGGTATCGTATCTTCTTTTGATACATTGCCATTTAAAAATGATTGAAGTTGTGTTTTTGCTCCTAAATTAATACTGACTATTGTTTCGTCTTTTAATATAAATGGATTGGCATGACTACGGTCTAAAAGGCTTTTTATTAATACTAATTCCATGACTCTTGGAACATATCTATTAATAACGGTATTATCATTTAAATTAAACTCAATATTTTTTTGTAAGGATTTTTGTGCAATTTCATTTACTAAAATTAATGAGATTTTTTTTAGTAAATTTTTGTTTTCAAATAAAATAGACGAGCGTGCTCTACCAATTTGTGTCGATTTTGGTTTTACTCTTTTTTGTACGGTATCAGGATTTGTTACTTTTGTACTGTGTATTTTGGTACTGTCTTCTTCAATACGGGAAAGAAAAGATATTGCGGGGAAGTTGCAATTAATTGACAGATCTTTTTTGAGTTGTCGCCGGTTTCTTAATGTTGTTTTTTTAACGGATATAATTTTTTTTTTCATTTATTTAAGAAACTTTCATTTTTTACTTATTAAGTACTATAGTTATTTTATATTATCTTATATTATACGGTTAAAGAGAATACGTGAATGATTATATTTTGCTTATTTAATTGACTAATTATTTTAGATTATGATAATTTTTTTATGTCTCAATTTTCAATTGTATTTCGCTAATTTTTGCAAATTATTATATTTAAAAGGGGTTGTCAATGTTTTTAAACGTATTTAAACATATTCCAAAAGTTTCTCGACAGGTTTCTACTAAAAAATATCCGCCTATTCATTCTTTTTTATCTCAATCTACTCAAACTTATTCGCGGTTAACAGCTAATCGGATTAAGAACTTAAATTATTCACCAACTTTAAGACCGTTATTATCTCATTCAAATTTAATGAATGCTCATAACGGGGTATTTGATTTGACTCGATCTTTTAGTTCTGTACCTAATCGACCAAGAGGATTAGTGGCTGACACACCTGATAAAGATGCTTGTGGAACGGGAATTTATTGGAAACGATCAGGAGATTCTACTCGATTGGTTGTTAATCAAGTTTTAAATATGGTTAAAGGAATGGAACATCGGGGTGCTGTTGGGATTGATCATAAAACAGGGGATGGTGCCGGTGTATTATTTTATGGAGCGGATCAATTTTTTAGTCATGTATTTAAACAAGAATTAACGCCGGGAGACTATGCTGTTTGTTCTGTTTATTTACATGATACGGATTTTGTATCATTAGAAGTATCTGGGTCATCGCCCTTTATGGCTTATTTGAATACTATTTTAAACAAAGAGGGATTAACATCGGATGATGTGCGAAAAGTTCCTATTAATGAGTCGTTTTTAGGGTATATTGCACGCGAAAATAATGTGTCTCCGTATCAAGTTTTAATTAAAAAACCTGATGATTTATCGCAACAAGACTTTGAAAAGAAATTAGTTTTAGCACGAACAAAAATTGACAATCATTTTAGAGATACTGTTACTCCTAATTCTATTGTTAGCATGTCTAGTTATTACGTTGGTTATAAAGCATTAACTGTAGAGCATGATTATCCAGACTTCTTTTTAGATTTTAAAGATGAGCAATTTATGGCTTATGCGGCTGTTCCTCATACTCGATTTTCGACCAATACATTATCAACATTTGAAAATGTACAGCCATTTGCTAAGCTTGCCAATAATGGTGAATGTAATAATATCGAACAAGTGATTCGTTTTTTAAAATATGACCCCATTGTAAAATCAGTTTTTGGTGAACAATTAAGTGTAGATGGCTGTAGTGATTCTAATGTTATGTCTAAGTATATGGATGTTCTTCATTTACTAGGCTTTGGTATTGAGGATATTGTGTATTCGACTATTCAACCGATAGATGTAGACGGTTCTCATTATCGGTCTCAATATTTTAATTTATTTGGGATGCCTTTTGAAGGACCGAACGCTAGTATTGTGATGCAAGATGATCAAATTGTTATTTGTCGTGATAAAAATGGGTTTCGGCCACAACGGGGATTTATAGATGATGATACATTTTTTTCAGGTTCAGAAATTGGACCATGTCGATTTTCGGGTCGGCCATTTGATTTAGGGCCTGCCGAACCTTTATTGTTAGATTTACAATCGGGAGACGTTCGGTCTTTGAAACAAGATCAAGATTCGTTTTTTGAATTACAGATGAACCAACTAAGTCGATTAGATTTAAATAATATTCCATTACAGCCAATTACATTTGATGCTGAGGTTTTAGAATTGAAAAAACTGCAAGCTGGTTGGAATAAAGAAGTAGATGATCACTTTATGCAGCCTTTATATCATGATGGTGCTGGAATGTTACTTTCGATGGGAGATCAGGGCCCCATAGAAAGCTTAGTATCTGGCTCGTTTAATGATATTGGAAATTATTTTAAAGCTAAATTTTCTCAAGTTACAAATCCTGCGTTGGCTAAACGAGAAGAACGTGCTTATATGTCGACTAAGACATTTATTGGAAAAAAACCAGAATTTAAGGACCTTAAAAAAGAACTTGTATCAGGTCTTTTACTTGATACACCCATTTTATCTAATCAAGACATGGTTGCATTACAACAATCGAAGGATGTTACTTGTCGTGTTATTGATATGGGGATTTCTGTTTTAGATATCGAAGATCATGCTAAACAGCGTATTCAAGATATTATTCAAGATGCTGTAGACCAAGTTAAGAAAGGGAGTTCTGTTTTAATTTTAAGTGATCTTAAGCTAGATAAGGACGAAATACCATTATCGCCGGTTTTGGTATCTAGTATGTTGAATGATGCTTTAATTGAACAAGGACTTCGACGACAAGTTAGTATTGTATTGGAGACATCTCAGCTGTTAAAGGGACGGGATATGGCGCAGGCTATTTCCATTGGCGGGTGTGATGCGGTTAACCCTTATTTAGCATATATTAACGATCCTAAATGGGAATTATCAGATCGGGAATTTTTAGAAAAAGCACAATCTTATACCCGTATGGTTACTGAAGATGTTCTTGGCTTTATGGCTCGCATGGGTATATCGACTATGTCTGCTTACAGAGGAATTAAAGGGTTTACGGCTTATGGTATTGATGATGAATTGGCTCAATTATTTGGTGTTAATGATTTAGTTGGCGGATTATCTTTTCATGAACTAATCACTATTAGTAAAACTAACTTTGTATTACCTCTTAAAGAAGGGATAGGTAAATATAATTGGCAAGGTCAAGAATCACGAACTAAAATTTGGGGTGCTGGTATTACTAACTTATTGATTAAGTCGGTTAGACAAGATGATGCCGATGCATTTTTAGACATGGAACGAAAAGTTGAGTTATTAAGAAAAGGACAACCGAGAGGATGGTTTCGGTTACGTTCTCCACAAACTTGGAATGATAAAACACCGTTACCGGTATGTATTTTAGGTGGAGGAGCGGCTGGTTTTTATCAGGCGCAATCTTTATTAGAGTTACCTTTTAAGATGAAAATAGATATCATTGAACGTAAACATGTGAATAATTTTGGGTTGGTTGGTGACGGGATTGCGCCAGATCATGAATCGACTAAGCGTCAGGCATTAGTGTTACGAGATATTTTAGAAGATCCTGAAAATAATGTTTCGTATTATGGTGGAATTGAAATTGGTCAGCGAGTTAAAATAGGTGATCTTAGAAAAATGTATCCTTGTATTATTGACTGTCGTGGCGCATCTAAAGATCGTCAGTTGGGTATTGATGGCGAACACTTGCCAAATGTCATTAGTGCTAGCCAAGTGTATACGGCGTATAACGGAGAATTTGATCCATTTAATAAAAATGATTGGCCATTGAATACAAAAGGAAAAAACGCTTATTTAGGTGTTATTGGTAGTGGCAACGTTGCGGCTGATTTAGCACGAATTTTTATGAAAGATCCTGACGAATTAGAGGATACCGCCATTAACCCTGCCTTTTTAGATTGTTTACGTCGAGAAGGGCCATCTATTACAAACATCTTTTATTATGGCCATCCATATAATAGTAAAATTGGATTGAAAGAACTTGGAGAATTAGATCAGTTAGATGGCGTTCAATTATCGTCTATTTATGATGAATCGTTATTTATTGATGATACACTTAGTAGTGACCAACAGCAGATTTTAAACTTTTTTAGTAAGATTAAAGATAATGTTAGTTTAACGGCTGATGATAAACGAATTAATTTTTATTTTCAATTATCTCCGCAACGATTTGAAACCTCGTCACGTAATGTAGCCGCTTATTTTGAACATATGAATGGACAAGAGTTACTTTTTAGAGCTAAAAATTTTATTACAGCGATCGGAAAAGAACCGGAACATGATGATAACGAATTAACCTATAAATCTGGATGGGCCGTTGGTGAAGGTGGCACACTAAAACTAGCTAGAGATAGTGCCGAGACAACGGCTAATCAAATTAAAGAAGATTATTATTCTGGTCAATTTCATTTAAAGCCAGGTGTTCCTTACGAATTTCCATGGCAGTTACGTAGTTCTGTTAACAAAGATGATTTTTTAAATATTCAAGACTATATTACAGATGGTCATTCGCTTAGAACAGTAGCCGATTTTAGGAAAGCTCGTCATTATCGTCGTGTTGAACCTGTTATAGAACAATCTGTATCGTTAGAAGCGATACCTGTTAGCGAACCTGTAAGTACAGGGGTATCGGCTATGCCTGATCGTGTTATTTTAGTTCAGGATGGAGAGACTTTTGATTTAGGAACGTCCGAACAATCTATTTTAGATAAGTCAAAAGAATTGAAATCTGATTTGATTGAACATGAATGTGACGGGGAATTAACCTGCGGTACATGTGCCATTGAACTTGTTGATGGCGATAAAAAAGTAGATAATCCAAAACTTAATAAGGCTATTTTAAAAGCAAATAATTTTGACCCGAGTCGTCATGTCCTGTCTTGTGATCACACCGTTAAAAGTCAGTTAGGAACTGTGTGGAAGGTGCCGAGTCGATCGTATGGAACTTTTTTTGGAGGGAATAACTAATGGCATTAATCAAAGGATTATCGCAACAACTTTTTAGATCATCATTTTTAAACTCTGTGTCCAGTGTCGAACAGAGAGTATCAAGAAAGGTCTGTGGTCAGTTGACTCGTTTTCTGTCGACTTCTCCAACAATTCAGCAAGAATTTTCGGGTGTTCCAAAGCGGCCTTACGACGATTTATCGATTGAAAAGATGGTGAATGAACAGTCTGCGACTACGATTAATTGTTTAAAGGTGATTGATGCTGGAGCTATGTCGTTTGGGTCTATTAGTGGACCTGCACATGAATCTATAGCTGAAGCGATGAATCGGATTTATATGGCTATTTATGGCGCGGATAATTTAGATTCAGTACTTAATAAACGTGGTCCACGTAGTAACTCGGGGGAGGGTGGCGAAAAAAAATTACGTCTAGGGACTGATCGAAAAAGTAATATTAAACAAGTATCTACCGGAAGATTTGGTGTTAATGGTTATTATTTGGCGGATCCTGCTGAAATTGAAATAAAAGTAGCACAGGGCGTAAAGCCTGGTGACGGTGGTCATTTACCAGGAGAAAAGGTAACTGTTGAAATTGCAGATGCACGAGGAACAGTACCTGGCGTGCCATTGGTTTCTCCTCCGCCACATCATGATATTTATTCGATTGAAGATTTGAAACAATTAATTAAAGATTTAAAAACAGCAAACCCGAAGGCTGCTATTCCTGTTAAGATCGCATCGGGATATGGTGTGGGCATTGTAGCATTAGGTATTGCAAAAGCTGGTGCTGATTCTATTAATATAGCAGGGCCTGGAGGAACAGGCGCTACCTCTATAAGTTCTAAATATGAAGTGGTACACCCCTGGGAGTTAGGACTGGCAGAGGTTCATCAAACCCTTCAAATGAATGGGTTAAGGCCTAGTGTTGGACTTAAGGTGAGTGGTGGTATACAAACTGGTTTAGATGGTTTTCAAGCTTTTTTATTAGGAGCGAATCGTATTGAAATAGGGTCTGGGTTATTGGTTTCTTTGGGTTGTATTATGGCTGAAGTGTGTCATAAAGGGACCTGTCCAGTTGGCATTGCAACAACTAATCAGGTATTAATTGATGAAAAGTTTAAAGGAGAGCCGATTCATGTGGCTCGCTATGTGATTCAATATGCACAATCTGTTGCTCGATATTTAGAACGGTATGGATTTACAGATCCGAATCAAGTGGTTGGCCAGACAGACTTATTAGGTGTAAAGGATGGCGCGCCTTTAACTCATTTGGATCGTGCTTTAGTTAAAATGGCAGACCCTTATCGTATGTTTGCAAAATTAAAGCGAGTGGAAGGATCTAGTTATTCGGAACGAGAGGTAATTTCTCGACTAGGGCATGGCGAAGAGCGTATACATATTGAGTTAAATAATACAGAAACATCGTTTGGTGCTAGAATTGGGTATCGTTCGATTCGAGATAGTCAGTTAAAAAAACAGTTATCAACGCCAAAAGTAGTGGATATTTCGGGGGTGCCAGGACAAAGTTTTGGATTACTAGCACCTAAAAACTTAGTGTTAGTTGCGGATTTGGCTAATGATGGTACGGCTAAGATGTTGGATGGTGGATCGGTATATTTACGAGGTAATGCCGGTAATCAAACATGTATGAGCGGAAATAGTGGTTATTTTGGTGCTCGATTTGTAGGCGATCGTGCTTTTGTTTTAAATAAAGGAACTCATGGCGTTATAGAACAGTGTGGACAAATGTTAGCCGAATATATGACGGGTGGTAGTGTTGTTGTATTGGGATCTCCAGACTATTATGAGGGGTTAACTGTTTCAGGATATGAAGACCCCGTATTATTTAGAGATGAAGTGGTGGGTCCAAATATAGGGGCTAGTTTTACAGGTGGGTCATTATTTTTACCGGTATTATTACATGATGAACTGTCTAGTAAACAATATTATTCGGATGGGGGACGACTATTCAATGTTCAGAAACTAACTAATGAGGATATTAATCATATTGCTGATTTGTTAACACGACAGCAGGGATATATTGATAGTTTACTTGGGGACTCACTGTTGGAAAACGTTGATTGTTTTAAGGAATGGTTTGTAAAAGTAACTCCAAAGTAGCTTTTTTATTGGTTCGTTTTTTAGTTACAAAAGAAATAAATGTAAACTAAAAAACCATTGGATTCTAACGAAAAACTTAGTACTTGTTCTAATCTGATTTTTTAGATATATTATCCTTAAATAAGGAATTCTATAATGAAAAAAATAATCGCCAAAAAAAAAGAAACTCAATTTAAACGATTAAAGTTTCGTATTTCGGAAAAGGATAAAGCAAAGTTAATATCTATTTTATTAGAGTCAGAAAACCCAAACATTCAAAAAGTTCCTATATTAATTAAAGAAAATGACAATAAAAAAACAATTTATAAAATGATCGATTGTGACAACGATGGAAATATAATTGAAGGTTTTTGTGATGAACTAATTATAAAATATCCTGATCGAAGAAAATGGATATTGAAAAAAATTCAGATTGATAAAAATGGATTTCCAAAAGAAGGTCCTTGTGATAAACGAAGTGAAGAGCATGCCGATGGCTTAAAAATTACATGGAAAAATATTCACATTACTCAAAAAGGATACCCAAAAGAAGGCCCTTGTGGTGAACGAATTGTAGAGTTTCCTGATGGCAAAAAACATATATGGAAAAACATTCAAATTGATGAAAATGGAAATATAAAAGAAGGCCCTTGTGATGAACTAATTGTTGAATATCTTAATGGCAA
>QFBS01000025.1 GCA_003265895.1 Candidatus Marinamargulisbacteria bacterium SCGC AG-410-N11 | reverse complement strand
TCGTTTTTAATTTTAGTCAGAAAATTGTCAACAGATTCTTTTCGGACACTTTCTTTATGCTCTATTGCTGTTGAATCATCTGTAGTGTTTTTTAATTCATCTCTTATCAACATCAAAAACTTATTATCGTTAAACCGTTCTATCAAATCGATGATATCATTTTCACACTGACGCTTTTCATATAAATGTAACGTCTTAAAAGTACTATGTAAAAGAGTAATGGGATCTATATTTCCATTTTGGATTTCTTCTAATTCTTGCCTCAATATCTGCCTATTATCTTCCTCCTGTATACGAACCGTATGTTTTATACGAAGAATACCATCTCTTTTTTCTAAAATACAGCTAAATTCTTTCAATAATAGGGCTGAATAATCCTCTTGATTACTTTTGCTAATATCTTCAAAATCTTTATCTAAATCTGTTATAAAATCCTCATTTTGTAGCTCAACTATTCTTTTTTCTAAATAATTTAGCCTTTCTCTTATTGAGTGATTACTTGTCTCTATTGTTTCTTGATCGATATCATTAATGATAGCACTCAACCTTTCGGTTCCTTCTCCAGACCAAATAATTTCTACACCTTTGCTCGTCACAATGAGTCCAATAGCTTGTTGGCCATCCACATTTATAAAGGGATACTCATCATCATCAGAAAATCGAATTAAACCTGGATGTGAATCAAAAACTCTTTGCTGTAAATTAGCAATTTTTTGCTTTTCATTAAAAAGATCACCCCCCCATTCGCTGAGTAATTCCAAAGACTGGACATTGAACTCTTCAGAATGATACTTAAGATCACGCAAAACACTATAACATATTAAATCAAATGTTTTTTTCTTTTCGATAGGTGTTGATTCACGCCTGGTTAGGCTCCCAAATGGAAACCGACTCTGATTTCTACGTCTATGTCTGACAGGATTTGACCTCATGGCTTGAATTTCCCCTGCGTTGTACACAGATTTTTGCTTAACATTCCGATTACGCCCGCATATACTTTGACAAAGAACTTGTACACTCTCCGGATTAGACTCAAAGTGACTCATATTATTACCTATTTGAACAAGAGCATCTCTCCAGCTATCATTTTCTTCACCTATTCCTTGATAGTCATACACTACGTTATGCAAACGATTCGTATAAAGAAGATCAGCAATTTGTGTTGGAAACTCTTCAGCAAAGTACGCCATATTTTGCCGTAAATACGCTTTAAACTCTGGAGAAGGAATGAAGTCGTCATCTAAAACGGTATACATAACGTTTACTTTAAAGAGAGAAAGATTAGAATGTTTTCCTAGTTCATAAGATTCCAAACAATCAACATATTCTAGATTTTCATACTCTTTTCTAATACCCTCTTTACGTTGAAGGTATAGCTGATTATAGGTGTTATATTCTAACTTAATATCAGAATGCTTAGTTTCATAATCTATCTGACTTATCAATTCTGATTCATTCTCATCAAAATTATAACTATCAAAAAATAATGCGTCATATCTACCCTTTTCCACAGCGGTCATCACATTGTCATGAATGCTTGTCTCTAACTCAGACATATCCTGCTTTTCTAAAATAGGCTTAAATAATGTCATTAAGCTATTGGCCACAGAATAACTAATAGGAGGTTTATAGTCACCTGATTTACGTGTGCCCAATCTGCCCTGAGACACTTTTTTAGAAACATCCTTTAGAAGCTGTAGATTCTTTTTACTTTTACAAAACTCTGTAACCTCTTCAGTCGTTAGATTAATACAGTGTTCACATATCTCATCTAGAAAATGCAAGTCGTTGGTCCTAAGAGCCATACCTGATCCTATTTTATTCTTACCAAAAATATCAAGAATATGTAAAAACTCTTTAGGACTGATTCTTTCACTATTCTGAATTCGTTCTTCAATCTCCGGCTTTAAACTACCCCACTTTTCTTTCCCTAAAATTTTTGTTGTAAAATCTTTAGAATTTTCTTCGCCTACTATATTTTTAATATGGGTACTAACTGGACTTGCAGCGCCGCCCATTTCAATTTGGCTCCAAAATTGTTTTAATAATCTTTTGTACGTTCCTGATTCCCCCTTATTTTCTGCTTGTTCAAGCACAGTATTTAAGTTTGATAGTACTCTGTCTTTAGAAATACCACTTAAGCCTGGAGAATGCTTTGTAAAAATGTTAGGATCTAACTCTAATTCTTCCGCTAAAAAATCATAAAAACTGTTCATCGTTTTATAGTCGCTTGTTTTTTGTAAATCTTCGATCTTACTGTTGTGCTCCAAGTGAACTCCATCTTTGATCTCGATGAAGACATCTTTATGTTCCAGGCTATCTAAGGAGACTGATGAAATACTTGAGGCTGATGCTACACTATTTTTTAAATTCTGACCTTCAGAAGATCCTATAGAAAGTTTTGTTAGTGCTTTCCCATTTTTGGCTGATATGTTTTTAGAGTTACCCTGCACTACGTTAGGTTTATTCTTGCTTTTGATAGTAGATTTTATAGAATTGCTACTAATTGAAGGTTTACGTCTACTACTTGACATTTAAGTTTGCTCCTATTCTTTTTACTTAAATAATGCCCTTAAGCTTAAGTTTTTAAACATTTATGCTCTTTGTTTCTACAGCTTTCATTTTTAGTCTTAAAAAGACGTCTAGTTTACACACGCGATAACTTACTGTTCTTGCTCAAAGAGTATATTTCTTTAGTTTATTATATCTCATTGTCTCTTATTCTTATGAATTTTTTATTTTTTTACTATAGGATCGTGTTCATTTCTTTTGACGCAAAAGAAACGAACCAAAGAAAACATCGCTTCGGTAGCCTTACCGTTTGAGCTCCGCTTTCGCTCGTGTTAGAGATTAACAACTCGCTTCGCTCAGACAAGTGAATCTCTAATACTCGCTCTTTTGTCTCTCAAATGGACGGTTACAGGCGCTCTTTGGATTGGGTTTTCTTGGGGTCTTTTTTGATCGGGGGGGGGGGTCGCTTTGGCTTCGCCTCGCTAATTAGGGCTTCGCCTTGCTAGTGGGAGGGAGGAGTTGTTGTTTTGATGAATTTTATTTATTATTTTTTGGTACTTTATAACTAAAAATCTTGGTTTTATTATCTAAATTAGTTGTATCTAACAGTCTTTCTTTACTCAATACTCGGTTTTTTTAGGCTTTGTTTCAACACTGGCACCCTTAACATTGATGATTGTCATTTCAACTTCACCTGTTGCCACGGCTACTCCTTCTTCCATATTTTTGATGCTTATTGTTGTATTATTATCAGACGATCTGTTAGAACCACCTTGGTTTAAAAATCGATAACAACCCATCATCGATACTGGAATTAAAAGTAGTAATGATAATAACTCGTATCCTGAAGAACTATCCTGATTGGGTTGAGGGGTTAAGTCTTCGAAAATATGACAACAATCTCGAACATCAATATGGCTTAAATTAAATAAATCGCTACCCTGGGACTCTTTTTCACAAAATTGAGCTATCTTTTCTCTGTTTTTTTTAAATATTGATGACATTAATAATGTATCACATACTTTGTTTTGAGTTATCTCAAACATCGGAATCTCTGAATCACAACTATACTGACTCACTTTACATTTTCTGGAAGGATTTTCATAGGTTGTAACATCAGGATAAATACCGGATAAAACGCCTGCTAATGTGTTGTTTATTATACCGGCTCCGCCTGAATCACCTTCTAATAATAAATTTGTTCGATTTGGATGGCTACTATCATCGCCATCATTATAAACTGAACAAACATTAATTAGCATATTATATACAGATGGAGCGTCTTTTCTTTTTTTAAACGCGTACAATACTGGAAAGTCGGCATGATGACAACCTACTTCCATTTTTTTATCAAAAGGCTTAAACCTATTTCTTACAGACGCTGTAAGACCAGTACCACACCCATATGACGTGAGCTGTTTAGACTCAGCTATGAGTGAGTTTATGTTTTGGGGACATCTCGGGCCTGTAAAAGCGGATAGTCCTTTTGGCTTTTCTTCAAATACAAGTTGTACTTGTGATATATCACCAGAACTGTCCCATCTATCAAGTTCTCCAATCGGAAACATAAATTTATTTGAGCCATCGCCTTTCGCAAGTGATTGAACAACGGTATCTTGAGTACAGTGCTTTGCTGTTGTGACTGTTGTTGTCCAGAACTCAGTATTACTAAAGACACTATTATTATTAGCAATTGTTATATGATGCAACCCAGTTATTGTGCCACTACAATCACTCTCTAAAGCAGGGGTTGAGCCGCCATTACCGGGTTGTTTTTGTGTACTTTCAAAATTCAAATCAATTACGTAATCTGGAAAAATTGTATTTTGATTTGATTCTGTTGTTGCCATCATATTTCTTCCTTGAACAATTTCTGGAACAAATAACGAGGTTAACAGAAATACTGTTTTTGTTGCTATGTTTAACGAATTTGTCCTAGTAGATACTGCTCGCCTAGGTTGTGTCGTACCGGATGTAATTATATTACTCATAATAATCTCCTTTATATATTATCGAAAAAAAACTATTAATATTGCAATCATTTTAACTGTTAGCTTATCCCTTGTTTTCAACGTAACCTAAATTTAGTATTATATAATGATACGAAATTAAGGAGCCCTTATATGAAATCATATCGAAGTAAGACAACAACCCATGGCCGTCAAATGGCTGGCGCTCGAGCATTATGGCGTGCTACTGGATTTAAATCTGATGACTTTGAAAAGCCAATTATAGCTATTGCGAACTCTTTTACTCAGTTTGTTCCGGGTCATGTTGGATTACATCCTGTTGGTCAAATGGTTAAAGAGGCTATCGATAAGGCTGGTGGTGTTGGTGTTGAATTTAATACCATTGCCGTTGATGATGGGATTGCAATGGGACATGATGGTATGTTGTATTCGTTACCATCTCGGGAAATTATTGCTGATTCGGTTGAATATATGGTTCAAGCTCATGTAGCGGATGCTCTTATTTGTATTTCTAACTGTGATAAAATTACGCCAGGAATGTTGCTGGCGACCATGCGTCTTAATATCCCAACTATTTTTGTATCTGGAGGACCTATGGAGGCAGGTATTTTACCATCTGACCAAGATGGTAAAAAAATTGACCTTGTGGACGCAATGGTTGCAGGTGGCGACGATAACTTATCTGATGAAGAACTTAAAAATTATGAAATTAGTGCTTGTCCAACTTGTGGGTCTTGTTCGGGTATGTTTACAGCAAATTCAATGAACTGTTTAAACGAAGCTTTAGGGTTAGCGTTGCCTGGTAACGGAACCGTTTTAGCTACTCACAAAGAACGAAAAACACTATTTATGAAAGCGGCTAAACAAATTGTTGATAATGCTAAGGACTATTATATTAACGGTAACGAATCCGTTCTTCCGTTAAACATTGTTACTAAAGAAGCCTGTGAAAATGCGATGCGTCTCGATATAGCGATGGGTGGCTCAACCAATACCGTATTACATTTATTAGCATTAGCAAATGAAGGTGGTGTTGATTTTACCATTGATGATATTGACCGGTTATCGAGAACTACCCCTACCCTATCCAAAGTAGCTCCGTCGTCTCATTATCATGTTGAAGATGTAAATCGTGCCGGTGGTATTATGAGTTTATTAAGTGAGCTAAATAAGGGAAATCTATTACATAATAAATGCGCTACTGTTAACTTGAAAACGATTGGTGAAGTTATTGCAGAAACAGACCCATTACTCGATACGTTTTCTGAAGAGGCTCAAAAGAGACTATTGATTGCTCCTGGTAGAGAACGAACGGCGACACAATTTTCTCAAGATAAATATTATGATACGCCTGACTTAGATCGTGAAAAAGGATGCATTCGATCCATAGAACATGCATTTTCGCAAGATGGTGGACTTTGTGTTTTATTTGGTAATATCGCTCAAAATGGATGCATTGTTAAAACAGCGGGCGTTCCGGACTCTTGTTTAGTGTTTAAAGGACGTGCTCGTGTTTTTGAATCACAAGATGACGCGGTAAGCGCTATTTTATTTAATAAAATTGAACCTGGCGATTGTTTAGTTATTCGATATGAAGGACCTAAGGGCGGTCCAGGTATGCAAGAAATGCTTTACCCGACATCTTATTTAAAATCCAAAAACTTAGGGCAATCGTGTGCGCTTATAACGGATGGCCGGTTCTCTGGAGGAACATCTGGTTTATCGATTGGTCATATTTCACCAGAAGCTGCTAGTGGCGGGGATATAGCGTTAGTTGAAGAAGGTGACACTATTTTAATTGATATTCCAAACCGGGTTCTTAAACTAGATATTTCGGATGAAGATTTAATAAAACGACGTGAAACAATGAAATCTAAGGGAGTACAGGGATATCGACCAACTAAGCCTCGAAAGCGACAGGTATCAAAAGCATTAAAAGCTTACGCGCTATTAGCGGCTAGTGCTGACAAGGGTGCTGTTAGACTGGACCCAGACCTATTCGGCCTAGTTCAATAGATTTTATTTTGTTGGAGGATCGTAACTCGGTGGTGCTGGAATATCTTTCGGTGGCTGTAGATCCAGTACATCCTCTTCACTACTTAAAGAATTAGAATCACTAAAATCACTGCCCGATGACGGCTCTGATAGTGGTTCATATTCGGAATCTGAACTAGAATAGTCTGATACTTGATTTAAATCAAGCCAAGTTTCATCTCGAATAAGATCCATATTTTCTAACATAAGTCTTTGTAAATAACTACCTTTTCGATCTAATGTACTTACTGTTTTTAATGGATTAGGATTAGGATCTGAACTATGACAATCTGTTATTAACTTACACTCTAACTCGCCCCAACAGTCTTCGGCAAGAAGGTATACATTCTCTGACATAAGTTTTTGTAAATAACTAACTCTTTTTTGGGTTGCCTTTTTTGGCATAACACTTTCGCTTGTTTCTTTTGAAGTTACTCTATTCATAATTAAACTCCTTTATGTTATTTTTCTAGGTTATTATCGAATTTTTCAAGTAATTTGTTGCGGTATTTTTTTGATGCAAACCTATTTTGTACGTTATATACCAGTAAATAACGGCTAGTTTAAGTTTTGATAGACTATAGACTGATTGAATTGTTTTATGTAAACTTGATACTTTTCTATACCAAATAAGTTAAGATTAAATTTCAGTTATAAAATTGATTAAATTGAATAATGTTTAAAAAAAAGCTATCTACCCATCATAAATCGAATCTATTTAAGTTATTACCTGATGATGTCATTATCAAAATCATTCAATTTAATTTTGAAACCTCATATAAAATTAATAACATCTGTATTAATTTTTTTGTGGTAGATAAACAAACTCATTTTTCAATTAAGCGCTATATTCAAGTACCTTTAACTCAATTCAAAGAAAATTATCATATTATCTCTAGTGCTGCAACAGCTGACATGTTTAGTCAATTTAAGATTTTCAATTTAAAAAATTATCTTTCTAAATCAAATCATATTAATTTATCTTATCAATATATTTCTCAAATCCCACGATCCTTCTTTAACTTTAAGCGCCTAATTAGCATTGATTTTTCTAATAACTTTATTAGGATACTGCCTACTTCCATCGATAATTTAATTCATCTTTCTTATCTTGATTTGTCTTGCAATAAATTGGTTGGGATTCCTAATTCATTTTGTCAATTAACCAGATTAAAAACCTTACATTTAGGGAATAACTCAATTCAATATTTGCCTAATCAATTTGGAAATCTTAGTTTATTAAAAACACTTTCTTTACAAAATAACGTTATTTCTTATTTACCAGAATCATTTTGCAATCTACATCGATTAGAAAAGCTTGAATTAATGCAAAATAAGTTAGAAAAGCTACCTGATTCTTTTAGCCGTTTACTTAATCTTAAACAACTTTACTTAAGAAATAATAATTTCAAAGCAAGGCCTAACTGCCTTATACCACTCATTTTAAATGGGAACCTTGTTTTTTTGTAAAAAATATAAATTATTTATTATATATATTAATACCGATGATGACTAAAACAGTTCCAACTCGAATTTTCAATTAAAATATCTATATAATTAATATTTATCTCGTTTATCCATTTATTATTACGATGGATGTTATTTCCTTTGATTAATAAGGTTTTAAGATTGGTTAACTTTTTTATTGACCGAGGTAAAAACGATAACTCATTATTTTTTGCATAACATGTAACTAAATGTTTTAACTTACCCATATTTAATGGTAATCGTTCTAAATTATTATTATCTAAATTTAAAAAAAACAATTCTGTTAACTCACAAAATTCATTGGGTAAAAATCTCAAATTATTATTGGCTATTGATAATCTCTGAAGCTTTTTTAATTTCTTAATTGAATAAGGTAGTTTAGAAATTCTATTGGTTTTTAATAATAAAACTTCTAATTGAGTTAAGTTTCCAATAGATATAGGAAGCTGCTTGATAACGTTAAACTCTAATGATAAATATCGAAGGTGTTTTAATTGATATAATGATTCGGGAACAATGTCTAACCGACACCCTTCAAAAACAACAGTTAATAGATTACTTAACAATTGATTTTGTTGTATTAATTGTTTTGAAATATTGCTAATCGTATATTTTAGATCTTTATTTGTAAAAATTAAGGACTCAATCCGTCCTAAATTATCGTACCTAATTTGATTAATAAACGACTCATTTAGACGACTAAGCTCAATCATTTTTTTTGCTTGCTTAGGTGATAACTCGGTAATTTGGGGTACTGAAAATCCAATTTTAACTAAATCAAATATATTTACGCGTTGGAAACTTAAACAAAATAAGTGATATCTATTGCTAAACGTTAATGGATAACTAAATGAAGTATTAAAGCGATGATAAATTTTTGTTTGATCTAATATTATTTGTTTAAATATTTTAAACAATATTTTATTTGAATAAATTAGTTTTGAATTTGGGCTTAAATAACTTAATGTATTAATCAATAGCTCCACAGGAAGATTAACTAATTTAGAATTATTTGATCTAATTGTTTGATATTCGATATATTTTTTTCTCGAAATCATACTTACTAATTTATTCATCATTAAGTCTCATTTTATTTTTTTCTTTAAAATAGCTAAATTTTAGCCTTTATTCAAGATTTAACTAACCATGGGACTATCGTTGTTTAAGTTAATCGTTCTAAGGGTATCACTACTATATGACAAAAAATCAACATTACCAATACCTAATCGAAATGTATCAAACAGCTCCTATTAATGACTTTTTTTCTCCTATTTTAACGATTTCCGATCAACAAGCAAGTATTACAATGAACGTCCAATCTAAATTTTTTCATGACAAACAATACTTACATGGCAGTGTTTTTTTTAAGCTGTTAGATGATGCCGCTTTTTTTGCTGCACAATCGATTGAATTTGATATGTTTATCGTAACAGCCTCTTTTGCAACAACCTTTATTAGACCTGTGAATCAAGGGACCTTAACAGCAACGGGTACTTTTATCACAAAAACTAAAAATCAGTATTTTGCCGATAGTATTATCACTAATGACGAAAACAAAATTGTCGCAAAGGGAACGGGTATCTTTGTTAAATCGACACTATCCCTGTAATTAGCTTATTAACGACTCTTTTAAAATTTAATGGTATTGTTACAGGACTAAAACAAATAACCAAAAACTCTTGATTTTTATATAGATTTTCAATTTTAATTAAAACTTTAATTTAATACGATAATAGATTAGAGTAATTGTTTATGAAAAAAAATAGTAGCTAATTATCAACGTAAAGAATGGTTCAACGATGTTTATAACCAAGCGATGGTTCGTTGTCTACAGAACACCTTAATAATTTAGCACTATTGCGTTACTGTTAGAATAAACGAATCAATAATAGGCGTTGGTGTATCTGCTTTAATTGAAATAGTTGAAGAACCAATACTATCTTTAGTTAAATTTAAAATCAAATTAGATCCGTCAATTTGAGGTGATACTAAACTATCATTACTGTTTGATTCTATGACGTAATTAATATCATTATCAATATCAACAAAGACATCTTCAAGCGATATTATTTTAGGTTCATCATTTTTAGTTAATGATTGATCTGATAGTGCATTTTTAATAGTCGTTTCATCATCAACAGCAGTAACATTAACCGCTACGTTCGCTAAGATTGGCTTATTATTAGATGTTACTAATACACCAATAGTGGCTGTTCCTGACTGATTTTCTTGATAATCTAACGTTAATATATTATTGGTTATTGACGCCGTTACCGTTTCATTATTTGAATTTGAATATAGACTTAATACAATTAATTCATCGTCATTATCTATATCTGTAAAATAGTCACTTAAATCTAAGATAGTATTGTCGGCATCTTCAATTACCGAAATGGTACCTAACCCCTTTTTCCAGTTGGGATAGTCATCCACCGCTTCTACATTTATTGTTACGGTTGTATTGACTGATTTTTCGTTGCTTGTGCCGGTAATTGCCAATTTAGCGGTACCAAACTGATTAGACATTACATCAACTGTTAATATATTTTTATCAATTGTTGTTTTTAATAAATCATCGTTATCATTAATTACACTATAACTAACATCACTATCTATATCATAAATAAATTCCGATAAGTCTATATTAACATCATCGCTATCTTCTAGAATTTGCTTAGTCTTAGTTCCATCGGTTACGATTGGAGAATCATCAACTGGATCAATGGTAACAAAAAATGAATTAGTAACAAACAAACTATTTTGACTAAAGGCATCCTGGCTAATTCCGATAACACTAACTTGTATAGGATTGATACTGTTTTTGTCTTGTTGATAGTCTAATCGTAACTGGTCATTTAGAATTGTTCCAACCATCTCATTATCTGGAGCGTTCACAATAACTGTTTTATTAATTAGTTCACTATCAATATCTTGAAAAATATCACTAATATCAATAACTGTAGCTGGGTCATCTTCTTTTACTTGAATATTTTGTAATTGATGTTTAATAGTCGGCTCATCATCAACTGGCGCAACCTGAACAGTAACTTGATAATCTAACGATTTTCCATCCGCATTTGCTCTTAAATCGAGCGTGCTAGTCCCAAAATAGTCGGGGTCATACCCTACTGTTAGTTGGTCTTGGTCAATTACGGCTTTAACCTTTTCTGAATTTGAATTGTTTACTATAACGCGTGTTACATCTTGGCTATCAATATCTATTAAATATTCTGTTAAGTTGATAATACTATCCACTGAATCTTCATTAACATTAATGACTAGATCTTTTGCTATACGAGGAGCATCATCCACAGGATCAACGATTATTTCAAACTTATCTGTTACCGACTTACCGTCTGCGGTTGCTGTTACAGATATCATAGTATTGCCATTTTGATCCGGTAAATAATTAATGAACAATATTTGATTTTCAATCATGGCTGATACTAAACCTTGATTTGAAACAGAGACCTGCTTTGTAATATTATCACTATCAATATCGCCAAAAGTATTTTCTAATGAAATCATAGTTGTATTACTATCCTCGTCAACTCGACGATTTGTTAATAATTTATTGATGAACGGTGGGTCATCCACAGGAACTACGGTTACGGATACGTTATGATCTACACTTAAATATCCAGTTCCAAACTGATCTTTTGATGTCCCTTTAATAGTGATACTACTATATCCAAATTGATCTGGAATAACATTTAACACTAACTCGCGATTAACAATGCTTGCTGCTACAAGTGATTCATTTGAATTTTTATCTACGGTTGGAACAATATCTAAACTATCAATATCACCAAATAAATCTTTTAAACTAATATTTTTAGAAGGGCCATCTTCGGTCATTACAATTGGGCTTAACGCGTTAGCTACATAAGGGGCATCATCCACTGGATGAACAATAATAGTAGCAGAATCTGTGACAGACTTATTTTGGGCTGTTGCTGTTAATAAGATGGTGCCAGTGCCATACTGATCATCTAAATAATCTAGTGTTAATTGATTAAGCCAGACTACACCTGCCATTAACGATGTATTGCTATTGTTTGTTAGGACAGACTCAAAATAGTCGTCATCAATATCATTAAATACGGTCCTTAAGTCAATGACTGTATCCACGGCATCTTCATCTACCTCGATTGTTCCTAATGGAAATGGAACTCTTGGAGCATCATCAACCGGAAAAACCTTTATCGTAAAGGTGTCAATAGCTGACTTTCCTTGGGAGGTTCCTTCTAATTGAATTGTTGATGTGCCATTTTGATCGGCATTAAACGTTACGCCTAACATATTATTACTAATATTTAAGTTTAATAGCGTGTTATTGTTATTACTAAGAATAGTCACTACAGGCGTTTCGCTATCAATATCTGTAAATATATTACTAATATCAATATTTATTGGATCATTATCTTCTTCTACCTCAATATTTTTTAATGGGTTACTAATTACTGGAGGATCGTCTTTTTCTGATACTACTAATTTAACACTATCCGTTACAAACTGGTCCCCTGCGGTCCCCTTAATGATTATGTTTGCAGTGCCTAATTGGTTCTCTTTTAAATTAATTATTAATGTATCGTTTAATATATTAATAGTCGCTAGATCTTGTCGGCTAACCGATACTAGCGATGTGATTATTGGGCTACTATCGATATCATCAAAGACACCTTTTAGTGAAATAGGATCTATGCTACTATCCTCTTCTACTAAAATATCTGATAATGATTGTTTAATGTATGGAGGATCATCATTTTGAGTATCCACCGCAGCTGTATTCTGGTTATCGGATTTAGTTTTTGAACCTGAACTACTGTCATGAGTTTGATCGTTTGTTGGAGTGTTTATTTCTGAATTTTTTGTTTCGTTTTTATTAGTTATATAGGACACAAGATCATTATTAGATGGCTCTTTATTGTTAATCGTTTTAATGGTTGGTTGAAATGGTTTTGTTATTGTTTCTTTTGCGTTGTTTAACAATGCTGTGGTTAAACTGTCTTTTTTTTCTTTTATACTTGGACTATTCGTTTCTAAACTATCATAAACATCACGTGATGATTCTAAGTCGTGCCAGCTAATAGCTTCTACATTAGCACTGGTTCTAATAGGAACTCTGGTTTTTGATTCATCACTCGAACTGATTTGTTGATTGATTTCATTAAATAAAGACTCAAAATATTGGCTAACTGATGTGGACGGCTTTGATGATGATTGATTGTTTTGCTGATCATATTGATTAAGGATATCTCGCTCTGTCATTGTTGACGATAATGCTGCCATTGTTGACTTATGATTAGTAATATTTATATTTTTTTTAAATTCATTATTGTTAACTTGGTTCTTATCATAACCTAAATAATTGATAACTTTATCCTCTAACTCAGATGAATCGGTTTGATTTTTGACAACTATAAATGATAGATTTAGATCGTCTTCTGATAGTTGACTGGTATTTAACGAATAGGTACCGCTTTGATCGACAATAGTCTCTACAACTGGATTAAACGGTAATAAGTTATGATTTAATAGTGATACGGTTGCCTTCGTTAAACTCATTGAAATCATGGTTCCATTGTGATCTGTTATTGAGTCTGGAATCATAACGTTACCAACAACTCTCAAAGTTGTGTTATTGGTATCATCTTTGACAGATTCTTCTTGTTTTTGTTGAGAACCATTTTTTTCTTGTTCATCTATTAGCTTTGTCGACTTTGAAATTCTTCCGCAACTTATTATTAATAGCGTGCAAACACATAACATTGTAGCGCTAATGATAATTGATTTGAGGGTTGCTGTTATATTCATATTACTATTATTCCCAGTTCAAATAAGGTTAAACATTACCTTAACTATTTATTTAATGATGAATTGTATTCCATTTATTATCTAAATAAGTCTGAATCGTGTTTATTTGTGAATTAGTCAAATCTGTATTAAATATCATTATTTCTTTTATGTTCCCATAATATCCCTGCCCTACTGCTAATTCCCAATCGGAAAGATTTAATTGTGGCGCTAGGTCTGAACTGACAGTTTGCTTACCATGATGATCAAAATAGGATTGGGTGGCTGTAGGTGAATTTCTATAAACATATGAATTGCTACTACTATCCGTTTTAAAAACCGTTAAATGAGTGTCGTTAGGCGCTAAAGAAACTGTGGTACTATGAGTCCCATATTTGAAAGCATCAGGCGAGTTTAATATTGATCTTCGATAATACAATATCGATTCACTTCGATAGTTTAAATGAAAAAATTGCTCCGATGCGTGATGCCACGGATTTGGATTTGTGTTATTTTTATTATATGAGACCAATAATCCTGCTTGATTAGAACTACTTAAATAGCTGATCGTTGGTTGTTCTACAATAAATATAGTTTGAACTACGGTTTCTATTACTTGACTCTTAATTAACAAGGCTTCGTAATCAGAAAAAAACAGTCCGTTACCCTGTTCGTATCTAGGTGCATTTTGACTTAAATTTACATTATTTAGACTTACACCTTGCTTTGCTTTAGCATGATTTTTATTTCCACTTAAATCCATCCATGTATTAATGCTTGAGGATCCTACTATCCCAGTATTATCATTACCATTAATATTATTTCCATCTAGCCACAGGATAAGATTATTTTCAATACTATCTAATGTTGATCCTACGGTATCTGAAAAGTCAGGAGTTGGAATATCATTTGGATCTGTTGGGTCTGTACCGGCTACAATTTCATCTGCATCTTTATGACTATCACCATCGCTATCCATAGTAGCCGTTAATCCCCACTTTTTAGATAGATAATATCGTATATCTCGTGCCTTATCTTCATCGATTGCTTTATCTAAAATAATCATCTCGGCTATATTACCTTGAAAAAAATCTGATTTTGAATTGTCATCCCACTCCATGCCAATTTCCCAAGCCCTATCTGAACTGTTTGTAATGTAGTCGTTATTGCTGGAGTTATTAATTTGAATAATATTATTTGATTTAACTGTGTACTGAGTACCCGGACTTGTGTGAGACACCTTGAATTCAGTGATGATATTATTTTCTACTTTTTCATTATCAGAGGATAGTTCCTTAGGTCCTGTACTCACAATTATCGTGTGCCATTTGTTATCATACCATCCATATATGGTATTGTTAGCACCAACACTTGTATTTTTGGCAAAGATTGATTGACCTTTATCGCTATTATCTGATTTAAGGACTGCAAATACTTGTAGCTCTTTATTGGTTACAATTGATTGGTCAATTGACAGATGATCGGACGCTCCATCAAAATAAATTGAGTTTTTACTATTAAAACCATTTGTTTTGTATATTGGTTGGTTACTTTCTGAGTTTTGGAGTGCATGAAATCGACTGCCTGATAAATCTCGCCATTTACCTATCTTATCTGATGCGGTTATTCCACTATTCAGGCGACTGTTTATATTACTTGCATCTAACCATACTTTTAAATTATTGTCTTCTATATCTTGCAAAGTATTTGATCCATTAGATATTTCGCTATCTACCGTGTCTGAAAAATCGGGTAAAGGGTTAGATGCTGTTATTGATGGATCTGTGTTAGCTAACCCTTCTTCCTCATCTGTAAAATCATCATCATCGCTATCTACACTAGATTTTAGGCCCCACTTATTAGCAAGATACGCATTTATTTTGGCTATCGTTTGGGAATCTAATGCTTGATTAATAACGATAACTTCTGCTAAATCAGCCTTTAGATTTTTATTTTTATCACCAATTCTAATTTTATACCACTCAGAATTTTTTGTTATTGGGCCTGCAGATCCCGCACCTGTCCCTAAAACCTTATTACTGTTTTTAAAAATCTCTAAATTAGTTCCAGATCTACGATAAATATTAATCGAGGTTTCACCGGGCACAATATTTACGTTGTCGATATAGTCCGTTGTCCACGCACCAGATGCCTTAACAATAAACTTATTTTTATTTGGGAAAGTGTCTCCCTCTCTATAAATTTGTAAGCTATAATCCTCGGCTGTATTTAGAACTTCTTCACCGTATAATAAATAGTCTGAATTACTACCACCTTGTTCTAATTTGTCATAATCTTTTTTTACAATAAAAGCTGTAACATCATTCGTAATATCTAAGACTTTTGTATTTATCTTATCTAAGCTCATTAACGGATTAGTTCCAACTCTAAAATTAATAAAGTTATTCTCAAAACTAGGCCTATTACTACCGCTACTTTCAACTACATTATTTCCTTTTCCGCTTAAATCGAACCAACCTTTAACTTTGTTTGAACTCTTTTTAACAGACTCTGCATACGAGGCATCTAACCATAAATTAAGATTGCTGTTTATTTCATTACTTAACCCTACAGACTGTTCAAAATCTGGCAGTGTCGTTACAGCTTTTGTTGAGTCCTTTGGAAATTCATCATCAACATCTACAACGCTATCACTATCACTGTCAACGGTATTTTTTAAGTTCCACTTATTGGCTAAATAGGATAGAACTTCGGCCGACTCCTGATCTGATAATTTTTTTGAAAACACTAATATTTCGTAAAATTCGCCACTAGATTTCTGTACGTCATTATACCGCTGTGATAAATCAAAGAATGTGTTTAATTTTGAAGAACCTGTTAGATTTGTAATTTGTTTTTTTTGATTAAATATTGTATCTTTCACATCAAATCGTCCAGCAGAATTAGATAGCCTAGCATCGCCGTTTACAATAAGAGAATCTATCCAGGCACCTGTTGTATAAGAAGATCCCGTCCAATCAAATACATAAGCTTCTGTTGAATGACTATCTTCTCTTAAATCTAAAAAATAAGTCCCAGTTGATGTTATCTTATGAACAACATAAATTGATTGTTGATCAAACTTAGAACTTGTATCCATTCCACTTGTATTAAATTGTAAATATTTATTTGTTGAGTCATATGTGATTGTTCCTCCGCTTGTTTTACTTAGGTTATTTCCATTACCACTCATATCCAACCAGTTCTTGACGTTATTCGATCCATCCTTAACAATTGAGTCACTAACATTTGCATCTAACCATAATTTAAGATCTGAAACAATCGCTGGGGCATTTGAATCTTGATCCTGACTAATATGAACTAACGGTTTACTATCTAATTCATCAACGATGCCATCGCCATCGCTATCAACAGTAGACGTTAACTCCCATTTCTCTGCTAAACTCGCCATTACTTTTGAAATGTCTGCATCGCTTAACCCCTTATTAAAAATCAGAACCTCTTGTAACTTTCCTTTAGCAAACGCCTGGGTCCCATTTCTTGATAAAATATATAAGTTGTCTTTTACTATTGAATCGGTAATAGATTGATTTTCACTTAAGCTTGGATTTAAATTATTTTTAGAATAAGACATGGTAGTGCCATCATATCTAAAAACGCCTATTATTTTATCATTAATAAACCATGTTTGCTCATCTCTTATGTTAATACGATTTCCGTTTCTTCTAATATAGGCATTTGCTTTTCCGTTTCCATTAAAATAGAACCCATCATTTGAATTTGCGTCTGAAGATTGCTCAAGTAAGAGAGAAGTACTATCTAGCTCGCCTACTACAATAGCTGTTATGTTAGCTCCTATCTCAAAATCTTCCACAAACATATTATCATTGTCAAAGTATAAAGTACCTTTTTGTCCAATATAGTTAGATTGATAATTTGGTTCTTTACTATTTTCTGACTTTGCATACTTGTTTGTACCACTCAAATCAATCCAGTGAGTAACGTTATTTGCACTATCTTTAATAATGGATTTATTATGAGACGAATCCAGCCAAAGTCTTAATTTACCATCTAATACATCGTCATTATTATTTAAACTACTGGTAGAGTAATCGGGTAAATCAATTATTTTTGTTGCATCTTTCGGATAATCATCACTTGCATCAACAACCCCATCTCCGTCGCTATCGACGATACCGTTTAACCCCCATTTCTCGGATAGATATTTATTGACTTCGGCCATTTCATTTGCATTTAATACTTTAGAAAAAATTAAAATCTCAGCGATATCTCCATTATAAAAATACTTTGATTCATATCTATTATAAAATTCGTGTCCTATTTCGAATGATTGTCCATTAGCCATTGAAGAGTCGCTTACATTACTTATATCTACAGCTCCTTGTTCAACTCCATTTAGGTATATTTTATTTTTCTTTTCATTTCTATCAAAAGTAGCGCTCACAATTTGAGCGTTATCCATTGAATGAACAGCTCCAGTTCCAACTGATTTATAGTCAGTACCATCGCCTAAAAATGTGATGGCTTCTCCATTTGTTTTTTTGATATATAATTGATATCCATCTAAATTATATCGATTACTTAAAATTGCGGATTCACTATCGTTAAATAAAGATGTATCTGATTTGTAAACTACAACATAAGTAAAATCTTCATTGCTTCCAAAATCTAAATCAGAAGACTGTATTTTTAGACTTTCATCATTGTCATCATCAAACGAAATCACACTTTTGCTATTTATTCTATTAGTGCTAAAACTAGGTACTTGCCCAAAATATTGAGCTTTTGCGTTGTTACTATTACCACTTAAATCCAGCCAATTATTTACGTTATTGGATGCATCTCTAATTACAGAATCACTTATTGAGGCATCCAACCATAATTTTAATGTTGTAGTATTATCTTTTATTATTGCAGGCGCTGCACTATCTTTTACAATATCTTTTACTTTGCTAGGGTCTAACGGATAACTATCGTTTGCATCAACAACCCCATCTCCGTCGCTATCAACTGTATCTTTTAGCCCCCATTTTTCTGCAAGATACGCGGTAATTTCAACTAATTTATTTTCATTAGTATCATTAAGAATAATCATTTCTGCAAAATCGCCATCAAATGTTTGAGACCCATCTCTGTTAAATATATGGTATTCTGAAATAACTGGAACCGAAGCTAAGTTTGTTGTATCCACACCATTTAATTGGCCATTTACATATAAATTATGCTGTGTTGGTCCATATTCAACGGCGACTATTTGCCAATTTCCAATGGTATTATCGCCGACAATACCTTGCGCTGTATTGACTTCCCACTTGTTATTATTACCGGCCCAAATCATTGGACTATTATTTTTTCTATCAATAATGTTATGATAAGCGGATTTTGATTTTGCTTTTGCTAAAAAAATAATTGTTTTAGGAGATCCAATCCAAATATTATTAAAATGATCATCAATCCCATCAAATGTTAAGACATCTTTATTGTTTAACTTTTTCGTTAGTTTTGGTTTAGAATTTGAGTTTAATTGTAAAAGAGTGTTCTTTTTACTACTGATATTCCTAAATAAAGAGGTATCAAGAGAAAGTACATCTTTGTTTAGTTTGCCACTAATTCTATTAGCATCTAGCCATAACTCTAGTTTATTATCTAAAGTATTATTTATTTCTCCAAGCACCGTCGTTGAAAACGAAGGCACAGGAATACTTATGTTGTCTTTTGGATCACTCCCGGCAGTTTCTTCGTCTGAATCCATAAACCTATCCATATCACTATCTACCGTACTAGTTAAAGCCCATTTTTTTGATAAATAATAGTGAATATCCGTTTCTTGTTGTAACGTTAGAGGTCCTTTAAATATTACAACTTCGTTTATTTCACCAGTCATCCCGTCGCTTGTATTTGGGTCATTACCTAGATTTAAGAAATCAAAATTCGTTAATTGACGATTCACAAGAGCTCCATTTATTCCAAAATCATATCGATTTATATGTAATGATGACAGACTATTTTTAGCTTTATAAAA
>QFBS01000024.1 GCA_003265895.1 Candidatus Marinamargulisbacteria bacterium SCGC AG-410-N11 | reverse complement strand
AGCTGGTATGTGAAAGCGGGATTAATTAATACCCAAGATTATAAGCAAACGATCTTATTAAATCAAACGAACGATGGCTTTACGTTATTACAAGATGCCGTAAAAAATGGAAATCGCTCTCTCATAAAAGAAGTAAAAAGCTGGTATGAGAAAGCGGGATTAATTAATACCCAAGAGTATAAGCAAACGATCTTATTAAATAGAACGAACGATGGCTTTACGTTATTACAAAGTGCCGTAATAAATGGAAATGCCTCTCTCATAAAAGAAGTAAAAAGCTGGTATGAGAACGCCAAGTTAATCGGAACAGATGAGTTTAATCAAAACGTTATATTAAAAAGTGCTAAAAATAAGTTTAATATTCTACATTGTTTTGGTATGTTGAATAGGATTACGGTACCCGAATTTACAAAATTTTGGAAAAGCTTAAGATTAGAACCGCGTGACCAATATAAGTTATTAACAGAAAAAGCTATGGGTAAATTTATGCCAGGAAATAAAAGAAAGAATTCAGATTTATTCCTGTTCTTTAATACATCAAGAAAACAATTAAAAAAACAATTAAAAAAGCAATCAAATCCTAATTTCGCAGGCGAAAAAAAGATCGTTAATAAAAAGCATAAAAAAAACCGAAAAACTGTCGGAATCCTAAACCACCAACCGAGTCGAAAGTCATAGATTTATAGCTAACTAATTTAAAATAAATTGCTCTAATAACAGATCATGTACTAAATATAAACAAACATTATAACTAATAATTATGGCGTAACTAAAACAAATATTCTATTAATAAGAAATACAAACTGGCAATGGGTATATATGATGTAAAGAATCAAAACAAAGCTATCAAACACATGGTACAATAAATAAAAAAAGGGGTTTTAATGTCGAAAAAAGTTATAATAGCTCTCGATTTAGGTACAACAGGTAACCGCGCCATTGCCTTTAATTTAAAAGGAAATATTGTTGCCTCAGCCTATCAAGAATTTAAACAATACTTTCCTAAAGAAGCGTGGGTCGAACATAACCCAATGGATATATGGACATCCACTCATCAGGTTCTCAAGCAGGTTATCGATCAAGTTTCTGCCCAAAATGTAACCTCAATCGGAATCACTAATCAACGCGAGACAACCATTATATGGAATAAAAAAACAGGAAAACCCCTCCACAATGCTATTGTTTGGCAATGTCGTAGAACAACCGAAATATGTAACCAATTATCCGATCATGCCCATATCATCAAACAAAAAACAGGTCTTTTTTTAGACCCCTATTTTTCGGCCACCAAAATTAAATGGCTATTAGATACCCTACCAATCAGCGAATCCGACAAAAAAGGCCTATGTTTTGGAACCGTCGATTCGTGGGTTTTATGGCAACTAACTAAAGGAACCTCACACCTAACCGATACCAGTAACGCCAGCCGAACTATGTTATATAACATCCATACCTTAGGTTATGATTCTGATCTACTAAAACTGTTTCATATACCAGAGCATATCCTACCACAAGTCAAACAATCAGGTGACGATTTTGGCACAACAGACCTTTTTGATCACCCTATCCCAATTACCGCTATAATCGGCGACCAACAAGCCTCGTTATTTACTCAGTGCGGCAATAAAACAACCGAACTTAAAAACACCTATGGTACCGGTCTTTTTGTAGTTGCTAATACCGGAACAACACCGCAAATAACCGAGCGATTAATTACAACCATAGCGTGGTCGTTAAATAATAAAACCTATTACGCGCTAGAAGGAAGTATCTTTGTCGGTGGCTCTGCTGTTCAATGGTGCCGTGATAACTTAGGGATTATCAAAGACTCGGCCGAAAGCGAAACCCTAGCCCAACGAGTTCCAGATAATGATAACGTCTATTTTGTTCCTGCATTAACAGGGCTTGGCGCGCCATATTGGGACCCTAATGCCAGAGGGCTGTTAATTGGAGTTACCCGATCAACACAAAAAGAACATATCTGCCGAGCAGTGTTAGAATCACTAGCCTATCAAACCAAAGATGTAATCGAAACAATCCAACAATTACCCAATGCACCTACCCTAACCCACTTAAAAGTAGATGGCGGCGCAACAAATAATAGCTTTCTGATGCAATTTCAAGCCGATATCTTAGGCCTTTCAATCCAAAAATCACACATAACCGATATCACAGCGCTAGGTGCAGCAGGAATAGCTGGCATCCAAAGTAGCTTTTGGACACAACGTCAATTTGAAGAACTATCATCTGTCGACAAAACATTTACGCCAACATTATCGCAAGATCAAATGAATCATTTATACAAAAAATGGAAACAAGCTGTATCTAAATCACTAAAATGGAATTAAGATTAAAATAACCAAGTCTCTTTTAACTTGAATTATTAAATAAAATACACTATCTTAATTTAATTAATGACAATAAAATTGTTTTCAGTATTGATAAAACAATTAAATTATCATTACAAAAAGGGCCTAACTATAAAATTAAAAAGGTATCTGCCTAATTATAAGGACAAATAAATGAAACAAAAAACAACATCAACGATATTTATAGCGTTAATATTTTTAATAAACATTTTAGGAATAAATATTATCGTGGCTAATCAGGCGATCATAACAACACCCAAACACTCTTCAAGTACACGCCAACAAACTAAATCAACCATTACAGGATACAAGGTAATGAAAAAAGTTAAAGAACAAGCGCGAAAATATGAAACAAGAATTGGAAAAGTAAAAATTTCTATCATCGATAAGAAAAAGCGACAGCGAGAACGATATTTTAGATTATACAAAAAGTTCTTTCCTAATGAAGAAGATAGAAGTCTAATCAAGTTTTTTAGACCAGCTAATGTAAAAGGAATGGCATTATTATCAAAAAGTATTAATAGCGTTACAAGACAATGGTTATATATGCCCGCATTTAAGTCTACCAAACTTTTAAGCTCTCAAGACCAAAATAAAAGCTTTATGGGGTCCGACTTTACATATTCGGATATCGCAGGTCGACAGTTAGATCAAGATAAACACAAGTTAGTAAAAGAAACTGATAAGTTTTACTATATAGAAAGTAAGCCAAAAAATCCAACCGAGTTTTATTCTAAAATGCAATATGTTATTAGTAAAACACAAATGGCCGTTTTAAAAGTTATTTTTTATGATAATAATCAAAAAAAATTAAAGACTTTATCAAATAAAACTTTTAAACAATATAAAGACATATTTCTTGCCGTAGACTCATTTATGGAAAACCACCAAACAAATGGATCCACTCGATTATTAATTGAAGAAATTAGTATTGGCAATAAAATTGCCAACGAAACAGTTGGTCTTAAAGGCTTAAAACAATAATAAAGGAAACACACATGACATTAAAAAAATTACTCAGTTATATCTTAATATCTCTATTTTTTATCGGTTCTTATACTACGTTATCAGCCAATAATACAAACTGGTTAGATGAATCATTAGATGACATAACAATAAAAAATATTGATTCTAAATTTAATAATAGCCTTTCCCAAAAATTAAATATTAATCCATCATTCTATTCGTTTAAAGATTATTGGGACGAACACTTTAAAGCTACCTTCGCAACCTACTATGGTGCAGGAATCAACCATAAAAGGTACTTTTATACTTTAAGATTAAACTACGAAGAAACCTTTAATGAAAAACTTAAAGTATTTTTAGGTCTTAATTATAGATCACTACGATTAGATACTAATGTTTCGGTACCATCTGAAGAAGTCGATATGTTTGGATATAGTCAAGACTCTATTATTGAAGAAACACTCAATTTTAATTACTTTAAATTTAGTCAAGCATATGCCCAATATTCTATTTCTGATAAATGGTTGCTATCCGCAGGTAGACAATCCATTGTTTGGGGCCAAATGGGAGTATTTTCACCAATCGACTTTTTTTTACTTCCTATTGATATCAATGAAAGTGGGTTTACAGTTCAAAAAATAGATAATCGATTACCTCAAACAGTAACACTAGCAACATGGTTCCCAATTGAAAACCTAGAAGTTACAGGGTATTATTTTCCTTTTTTTGAAGTAAGTAACTTTATCGATGATATGTTCAGCTTAGACAATGGTCTTAGTATTCGCTATACAAAACCTTCTAACGATCAAGCTTCATATGCACTTCGGTCATTATATCACTGGGATACGTTTACGATAGGCGCTACAGTATATCGAGGATGGAGTAATTACCCATTTATAAACTCTAGATACTTAAATGGTATCAATAATGATACAACCGAAAGTTTTGAGTATTTTAAAAAAGATCTATCTTTTGGTTTAGAGCTATCAAAACAACACAATCAAACAAAGTATTCGATTGAATATTTTAATGATACCTACAGAACATTAGTTAATACATCAGACCTTATAGACAAAGTTGATTTCTTAAGAAATAATGATAATCAATTAGGACTAAACCAACGGTGGCAATGGATTGCAATAGGAATGGACGGTGATTACGACCGTGGTTTTATCAATTTATATCTTTATAATGTTAGATTTCAAGAAAAAACAGCCGATCAAGGCTTTAACCAAACTTATTTAAACAATCAAGCGAACAGTTTTCAATCGTTAACATTTCCATCGTTTAATGTTGGGTTATATCTAGACTCTGATAAAGAAACTCTCACAGGTATTGGCGTTGGTTTTTTTCAAGGTAGTGCTGGAGGCGTTGTATATTACAAAAATAAAATTACAGAATCAATGTCATTTGGTGTTAGCGCTGAAATGCTATTTGAGATAAATGATATATCATATCTAGCAGCAATCCAAAAAGAAGCAAATGATAGCCAATTTAAACAATATTTATTTATGGAACCCAAATTAAGAGTAGGAATGAATTACCAGTTTTAGACAACAATAGTTCTAAATCTAACCTAATATTTCATTAAAAAAATTACTCTTTATGACGATATCAATTTATTTAAAAAGTTATTATTGGGTTAAACAAATAACAGACAAATCATGATCAACATATGATAAACCATAATTAATGCTATAATACTGTAAATGAAAGAGGCTTAACTAGATATGAAAAAAAAATTACTATTAAGACTCAGTTTACTAATATCCATACTAATAATCATCGGAGGATTAATAAGTAGCCCTTATCTCTATTTCGATAATGAACGATGGCTACCGCATGACAATATAAACCAACAGCATTTAGACCTATTAAAATCCGAATTTGAATCTAATAATGATCTGATCATCGGCTTTCGGTTAAAAGATTCGTTTTTTAAGCCAAACACAATTCGCTTATTTAAAGAACTCGCCACCTCATTTGAAAAAATAGATCATATCAACCATATTCGATCACCGTTAGAAGCAACTGTAGTCCATAGTTATGGCGATAGTTTATATACCGAAACCTATCAACAAGCATTAGATGAAAAGCGATTTACCTTAAATCAGTTTAAACAAAACCTAATCAGTAGTGATTATTACGGACAGTATATTTCGAAAGATTATAAAACTGCCATATTTATATTAAAAATTAATGATAAATCTGATGGTTTAAATCATTTTAGAAAAAAACAAGTCGTTAATGCTGTAACCGCTATTTTATCAAAAAAAGCACCTCAAAGAGATTATTTTTTTGTAGGTAATGGCTATCTTACTTACCATATGGATTCCTCGACCCGAAAAAATATTTTTTATTTAGTGCCTATCGTATTTGTGATGGTACTATTAACGCTACGAATCAGCTTACAATCTTGGTTAAAAACATGTATCATTGGATTAGCCATGACAGTATCATTGTTACAGGTCGTTATTTGGCTAACCGCCCTATCCTTTCCATTAACCATAATCAACGTATCCATCCCTATTTTAATTCTAGTTATTGCCATCGCAGACTCCATCCACATTTTAAATCGATGGGAACATTTATATCGTTCAAATCCAAATAAAAAGAATCCTAATACCATGAACACTATCTTGTTAGAAACCTTTAAACAAACGTGGCTACCATGTCTCATCACCACCCTAACCACGTCAATCGGGTTTGGTTGCTTTGTTTTAAGTAATATTTTACCACTACATCAATTTGGAATTGCATCGTTTTTAATTATTTTATCCGCTTACGTTATTATCATGGGAACCACCATCGGATTAATTGGTCTATTTGAAAAGTCTTTAGGTAATTCGATAATACAAAACACAACGCTTAAGCAATTAAATAAAACAAACACCTTTTGGTTAGGTACTCAATTATATCAATGGGTCAAACAATATCCCAAAAAAATACTCTATTCCAGTTTACTAATGGGACTTATCTTAGGACTAGGATTATTAATGAGCTTTACCCAAACTAATTTTATTGACGTGTTCTATAAAAAGTCCAGTAAAATCCAGCAAGATTTTGCCTATGTCGATAACCAACTATCCGGAACAGGTAGTATCGATATTCTATTAACCAATCAACCCGAAACGTATAAACAAATCGACAAATTTGAAGAAACACAACACGTTATCGCAAAAATAACTCAACATCCAAAAATATTAAATTCTCAAACCTATCTCAACCCTGTATCTATGATCCATCGGGTATTTAATATCAATAACACAAAACTACCAACCAGCGAAGAAGAACTTGCACAAGAATTAATGTTTTTAGAATTTTCGAGATCTGATCAAAAAAATGATGTTCTTAGTAATTATGTTAACTTTGATTATTCGATGAATAGGTTCCGTATCCAAACAAAAAATATCAGTTCCCAATATATTAACGAATTAATTCGTTATATCAATAACCAATTAAAAGATCTATCGGAATCAAACATAATTATTACAGGGCAACATGTTCTATCTCACGTATTAAGCCATCAAGTGCTGCAAACTCAATGGATAACCATATGCGCAACATTTATAATTGTTTGGATCTTATTTATTTGCTTATTTGGAATTCGACTGGGAAGTATCGGAATGATCCCCAATATAGTGCCTATGTTAATGACGTTAGGTTTAATTTCGTGGTTACAAATACCTTTTGATTTTGCGACGGTACTAATCGCCAGTATTGCCCTTGGTCTTTGCGTTGATGATAGTATCCACTTTTTACACTATTATCACCATAATAAGAAAAAATATGGCAATAAAGAAAAAGCGATTAAAGAAACCATTCTCATATTAGAAAAACCGTTAGTAATGACATCCATTTTATTAACAATTGGATTTGGAGTCTTTATCTTTTCAGACCTTGTTATTTTAATAAAACTAGGTGCATTTACATTATATGCCATTACGTTAGCTTACTTAGCTGATATGCTAACACTTCCTGCCGCACTTTGGCTTTGGGATAAAGAAAAGAAATAGTAAATAAACTATTGTGTTATATTTATCACTATTAATATCAAAATGGTTAGTCTCAAACATATATTAAAATACTCTATCAAATGCTATTTATCGTTTAGTCTTTAATTAACTAGCTATAAGAAAAAATAATAATAAATAACTAGTTATTGATATTTATATTCAATACTAAAGTCAATAGGAACATCCACCTGAAATGTAACCGGACGACCATTTACATAATGAGGTTGATACCGCAGTGTTTCAATCCATTGCCTAGCTGCCGTTTCAAAACCATGAATATCATTACCTTTTAAAATAATTACATTTGTAGGATATCCCTTTTTATTTACATTAATTCTAGCTAAAATAAAACCTTTTTTCCCTCTATCAAATGCTTTAGCAGGATAATATTTAGTTATATCATCGGCTGCAATCAAAATAGCACGATCTAAGCGAACAGGTGTTTCAGCAATCGTCTCAGCCACAATAGGTAAAGAGTCGGAAGGTTTTGGTCGCTGATCTTCTTTTTGTTCAACAACTGAAGGTGTAACAATTGTTGAGGAAACATCCTTGAGAACCTTTTCTTCTTTTCTTGGAATTGGCTTAGGCTCAATCTTAGGTTTAGGTTTGGGCTTAGGCTTAGGCTTAGGCTTAGGTTTAGGTTTGGGTTTGGGCTTAGGTTTAGGTTTGGGTTTGGGCTTAGGTTTGGGTTTGGGTTTAGGTTTGGGTTTAGGTAAATTTTTCACAATCGGCTTATCCGTTTGATAACCCTCAAAAATAATAGGAGTAGATTTAACTAGTTGAATATCCGATAAAACTCCAGTTAATGATAAAAAAAACAAAAGAAAAACAGTTATTAAACAGGCTATAATAGCCGATACAATCGACTGATTCATTAAATTACTCAACTTTTGGCTTAGCAGCAATCGAAAATCGAGTAGCCCCAGCTAGTTTACAATGATCTAAAACATCTAATAATCGTTGCGTCTGAGATTCTTTATCAGGAAATAATACAAACAATGTATCTGGCTTTACAGACAATTCCTTTCGAACTAAATTCTCTAATGAAGCCATCGACAATTTAATCTTCTTAACATAGCAATCCCCCTCTTTTGTAATATAAATATGCATAGAAAGATTATCAACCCTATCTACGGTTATAGCTTTAGGCTGATTAATAGAAACCCCTAAAGTTGCAAAGGTAGTTGATACCATAAAAAAAATTAATAAAATAAAAATAACATCAATCATAGATGTCAAATCAACTGTTTTTCTAGGTCGTTTAATAGGCGATAAATCATCAAACATCTATTTACTCCGCCTGTTTTTGTTGTCGTTTAACCATATTTTGTATAATAGTTCCCGTTTTCTTAAGCTCTATGTCTAACCCTTCCGCTTTATCACTTAATACACTATGACAAAATAGTATAGGGATCGCTGCAGCTAAACCAGTTTGAGTTGTAATTAAAGCTTGAGAAATACCGCCAGCCATAGCCTGTGGGTCGCCAACACCAACACTAGCAATAGCCTTAAAAACAGTAATCATACCAGTAACCGTTCCTAATAACCCTAACATCGGTAAAATAGCTGCAATAATTTGTATCGTTGATAAATGTCGGTGAATGCCTTCATATTCTTCATAAAAAACTTGCTTCAAACGACTTTCCAATCGCTCTTGCCCTTCAAACCAATTTGAAATACCTACTTTAAACATATTCGCTACACAACCAGACTTTTGATCTAACAATTGTAAAGCTTCATCAAAGTTTTGCTGATCTAGATAAGTAATCACTGAACGTTGTAATTCTTTAGATTCTACCCTATTCTGATGCAAATACAAATATCGATTAACAGCAAAATAAAAACCAACTAACATGGTTAATAATATCGGAGCCATTAACCAGCCCCCTTTTTGTAAAAAAATCAACACTGCCATAAATTATGTCCTCCATCAAATTTATATTATTATAACGTTGGTTCTACATAAATGCCTAGAAACGATTATCTAAAGTCACTAAGTATTACATTAATAAACAACCCTTAGTGGTTTTTTTAGGTGAAAAATTAATGCTATCTCTACTAGTATCGCTTTTAATCACAACAAAGGGCATATCTCTTTGTTTAATAAAAAGGTTTCGTATAATAGTTAAATCCTTAAATATAGCCCGTAAATGATAGTCATCTAAATCTGTTAGAATATAATTTTTTTGCTTTGGAAATTCTTTAATATACAACTGCCAAAGTAAGTTAAATGATGATAACAAATCGTTAGCCAAATATCCGGTCAATTGCTGTAGTTTCTTTGGCCATAACGGTTTAATACATAATTGTCGTCTTGCGGTCATAATATAAGTAGCCGCTAATTTTGAAGGTAAAAACTGTCTAATTAAAGAATCTGTCATACCCTTACAGGTTAATACTTTTAATAAACGAGTAAACTTTCTCTTAGTAATAAATGTTAATGGCTTAGAATTAAGTCGATCATTCTTTGTAAAAATAGATTGAGATATATAAAAAGATAAAAAGTCATAAACCGTCATTCGATCAACTTGCCAGCCTAATAGTTTAATAGCTTTAAGTTCATAGTTTTGTGATTGACTATAAAATAAAGTATAGGGCTTAAACTGCTTTTTAAAAAACTGTTTCAGCTCAAATAAAAAATCATACACGTCGTCATCTGAGGCTTTAAACTTTACGGCAACTCTTATACATGCGATTGCTAACATTTGATGGTTAGAAAACAACATTCGTTTTTGGCTTAAACAAAGATCTAAATAGTAAATCGCTAAACATGTAATATCCATATCAAAGCCAAAGTTAGACACAAAGTCACAAACCCAATTAACCAAACCCGTACGGGTACTTGTAAAAATTTTATTATCGATCGCTAAAACAGTTTTTTCTTCTAAATCTTTCATCGACAGATAATAAGACCTAACAATAAATGGCGTTAATCCAGGTAAATTCTTAACATCATAATTAAAAGGCAACGTAACATCTAATGGAATACCCGTTAATGCTACAACCTTATTCATATAATAAACGATCTAATATTTTACATTAACCCCTAAAAAAGGTAACAATGGCAAGTTAGTAACAGGTTCTCTATTTTTAAACGAGTCATCCCAAGAATAAGTAATCACATTTTTTCGATTTAATATATTTGTAGCTCCAAATAAAAACGAAACATTAGACGAAAAAAAACGTCGTTGATACTCGAACCATATATCAAGCGCAAAATGAACTGGTAACCGTTTACTATTTTTAGGTGCATTAATTGGAATATATAAATCTTCAGATTCAACATATCTAGATGAAACGACATCCGTATACGGCTTTCCAGAGCCATAATAAGATTTTCCAGATAACTTCCAACGCTTATTAAATCGATAATTACCAACAATATTCATCGAATGTCGTTGATCATAGTTTTCATAAGTCCAATCTATACCAGGTTCTTTAAACTGTACATCAGAAAAGGTATAACTAATCCAGCCATCCAATTTATCGCCAACTTTTTTTTGTAAAAAAAGCTCTATACCATAAGCTTTTCTAGTTTGCTGATTGTCGTAACCGTCTAAAAAACCCGTCCTTTGATCTAAAACTTGCCGAGATAAATTATTATAATCCTTATAAAAAAAATCCGAACGAAACATAAAACCCTTCCAATTCTTTTCATAGCCCAACGTATAATGAATAGCATCAAATGGCTCTAAATTAACTAATTGATTATTAAAAACACGAAATGAAAACTGTGAATACTTCCCCACTCCCAATGTAACAACAGATTTAGACCGATCACCAAAATACCAAGTCATCCTAGGTTGAAATGTATCTAAATTAGTTAACGATGGCGTTAATACTGTCTCGGCTCTAATCCCTGCATTGACAGCTAATTTTTTTGGTATCAACTCAAGTTCATCTTCAAAATAAACCGCCAAATAATCAAAGTACTCTTGATACTTATTAAATCTAGTTTCTGTTCTAGCCTCTGGAAAATCCTTAGTTGGTTCACGCGTAAAGAAAAACTCGCCATCAATCTCTTGAGCCCACTTCATAACGCCTGTTCTAATTGTATGTCGATCAAAACCAGTATATAGTAACTCTCCGCCTAAAATAATAATGGGATCATTATTCCCTTTTACATTAATAGGCAACTTGCCCTCAATTTTATATGACGATTTAAAGGTCTCATATTGAGCGGTTACTTCTGATGATAAATCAGATGTCCAAGTTGAATCTACTTCGATCTGTGCTACATTAATTGACGAATCGTAAATTAGAGAACCATCTTCTAAATTTTTATTTTCGCCTCTTAAATCGGCTTTTTCATGAAAAATATTTCCCAATAGTGTCACTTCATGATTATCCAAATGTTCACTATGTAATTTTATCGAATAAGCTTCAAAATATGGAAAAATAGTATCATCACTTATAAGTGCACCCAAAATTTTATCATAATAAGTTCGCCTAGCAGATACCAAAAAAGAACTATAATATTTTTGAATCGGTCCCGAAATTAAAAGATTAGATTGTGTTAAATTACTATTTAATTCTAAGCTATACTTACTCAAATCTCCTGTTTTAGTCGTAACATCAACAATAGCACTAGTTACATTCCCATATCGAGCAGGAAAACTACTTGAATAAAATGTAATTGAATCTACCAGCATTGGATTAATCAAACTAACTAACCCACCAAAAAAATAAGACCACTGATAAAAATGGTTATCCGAAATCGTTAAAACTTCATAAGCATTTCCGCCCCTTACATACATCAGTGCACTAGCATCTCCATAAGAAACAACACCTGGAAATGTTTTAACCACGGCCATAGTATCCATAAAGAGCGTCGACACTCCTAAATTAACCACATCTTTAGATAAAGCTTTTTGCTTAGTTGCTTCGGCCTTAACCTTTTTCTTTACTATTGCAAAAACAGGATCAGATTTAAATATAATCGGATCTTTGTTATCCACAACATTATTTTTTGTAGCTACCTTAGTAGTTATATCAACAGCACTTGTCGATTGCGCAAACAAAGGCTGACTAAAAACAAGAAAAAGAATAGTCAAAAAAAGAACTTTCATAAGCATGTATTTTTACAAATAACAGCTATTTAGTAAACTATTATTTTTAATTACTTCTCAATTAATTTTTTCAACTGATTATCTAAACGAGCCTTAGAAAAAACATAAGGTTTAACATTAATCTGTAAAATATCCCGAGACTGATACAAATATTGCATATTATCCGACGTTAAATATAAATCATAATATACATCAGATAATAATATTAATAAATCAGCATGTTGATCATTATATTTATAGGCCTTATTTAAGTATGTTAAGGCATTTTCATAGTCATTTAGTTTATGATAAGCATAGCCAATAAAAACCTGCAGTTCAAACAATAACTCAACATTTCGACTTGAATAAATGCTTGCTTTTTCGTAAGCAAGTAAAAAATACTCTAGAGTTTTCTTAAAATCTCTCTGTGATCTCGCCACCAATCCTAAATTTAAATAACCCGAAAAGTCGTTTGGAACTAATTTAACAACCTGATTAAAATAAGTATTTGCTAACTCAATATCTGACCGTTTAAGTGATAAACGGCCCAAATTTAAATACGATCGATAATATGTATCACTAACAGATAACGACTGCTTATAATATTCCTCAGCACGCATTAAGTTTCCTTGGCGCTCAACAAGATAACCCAATGTATTGTATGCCGCAGGAACCTGGTTAGGATAAACATCGATTACTCGATCCCAAAACGTAAATCGTGTTTGCCAATAAGATAATTGGATATAAGATTGTACTGAAAAAATAAATAGTAAACTACAAAGCCCCACCAATAAACCATTGCAAATAAACACCCGCCATCGCTGTACTCTTTCAGATTGAATCATCATCCAAATCAAACAACCACATAATAAAACAAAAAAACTACATACCGAAAAATAAGTCCAGCGGTTAGCAACTAATTGGTTACCAACTTGAAATAATCCTAACATTGGTAACATTAATATCAAATAAAATAACCATGTAACCGAAAAATAAGGTCGATAACGAATCCAAAATAACGACAATCCAGTCATCAGCAAAACAACCAGACAAGACAACCAAGATATCATCGAATCAAATGTAATTTTCTTAAATGGATAATAAGAAACTAATTGCGATGGCACCATTAACTTTTTTAAATAAAATAGTAAATGATAAAAAGAACCCGCTAGACGATTTTCAAGAGTATACTGATCCATTGTTCGAAAAGACTGACTCAAAAAATGTTCGTTAACAGTAATAACAACAACCATTGCTACCACCAACCATAATACCCACTTTTCGCAACTGTATCTAAAAAATCGACGCCCAAACGATATTAGTTTTGTTGAGTAATTAACCGTTGAATCAAAGTCATGCTCCCAACGAGAATACAAAACATCAATCAATAAATAAATCAACGGTAAAACCACCGCTGTAGGTTTTGATGCCAAAGCACAAACACACCATATTTGAGACCATACAAACCATTTTTGATATGTATAAGAAGAAAGTGTCCATTTTAAATAGTAATAACACCCTAAAAAAGAAAAAAAAGCCATTAATAACCCTTTTCGATCTGCCACCCATGCAACAGACTCCATTTTTAAAGGGTGTACAGCCCATAAACAAGTTACCAAAATAACCGTCATAAAAAACCAATAGCCTCTATTACTAAAAAAATCATCCCACTTATCTACTAAAGATGACGAAAAAAAGTATTTAACTGAAACAGGCGACATAACTAACAACATTACTAAAAAAAACATAACCGAATTAAGGCAGTGCAATACAACATTAGTAAGCAAATGGCCAGCATGTTGAGTTCCATAAATATAGTAATCAAAAAAATGACTAAGCCAAGTTAATGGCATCCAATAAATATAACCTAACAATAATGTTTTAATAGAATCCCAGGAAAATGATTGAATATAAGGGTTTTGAAGTATGTAAACTGAATTATCTAATAAAATCCATTCATTTCCTAATACACTTTTAATGACATAAAAAACAAATGTAAAAATAAATAAACAGCCAAAAAAAAGTAAATAATTAAATTTATCCGGTAAATACTTCATGAATATATATTAACAATTTAAAAAATGATAAGCCAATAGTACTAAAATAAAACTATTACCTCAATATATACACATCATCTATGTTATGATTAACATAATCATATAACAATAAAATATATTATATTTTTTCAATGTTTAAGAAAGTCCAAAACTGGGTATTCTTATAATTAAGAGGGAATTTAACATATAAAGGAGTATAAAATTTGAAAAATAATAAAACAAAAAATATCTTATCATTCATAACTATTATTGGAATTTTTATTTGTTTAATTGGAATACCAGCTTTTGCTTCTGAAACCAATGATCTCAATGCAAATATGAACCAAACAGATCAAACTAGCGAAGTTCTAACTAACGATTCTAATATTACTGAAAATACTACGGATGCAAATATTAGCATTGAAAATGCTGTCCAATTTATGATTATAAAAGTAGACAGAGCTTACAAACGATTTTCCAAAATTGTTAAAAAAATAGGACTATAAATCGAAACTATCTAAAAAATTAATTTAACCGTATAATAATTAAATGCAAATAACATTTAATTTATTATTACAAAATATTGCCTATTACTTAACCAAGTTTTTTACAACTAGAAAAATACCAAGTATTTTTCAAAAAACAATCATTAACATTACAATTAAATTACTAAAAATAAATAAAACCGAAATAAAAGAACCCCTATCACACTTTAAGACTATTAATACTCTATTTACAAGAAAATTAAAAGAATCATGCCGTCCTATAGATAACTCAGATCTATCTATTATGTCGCCAGTCGATGGCTTAATTCAAGAATTTGGAAATATTACAAATAATACATTAATACAAGCCAAAGATATTCGTTATAAACTAGACGATTTAGTTACTAAAAATTATGCCGATACTTTTAAAAATGGTAGCTTTATCACCTTTTACTTATCTCCTAAGGATTGTCATTTAATTTTTGCACCATGTAATGGCCAAATAAAGTCTTCTTGTATTATTCCGGGAAAATTATTTCCAGTAAAACAAAGTTGGGTGTCTTCTTTTCCCAATTTATATATCGAAAATGAACGAGTCATAACATTACTAGAAACTTTTTATGGCACCATAGCTATTATAAAAGTAGGAGCATTAAACGTAGGAAATATTACAACAACCTACGATAAATCCATTACCACAAATATAAAACAAAAAAAACCAATCAATAAACATTATTCAATGTACTACCCCATGAAAAAAGGTAGTCACTTAGCCTCCTTTAATTTAGGATCTACGGTTATTCTTTTATTTCAAGAAAAATCAATTGAATGGTCTAATCTTAAACAATATAAATCAATTAACTATGGCCAAAAAATAGGAACCTTTTTAACACAAAACACCCCATCTTAGTTCTATATATATACTCAAAGAAACTAATGCTCCTATTAATTTAAATAAACTTAAGTAATAAATTAATATTTGACCCAAAATTATTGCATAATGTAACCATCAACGATTATGACAAATTTTAGTTAAAAAAGAGTTATGACTAACCTTATTTTTTTGTATATAAAAACCAAACAAATCTCTATATTTAAGAGATGATTGAGATGGGAATAGTATAACTATCCCCATCTTAAAAAAACAGTCTTAAAAGTTATAACCTAATGTTAATTGATAAGATGCATTACGAACGTTATCTTCTACTTCTCTTAATCCCATATCATATCGTAAATTAACACTTAGTTTACCATCATCAAATGGAGAAGCCATATTAGCTCCTGCAGAGAAAACAATACCAGCATCATGTCTACCTAATTTAGACTTTAAGTCTGTTGTTGTATCGCCTACTTTAGATTGACCATTTAATAAATAACCATAATAAGCACCACCAATTAATTGAAAAGTAGCACCCTTATAAGTTTGAGGTAAAACATATTTTGCTAGTAACGGTAACTGTAAATAATGTAATGTTTGTACTTCTTCAGTGGATGCACTAAATATAGATCCTTTTTGAACATAATTTAATTCAGAAATAAATGCAACATCAGGCTTGTAAGCATATTCAGCAGATGCCCCTAATTGAACACCAAAATTATTTTTTTGACTCTTTAAGCTAGTCCCTATATATTTACTCGAGCTCATCCCTAAATTTGCTGAATATTGTAATTCATTTAATGCCGTCTTAAAATCAAAAGAAGCATACGCAAACGAATTAATTAGCAATGTAAAAAATACGATTAACATAGTTAGTTTAGTTTTCATAATTAATTTCTCCTTAAATATTATTTAAAATTAGTCCTTGAATGTCTATTATATAATTATGCTAGTGATTGTCAAGTTATTAAAGGTTTAAATACCTTAAAGTATCGTTAATTAATTGCTGTTTAAATCCTTTTTTTGATAATATATTTACTAAGTTATGACTCAAAAATTTAGAATTGCAATTATAGGTTCTGGGCCAAGTGGTCTTTATGCTGCTGATAGCTTACTAAAACAAACCACACATACATCGGTCGATATATTTGATCGTCTTCCTACACCTTATGGATTATTAAGAACAGGCGTAGCTCCAGACCATCAAAAACTAAAGTCTGTTGAAAATTACTTTGAAAAAATCTTTATTAAGCATGATTCTAATCTAAACTTTTTTGGAAATGTTACAATTGGAAGAGATATTAGCATAGAAACATTAAAACAATTTTACCATGCAATAATTTTTGCCTATGGTTCTGAAGGGGTTAACAAGCTTAATATTCCTGGTGAAAATCTAAAAAACTGCCATTCTGCCCGAGAGTTTATTGGTTGGTATAATGGCCATCCAGACTATCAAAACCAAACATTTAATTTAAATGCGTCCGAAGTTGGGATTATTGGTATCGGAAATGTTGCGGTTGATGTTGCTCGAATTTTAGCAAAAACAGAACAAGAGCTTGCATCATCGGACATCACCCAGTCAGCTTTAAATAAACTTAAGAACAGCAATATAAAAAATATTCATATGTTTGTCCGTCGAGGTCCTGTCCAAGCAAAATGTACAAATTTAGAATTACAAGAACTTGCACATTTAAACGATTGTCAAATCCATCTAAATCAAAATGATTTCAAACTATCAACATCTGACTTAGCCGAACTAAATGATCCTAGTAATCGAAAAGCTCAAAAAAATCTTAAAGTATTTGAAGACATCTTAAAAACACCTAAACAAACCAAGTCAAAAAATCTTTACATACACTTTTTTCATATCAGCAATAAACTAGAAGGTAGTGAACACATTAATAAAATCTATTTAAATCAATCAAAATTAATGGGAGATCCATTTAACCAAACATTAACTAAAACAGAGCATGTAAAAAAATACCCTTGCCAATTATTATTTAGAAGTATAGGGTACAAAGGAAAGCCGCTCGAAAATGTACCATTTGATGTTAATAAAGGAGTAATACCTAATATAAAAGGACGCGTAATTGATAAACATCAAAAACCCATATTAGGTCTATATACCGCTGGCTGGATTAAACGAGGGCCGCAAGGAGTTATTGGTACCAATAAACCCTGTAGCAACGAAACCGTGATGCAAATAGTAGAAGACTTAGATAAACTACCAGAATGTCCAAAACCTAAAATTGAAGATATCGAAACCCACATCAAAACCCTAAATATCCAAGTAGTTCGATTTAAAGATTGGTTAGAAATAAATAAAAAAGAAAAATTAGCCGGTCAAAAAGCAGGTAAGCCTAGAGAAAAATTTACAACCGTTGCCGATCTTTTATCGGCAATTAATTAAGGAGTTAAAAATGGTCTTATTAGAATCAAAACAACTAACAATCGGCAGCAAAATGCCCGACTTCAAATTAAATACCCCCAATAACGAATCCTATTCCCTAACAACAGCAAAAGGAGAACAAGGGTTACTTATTGTATTTACATGTAACCATTGTCCCTACGCAATTGCAATATGGGAACGACTGATTGAATTAAGTCATTGGGCTAAAAAAGAACGTGTTAATACGGTTGCTATTAATCCTAATATTAATCCTAATTACCCAGACGATAGTCCAACAGCTATGGCAAAAAAAATATCCGAATGGAAAATCCCTTTTCCATATTTAATTGATAATACTCAAAATGTAGCTCAACAATATCAAGCACAATGTACACCCGATCTTTACTTACTAAATAAGAACAGTGAACTATATTACCATGGCCGCTTAGACGATAACTGGCAAAATCCTGATAAGGTTCAAAAAGAAGAGTTAAAAGACGCTATTCAGGATATGATTTCAAACAAACTACCCCCTAAAAATCAAAATCCATCCATGGGATGCTCTATTAAATGGTTATAGCTAATAAACCACGATTTTTTACAGTTTTATTTGGTATAATTTGCCTAATTGTTATCATTAGCTCTTATTTTAAAAGTCCACAAAACACAACAAGTATTAAGACTGATAATAGTTCTATATTTCAAAAGCAAACATCGATTCTTAATCAAATAAAGTTAGAAGTAACGCCAAGTATTACCGATAATAAAACTACTTTTTATATTGATTTAGAAACCTTTGAACATCCTAATTTATTAACTATCGACTTAATTCAAAGTAGTTTATTAGTAATTAACAATGAAGACCCCATACTTCCAATTAAATGGATACCTCTTGAAAAAAACAATTATTCAATTAAAGGACATTTGGAGTTTAACTATAAACCCCTTGACAATGCAACCATAGAATTTATATTATTTTGCTTTGAAGAACGATCTTTTAAATGGAAATACTAATTCATCTATTAAAAAAAACTCATTTTTATGAAAAAACAAATAGCATTTCAAATCACCAATCAACAACGGTGTTCATTAAATATAGGAATAAACAAAAGAAAACGAATTTCTGTAGATATTACTAGCGAAAGAAAATCAAAAAAACTTAAAGCCAATCCCCTAACCGTATGTATCGAAAACATAAAAAAAACCTTATTTAAACAATACTATTTTAATAGCTATTGTTCTAAACTACCGAATGAATTAATTGCTCATATTTTAAATTTTTCTGGGCATTCGTTCTTATATCAAAACAATAATACTAAATTAATCATAAACTCAAAAACATTATTAAAAACAGGTATCTATAAAATACTCCATAAACAAACAACTCCAAATTTAAAAGATTATTTATTTCAATCTCTTCAACAATGCTGGTATAAAAAAAAGCTGTCTATAATTATAGAGCTTCGACAATTACCTAGATTTGATGATGATCAAATAAAACAAATCAAACATTTGTTTTATAAATATAAAAAAGATCTACCCAAATATTTATCTTTAGCGCAAGAAAATAACTTTACTATAACCAACTACAAAAGTAAGGTAATATGCTTTTTACTGTTATTTTTTAAATACCCTCCTAACGATACTAAATATATTCAGTCTCTTTTATCAAGACTTTCTATTATAAAGAATCTAGAATCTTGTATGCTAAGTCTTAATCATACATTTTTAAGTTGTAATGAAAAATTAAATAAAATTAATGACCAAACCCAAAAATTAGCTCTCATTAACATTAATCAATTAGTTTTGAAAATATATAAAAAAATAATCCTTTAAGTATTTCTATTTTTCATATACTTTAATTTCTCAAATTTTAACCCATCTGTTTAAAGATTACACTTGCAAGAAATATAAAAAAAGCATATATTACTCAAAAATACCAAGTAACGTCCTATGAATAAAAAAAAAATAAGCATAAATGCTATAAATAAAATTAAGTATACCTCGTTTAATCCACTTAACCACTCTCAGGTAGAGCTACATGGAAAGTTACTCGATAAATTTAATCAATTTCT
>QFBS01000023.1 GCA_003265895.1 Candidatus Marinamargulisbacteria bacterium SCGC AG-410-N11 | reverse complement strand
AATAGCGAGCCGTAAGGAGCTGCTTAAAATAGCGTCAGGTGGTTAAATTTAAAAACGTGGACTCCCGCGAGCCCGGAGCTTCAGCGTAGGGTGTGGAGTCGAGTTTTGAAATTTAGCCGCATGGCGCTATTTTAAGTTGCTCCTATTGACTTATTTTGGGGATTGCGAGATGATAAAAACATGAATATAAGCTCAAATATACTAACTATCAATATCCTATCCCTATCCATTAGCCACTGGCTCTTAATCATACTAATCCTACTAATAAGTACCATCCTAAGCCGATTCCTAGCCTACCTCGCCCAACGATTCATAACCCATTTCTTTAACCGACTCGGATTTAATGATTCCCAAAAAAAGAAAATCGATCAATTATCGATCACCCGCTCCGTTAGCCTAATTATTGTTGGCTGGCTATGTTTGTTAGGTTTTTCATTTTTAGATTTATCCGAAAATGTTATCAATATCCTAGTTGTAGCCAGTAAGGTGATGACCTATTTTGGGATCGTGTGGACCGGTTGGCGTATTTCGGACCTATTACAACTATTTTTAACCCAAAAAGCAGCTAAAACGGCAACAAAATTTGACGATTTACTAGCGCCATTAGTGTGTCGAACATTAAAAGTAATCTTTTCAATTATCGGTATCTTATCCATTGCCGAAATCCTTAAGTTACCGCTTGCCAGTTTATTAGCAGGGCTAGGGATCGGTGGTATCGCAATCGCTATGGCAGCAAAAGATACCATTTCAAATATTTTTGGATCACTAACGGTGGTTGTTGACCGTCCGTTCAATATAGGCGATTGGGTAAAAATAGGTGATGTAGAAGGTACCGTTGTCCATTTAGGGTTTCGAAGTACCCGAGTCAGAACCTTTTATGACTCGTTGGTTAGTGTCCCAAATTCGATCTTATTAACAGCCGTTGTAGATAATATGGGCGAACGAGCCTTTCGCCGCTATAAATGTTATTTAGATGTAGTTTATGACACAACGCCAGAAAAGTTAGAATCATTCTGTGAAGGAATCCGAGAACTAATCCAACAACATCCCAAAATGAGAAATGATAATGTCCATATCTACCTAAACCAATTCGGCCCATCATCACTCCAAATTTTAGTCTATTGCTTTTTTAAAGTTAACGATTGGTCCGAAGAACTTAACGCCCGCCACCAATTCAATTTAGCAATTATTCGTTTAGCAAAAGAGCTAAAAGTCGAATTTGCTTACCCTACCCAATCACTATACATTAATAAACCAAGTTCAACAGACCATCCATTAGCGTCTGAAGGAATGGTACAAGAGTCCATAAAAACGGCACAACAAACAGCCCAAAACCTGTCTTCTTATTTTTAAAGTCATGAAAAACTGGAAAAAACTACAAAAAATAAGTGGCTGGCTATTAATTAGTTTGGGTTCTATCCATAATATATCGTCAATGGTTATGTTAAATAAACCCATAACGAACCCTAAATTAAGTCAAGCCATTCTGTTAATGCAAGAAATTATTCCAGATGTACCAACATCAAATACGTTATGGGACTTTCATCTCGGGTTTAGCTTTTTAATGGGCTGGCTCATAATCGGGTTCGGTCTAAATAGTCTGTTACAAATTTCTATACTTCAGAAACAGCCATCACTAGCCATATTAAATATTACGATAGCCTCTTTAATCTGTTTATATTCGATTGTATATTTTTTTATTTTACCAGTTTTATTTTCAGTAATAGCTAGCATCTTATTTATACGCATCTATTATTTAATAAAAAAAACGCAAGTTAACAACAACTAAGTTTCTATCGCTTGTTAAAGTATTGAATAAAAGCCCAAAAAAATATATATTCATTAAATTCATCTATTTTTAAAATTTTTATAAGGAACCCATATCATGTTTAAAATTTTAGCAGTCACACAAAAGAGCAAACCCACTATTAATGACAAATTTAAACAATTATGCCAACAAAACAACTATTCTTCGTTTAAAAAGTTCTATGATAAAAATCAAAAACAACTAATTTTAACGAGTTGTGATCCAAAAACAGGAAATACAATCCTTCATGATACGGTCAATTTTTGGAAAAACTATAGCTTAAAAACCATTTCCAAAACAAATACCGGCCCTAAAATCTTGCGTTTATTATTAAATCATTCTGATACGAATAGACTAAAGTTAAACAGTAACCAAAAAACAGCCGAACAGCTTATCGTTAGAGATATAAACAAAAAACCAAGAAAATGGATCACTGAAATATTTAGTATCTATAAAACTAAAAAAGCAAAAGAATTAACGGAAAATCTATCCGATACTCAAAAACAAATACTCTCTATCCTTAAACTAATCCATAAACCGCTCCTTATTAACTATAACCAAAACAAACCCAAATTTCTTGAATGGTCACAAATATTAGTTGATATGGTTTATGCAAGGGGCTTAGGACTAAATAACAAACAAAACCCAACTATAAATATAGATTATTTTATTAACTATCTGCTTAATCACGACCTTTTACCAAATAACATCTCAGTTAATCAAAAAGAGGATAATGACACAGTCTTTACGGAATCATTAGAATCTATAAAAAAGCTAAATAACGTTTTTATAGAACTAAAGTATTCAAGTGGGCCAATGATAGAATGGGTCATAAATTCGATTTTAAGTGGTCAAAAACACATAAAAGAAATAAACGACCCCCTAAAAAAGTATTTAGCAACCATAGCATTATATGAATTAATATTTGAAATGGAAGAAATATTAAACAGCGCTATACGGTATGGCAAAAAAATTAAAGCCACTCACGATAGACTAATTAATAACGTTCTGGATAAAAAAAAGACTAAAATCTCTACCTCTAGTTTAGAATGTAGACGATTCGATATTGGTTTAATAACAAAATTACTACCCATATTACAAAAAGGCAAAAAAAATATGTTAGATACCCTTCTTATAAATTCGACAGAACAGACTAGTTTAAATCCAGCCATTATGTTTAGTGTCGTACAACTATTATTCTATTTATCAAACTACAAAACCGCTACTAACGACGATTTTGGCAAAACAATGAGACTGTATAATCAAAAGATAAAAAACATCCCAACATTCAAAAAGATGAAAAAATTAGAACTTCTATGTTTACAATTTTCGATAACCAATTCAAACGACCAACTTATATACGATTCATTAAAACAATATTACGACTATATATATGAAAATTTTAAAACACTACTATCAATAAACCTAAAAAAAGTCCCCATTGAAGTAAAAGAAATAATAAATCAAATTAAGTCACAATTTTTTGACCAATTCGAAAAAGACTCTCAAAATATTGATAGTGACCTTGTTGATTTGTTTAAAGAACCAAAAAAAGCAACTAAAAACAGTCAACCAAAAAATAAAAGAAAGAAAAAAAGAAAACAAAAAAGAATCCGTAAAAAACAGGCCCCTAAAAAAGAAAATCCAGAGCACTTTTCACATTATTCGAGTACAGGGTTTCGCTATGTCATTAATAAAGAAAAGTTAGATAAGTTAGTATTAAATACGAGACAACAGCCAATAGTAACGCCATCTAACGCCGAAACAAAACCATTTACAGTTGTCAAAAAGCAGTCCTCAAAAAAAGTTAAGTCCGTTAAAAACCCCTTTAATAAAATGGAGTTTCATGAAAATATTTTAGTAAGAGATCAATTAATACAACAACATATTGCTAATAAATCCAAATATAAAGTAACCTGTTACCAAGATTTTTTAATTAGTAAAGTCTCCGATAAAGTATTACAAAAATGGATTAAAGTGGCCTATCGTACAATATCCGATAAAGAACACCGATCGCTAATGGATACTAATTTTAAAAACAGTCATTTATATGCCTATGGCGATCAAGGAACCGCGTCCGGACTCCTGAGAGAGTCTATGGTAGAAAAAGAAGGCTGGTTATCAGAATATTCTCATTGTGAAAAATCATTTTTTTTAAAACGATGGCTCGATATCATTCTAACTAAAAAAGAAGCATTAAAGACTAATGATAAGCATTTGTGCCAAATATTAAAATCAGATCTTATTATTGCGTTACAAAAGTTTAAATCCAGTTATCCAAAAGAATACAACCAAGCCTTTAACCGATTCCTAGCAAGGCCTTTTTCATTTTATTTAGATCATTAAAACATAAAACTAAACGTTCAATATTACATAAACTACCCGTTATCGGTATACTCCCAATAAATAAGGAACAAACATGACTTTTATTAACACTTTCAATTAAATTTGTATACTCCTTAAACACTTGTTCAAAAAAACCAAATATATTTACCAAAAATATATATACAATAGACATTTAATTATATAGGATGTAATGTTATAGTCTATTTCAAATGAAAAAATATTCTTGAAATTTATTAAAATATAAAAGAACAACGATCAATTATATGTGGGTTTCCGATGAAGTACAAAAATTATTAGATGAAGGTAATATAGAAGCATGTATACCTATTGTTTCTAAAGAACTAGAGTCCTTACCAAAAACACCGTTTCATACAATCTTAGATCTTGAGTTTTCCAATTCTACTGATACTATTGGCAATAAAATCTCTTCGTTTATTTCAAAAAATAATTGCAAAGCCATCTATATTGAATATGACGACTATTGGAATTTTGATATCTTTGGTTTTGATAAGTGTGGCGATAAAACCTTTATGTGGGTAGGTGATTTTTGCTGTAATATAAATGGAGAAGAATTGCATGGAATGGAACCTATTCAAAAATATGATGCTTATTATGCTGACCACAGAACAAATCATCCTGATCAAAAAAATGCAGAAAAAATTTGTAATATCTTAATTATTCTAAAGTTCTTTCATCTTATATTCAAAAGCTTGAAACATATCCAAAGCTTAAAAATCCCCGTAATTGTCTGTTCTCATGGATATCGCTTTTATATTCTATTTGGCGACACAACAAACATGATAGAATATGATCATTCGTATCACGAAAAATTAGAAAAAAAAGAATTACTGGACAAGCAAAAAACCCTTTCTGAATTCCATAAAAGATTGTCTGAAGAAGAAGCCTTTTATTGGACAGGCATTCAAAGAACAAAAGCATCAAACGAAATTATATTAAAAAAACTTTTTACCAATGGATGGTCAATATCAACAACGATTCTAGATAATCCTGAACTTGCTAAAGATCCTAGTTTTAGCATGATAATAGAAGGTAATTTACAACTTGAAATAAAATATTTTCACACAACATCTCATACCATTGATTATGTAATAATAGACGACCATTTTTTCGAATATAGTGTTCCAATAATATCAAAACAAATTGCAGAAATATTAAATCAATTATGTCCAAATGATATTGAGTTAATTCCTGTAACTATATTAAAAGAAAAATTTAAACACAAAACACATTACTTACTTAATATCCTAAAAGTTATTAATGGAGCAATCGATTACACTAAATCTAAAAAAATAAGATGGAAAAAAAATAAAAAACCATTTAGTCAAGATTCAGCGATTTCATTTTCGCCCATGGAGTTACAAACTGGATGTATGGAAAAAATCCACATTGGGCGATTATACGAGGATATGAGAAAGATTTTTATAAGCAATGAATTAGCAAATAAATTATATCATTTTGAAAAGTCAAATGATATCAATCGTGACTATGTTTATAACAGTGGAGGTTTTTTTAAATCAATAAATACACCTTAATTGTCTAGAACATAATCGTGTTCGGTCTAAATAATCTCATACAAATTTAACCAACTAAATATAATTACTAAATATTGAATGATAAGTTGACAACCACAGCAAACAAGTGTATCTTCTCTACTTCATTAATTTTATATTTCAATGTTATATTAAGGACCAAAAATGAAAAAATTCATTGCATTACAACAATTAAACGTCATACCATCCAATTGGATAAACTTATTAATTTCTAGCTTAATTCCTAACAAGGAAGACGTTTTATCGTTAAAACAACTGTCTTTAAATACATTAATTAAATCAGGAAAATTATTTGATGAACTAAAAAAACTGCAATTAAACGATTTTGGAAGTTTTAATTTATCAATTGAAGAAATCATTAATAATCATAACTTTTATAATATAGCGGACTCCGAAATAGAAACGATCTTATCCACATTTAGCTCTGTAAAAGAAAAAGTGATTGATCGTGCATTTACACTGTTAAAACATATAAGCTTAATACCTGATTTAATTGAAGAAAGTAATCAAATCAAAATGATAATGTTGGTTAATGAATATCAATTTTTTTTGGAAAAATTCAAACTAAATGATACACAGTTGAACGATAATCAAACCGAACAACTATCACTTTTAAATAATTTATATAAGCATCAAAACAATAAAAATATTTTTTTAAAGTTAAATAACCTAAAATATCATATTAAAGATCTTTATAATAAGGCACAGTTTAAAGATGATAATAATAAATTGATTAAAGTGTATGACTTACCTAGTCTATTTAAGTCCAGTTCGTATGCTGGCCCTACAAATGGCAGTCGAATTATTGATAATTTTATTTTTTCATTTGATCTAGTTGAAAGGCTTTGTTCCACAAAAAAAATAGATGAAGAGAAGACCTCTATACACAATCGGATGGCTTTGGTTGTTAATAATCTAATCAAGCCATTAATTCCATATGGATACAACCCGTATATACTAACCAAACCCAATTCAGACTTTTTTAATTTATGTTATGAATCAAGGTGTGCCATTAATTATAATATATTTTATTGTAAAGATGACAAAAAGCTATCTAATCTTTTTGACTTAACACAAAAAGATCTCAATTTAGATTCTTCTATTCACTTTATTACATATTGTTTATGGCGTTTCAAATTTTATACTACCTATGACGTAATGGATCAACTCCATAACAAACATGTTATTTTGTCATTAATGTTTAATCGAAATAAATATTCTAAAGAGTTTTTTAAGGTTAAAAAAAATTATGTAAAAGCGCTATATTGGACCAATGATCCCTGGGAAATAATGAAAAAATATGGTTTATCTTTAGACCCTCTTTTAAAAAATGGAAATAATAAAGTCCAATTAATTTTGGAATCAGGAGTACAATCTATAGACATAAACAATAATCGTGAGTATTTATCTACAACATTGTCTAGCAAAGAATGGCTAAATGAATTGAATAAAGAAAACGCCATCCAACATGTTAATAATAACCAAGAAACCCCACTACATACACTGTTAAACCAATTATCTCAACTATATACAAAGGAAAACTATGATTATAATAAGGAATTTACTGATCACAGTAAGTCGATTACAAAACATCTTAATATTCTTGCTCAACACCCTAACGCAATTTTAACTACCATTGATAATAAGGGTAACAGTATTTTACACCTCTATTTAAAAGTCTACCTAACGCTAATAACTAATAACGAATGGTGCCCCGTAATAAAGGGTCACCCACCAGAAGATGACGCTGCCAAACTTAGTTGGTATCCAGATTTTTACAGTACTAGTGATAAGGTTTATTATGATAATTATTTAGATGACACTACGTTTGAAGATAAAAACACAACCCCTGCTATTACTTTTTTCGAACGAGCAATCAAACAAGATTCTTCCATTATTAAATATAAAAACCATAAATTAGAATCTATTTTACATTTTCTAGTTGAAACAACCTTATCTGTTTTAAGTGTAAAACAAAAATCGGTGTTTTGTTCTTCGAATTCAGATGCGTTAGTTGATAAAGATTCTATTTTAAGAGAATACAAACGCATTATAAATAAGAATTTAGCAACAGAATATAATTTAAAAGTAACTGAATGTATGACATTATTAGACTATTTATTTGAAGAAAACTCAAAAATACAATTTAAAAAGTTAACATCTGTAGATATAAATGAAAAAGATATATATGGAAACTCGCCACTACATTGGGTAGTTACAAACGCAGATTTACCACCTGCTGACTTAGTAGAAACATTATTTTTCAAATTATTAAGTAAAGATAAAACAGCCTTATTTCTTAAAAATAAATTTAACAAATCACCATTAGACTATATTTTAAAAAATCATAATATTGATCTATTAAATAAAATTTTAGAGACTTATGATAATCAATCTCTTCAATATTATATAATTCTTCAATATATTCAAAACCCATACAAGCACATTGCCTTTAACCAACAGGAAGTAGATATATTACAAGATAACGATACCCACTCTAACATTGATGATATCAGATCTATTTGTTATAACGATTTAGATATTAAAGATAATGAATTCAATACTCTATTCATAGAAAAACTTCCTTTATACACAAGGTATAAATTAACTCAAATATCAAAAAACCAGTTTAAAGATACATCATTTATTGATATTAATAAGCTTATTTTAAAGTTATTAAAACGAAAAACATTTAATAGTTATCAAGCTATGTTAACTTTTTCGGAAAGTGTTTTTGATAATGATAATAATACCCTACTACACCATTTAGCAATGGCTACTGACTTACCACATTTATTTTATTTTGATTTTTTCAAATCAATTCATGATACCGATCCATCTCTGATTTCAAACATTCTCCCCATTAAAAACAAATCAAATCAATGTATATTAAAAGTAGCGATACAAAATCGAAATATAAACTTTTTTATTAATTTAATTAAAGTATTTAAAGGCATATCAAAACAACTTATTAACTTTAGAGATGAGAATAATAATAACCTGATTCATTTATTATTTAAAGATAAAGAATCTAAGAAAATGGGTACGCTTTTAAAATTCTTTATAGATCTAAAAATAGATATCTATCATCCTAATATCAATAATGAAACTCCTTTAAAGTATATTCTAACTAACTTAGACTCTATTGAAGAGTCTGAAAAAACGTTTCTAATTAATTTCTTAGCCAGTCCTAAAATAAAGCTCAAACGTAAAAAGGTTGATAAAATGTCTCAAACAAACTTTATTTCTATTCAAGAGGCTGGAGAATCTAGCTCTGAAAAAACAAGCTCTAGTGAAACGGCTTTAAAATCTGTTAATCACGATGGTAATAACAGCGAGACATTATCTAAGGTTAAACCCAAGTCTAAGTCAAAGTCTAAACTATTTAATTGCTTTAAACTTCAGCAATGATAAAAATTAACCTTTAAATATAATGCTTATCATTAAGTGATCAATAATTTTTTTATATTGTTTATTTAAATTAAAAGATTTTAAAAAAATCACAGAGTATGGTTTAGATTATCTGACACATTTAAAGAAAATTGATTGACGATACACACGTATTTTTGAAGATAAAAGAAAAAGGTTAATTAAAAGAATATTGTTTATGTAAACTAACTATTGAAAAAAAATTATAAAAAACATACATTAGTGTTTATGAAAAAAATACTCGCCATTAAAAACAAACTATCCGTGATTCGTTTAATTGAAAAAATCAAAAAAATACCTATTGAGTTTCAAACCCTGTTCTTTATGGAAGGTATTAAATCAATAGATATTAACGTTATTTATAACGCATTAAAACAAACCAACCAATTAACTAAGTTAATAAATTTACATACTAACCATCTAAATTCTAAAAAACGAGTAATAACAGAGGTTTCTAATATAGAGCCTCCAGTGTCGAAAAAAGTAAAAATCGATCCATCTATTACAAAAATCGTTAGCTTATCTAATAGACGTTTACGAGACTATGCTCAGTACTCAAATTATACTCATATTGATTTAAGTAACTGCAAAAAAGTAAAAAATAATTGGTTGAAAACATTTAAAAATTTAACATATATTAATTTAGCTGGTTGTGAAAATATTACTGATGCTGGATTAGCTCATCTTACAGGTGTAACAACGATTAGTTTATATAGTTGTAAACAAATCACCGATGCCGGGTTAGCTAACCTACCTAAAACTGTAACATCTCTTAATTTATCAAATCTTTTTGATCATGGTCCTCAAATCACCGATACTGGATTAGCTTATCTTACAAACGTAACAACGATTAATTTAGCTAGGTGTCAAAATATCACCGATGCCGGATTAGCTCATCTTACAAAGGTAAGAGAAATTAATTTATGGGGATGTCAAAATATCACCGATAAAGGATTAGCGCCTCTTACAAAGATAGAAAAAATTAATTTATCAAAATGTAAACAAATCACCGATAAAGGATTGGCTAACTTACCTAAAACCGTAACAAATATTAGTTTAGAAGAATGTAAAAAAATCACCGATGCCGGGTTAGCTCATCTTACAAAGGTAAGAGAAATTAACTTATCTGGGTGTGACCAAATCACTGATGTCGGATTAGCTAACTTACCTAAAACCGTAACATGGCTTAGTTTAGGTAAATGTAAACAAATCACCGGTACTGGCTTGACTCATCTTACAAAGATAAAATCGATTAATTTAAGTGATACCAATATCACAGATGCGGAATTAGCTAATTTGCCTAAATCTATAAATAGTATTGATTTAAGTAATTGTGACCAAATCACAGATACCGGATTAGCTCATCTTACACATATAACAAATATTAATTTAACTGGATGTAATAATATCACGGATACCGGACTGGATCATCTTACAAAGATAACAAGGATTGGTTTACATTGGACAAATATTTCTGATCGAAAAAGAATAAAGTTAAAACAAAAAAATATTTCATTTGTTTGGATTAATTCATATCCATTTTTATTCTAATTAAATAAACTATTGAAAAAATAACAAAAAATGATTAAGTTAGTGTTTATGAAAAAAATACTAGCTACTAATCAAATACTTAAACATCTTAAAATAACACAAGAACAATATAACATTTTGATTGAGTATAAAAAGTACAATTTTTTAACGAAATCTCATTTAAAACGATTAAAGTCTACAGACTCCATAAATAGAACCCAGTTCCCCAAAAAAAGAAAGTTATATAAAATTGAAGATAAATATAACGAAATAAATAAAACCTATATATTTAGTCCTACTTTCAAACAGTCATTTGAAGACTTAAAAATTAAAACTGAACATTTAAACAGTAAAAACTATTTTGATATTTCATCTGTTCACACATTAATATTTGATAGTATTCCGGAAATAAAAAATTCCTATGATCTATACTTTATTACAGAAACTCCTGAAATATATTTAAACCAATTTATAGATAGACACTCTACCTACGGTGTTGAAAGTGGCGCGCGCCCCCAAAACATTATTGGTAGATTGTGTGCAATTTTAAAAGATCCAAATCGTTTTTTTGCTCAAGCACAAATAACAAATAGCGTATTAGTTAATGAAACTTTCTCAATATTAAACGTAATCCTATTAACTCTGGCTCAAAAAGAACCTAAGGATAACCAAAGACTCGATATCCTTGCTAAACTACTAGAAGGTATGAAAGGCTGTCAATTAGGAATGATTACCTGTATCCGAAAACTATATTTTGACCTGTTCGCACCAGAAACAAAAACAACCAAGGGGCAATTAAACATCGAGCTAAACACACTAATAAACAGATACAAACAAAATATATTAAGCCAATATATAAAAGAAAAGCATCCAGACTGTGAAACAACTCTGCCAAGAGAACGTGCTTTCAAACAATTTAGTCATCTAAAAAATGCTTATCAAGTTCTGCTAAAAGGAACACTAAACCTACCAAATTTAAACATCGCAAAATCAGATCGATTTTTAGAGAAATCAAAAGAAGAAATACGTAAACAACATCCAATGACTAATGACACTCCTCAAAAAAATATCCTAAATAAAATAAAAATTAGTAGCTTTATTCAGTTAATGCTGGATGATATTAATAAAAACAGTCAAAATTTTCCACGAACAATACAATTAAAAACTCTTGAATTTTGGGCTTATGACCGAACATTACCCGAACGATTTAAACATAAAGACCCTTTAGAATCTATCACTTGGCAAGAAAACAATAAACACGAATTTTTTAACGAACAAACTCCAAATAAACCTAACGAAGAGCGATCTCATAGAGCCTTTTTATCACCACAAATGTGCATAGACATCTTAACAGAATTAAACCTAATTAAAGAAACAAACGTCTAGTATAGCTTTTACAATTTCTTTTTATCAAAAACACTATCTGGATTCGCATCTTGATGATATCGTTTAAAGCTATTACTTACTATCTGTATACACGTTCCTTTTAATAAATCATCTTTAATTGCAGACGATTGCTTATCGGCCGGTAATGACTGATAAACATATTCACAAATTGTTCGAAACAAAATATTAGCCTGATTTTGATCGGTATGATAACCTAAGACACCTTTTTGTGATAGTCTTCCACATAAAAAAGCTAACCGAATACGATCATCAGATGTTAATCCCTTTAAAAGTGGGTCTAGAATCCGTCGCACAGCTCGAGGACATTCATGAACATTTTCACCAGGTACCCAAAATACCTGTTGCGATAATGCATTAAGTTTATTTTTAAATGATGAATCTTCAGATCGATTTTGAAAAATTTTAACCATCCCACCATGAGAATCTAAACATCGTTTAATAATCGTAAACATCTTATTCAAGATATCTTTTTGCGAATGATCAAAACCTGGATTATTGATAAGATCCTTCGATATTTTAAGAACAATATTAATCAATTCTTGATATTTAAATTGAGAGACCTCTCGGGTTAAATCTAAATGTGCAATCTGTAACCAAATCGGTACTTTTGAGTCTTGGGTCAAAAAGTTTTGGCCATCAACTTTTTCTTGATTTTTAATGTCACAAATAACAACATTCTTAGTACTTAAAAAGTCTTTATAAAACAATTGATATAACTCATCAAACGGAAGATTTAGCCATGAATTAAATTGCTCAAGTTGACTTGATCTTTCTTGAGCATGTTTACCCGCTAAATTACAAATCACTAAATGGTTATCAAAGTATGAATATGCAAAACATGTTTCAGGCCTAACGGTATAAATGGTTTCTGTAGGTCTCTGCTGACTAAAATACCGGTTAATAGTATTTATAATCCGGATCTTTAAACTTGATTTTAAACGACTAAATTGTATTTTATGAATTAAATCTTTCTTATTTTGACTTACATCAATATGATCTTTTATATCTTTAGGTAACGATTCAAACATAGCGGTCTGTTTAAAACGAATGATCAAGTCTTGCTCTGAGATAGAAACTTTAGATTCTTGATGATCGTAAATAAAATTAAATTTTTGATCAATATAATCTTCTCGATTACGAAGGTCATCTTCAAAACGGTTCTTATCCGCTCCTATTAAGTTTGACTCGGTAAATGATAACGGTAACCGATCTCGATCTCTAGGTTGAACACCATGTTTAGATTCACCACCACCTAATGCTTGAGATTTTTTCCAATATTCTTGTAATAAATCGCGTTTAGATTGGCTCTTAATACGTTCGATAACAAGTTCGGCATCCGATGCATAAAACACCTACCCCATACAAGAATTTGCTAATTCACGTCCTACACTAAAAGAAACTCTATCGCTCTTAGACCCACCACCCCCGAGCATCGCTTGACAATTTTGAGATGACGCTACTGTTGCACTCGAAGACGGACGACCTATCTTTGAATCACCACCACCCATAGCCAATAGACTACCTTTAGACTCTTCAGAAGATAGCATCGATTGTGGCCATTTAAGTTGAAATTTAATAAATTGAATTCTTGGATCAAGATTTTTTGGATCTAACAAACGAATTCGACTCCATAAAAGATTTTTTAAATCTTCTAATCGGTGAAGCGCTTCTAATTTTGATAATTCCATTAAACCTGAATCAGTGTTTGATATTTAATAATAAGTAGAGTCATTAATTAAGAAATATTCGTTTTATAGAGTTTGGTTAAGAAACTAATATCTAAAAGTAAATAATTTAGGGACAATTTAAATTGCTTTATGTAATCGTTTACTAACTAATAAAAGAGGATTAAAATCTAAATCAAAAAAAGAGGATTGCCTTAAACTTGGAACCCAATTTGACACACCTAAATTAACCAAAATAGACTTTGGAGAAAGTAAGGGTAAAGCCGTATACTGAACCAATGGTTTAAACCCAACAATAGAATGTACAAACTGTTTATATCGTTGAATAAGGTTAAACTCAGATTTAGAGATTGAATAATTAGCTTGATTATTTTTGGTTATCTTAGTGTTTAAAAGAACATGTAAATGACGTTGTGATAACACAAATAAATTAGTAAGTAACTTTCTCAAAATTTGTAACTCTTCTAAAGAATAATAACACGTATTGTATTGATTTAAATTTAACGGAATATACTTTAGCGGATCGATTAGTTTCTTAAATGAATACTCATACTCTTTAATAAGAGATTCAATCTCTGAAAAATCAAAAACTCTAGTCAAATCATTTGGAAATTGTTTTTTCCATGTTGAAATTTCTAATTTAATGATATGATTCAGTTGCTTAATAAATAGAGTTGTAATACGTTGTTTATATTTTAAAAAGCAAAATGACTCATTAGGTATCGCTTCCATTTTATTAACTAAAAAGGTTTCAATATCAACTTCATGTTGACCTAATAATCGATCCAAAGCAATCTTTAACGAATTAAGAAGAACTTGTTCCATATCATATTTTTTATCTATCAAACAATCCAATTCCACTGCAGAAAAACTTAACTTATTAAACAAATACCTGAGCTGTCCTTTAATAACAGGCTTTTGATAGCTTAAATGAGATATTTTATCTTCAAAATATTCTGAATATTGATAGAACTGATTTTGATTATTAGTTTTATTATAAATACGTTGATAAGATCGATCTAAAAGAGTATCAACAAATTCAAACATATCCCTTTTCAAACTAAAGTAAGACATGGATGATATTTGAATAAGATTTAAACTATCTTTAAAATAGCAGACTAATTTATTAAATTTACGAGATCCAATCAATGATTCAAGGCCATCTATTTGATTAAGCAACGATAAAATTTCAAAATGTGTGTATAATGTTGATTTAGTTAAAACATCTTTTCCATTTTTAGTTGCAAAACAATCGCAATTAACACTTAATACTTTTCTCATATAAATACCTAACTGAAATATAAACATAATATAGAAATTACTAAAAATGAAAATTTAACACAAAAGCAATAAAAATACTAATCTTAAAAAATACAGAGGCACTAATCTAAACAAAATAGGATCTAAAATAATGAGTCATAACCTATTACTTTGAACATTTGATATGGTTACAACGACTACATTTGTACTTTATATACTCAAAGTCTGATATACAGATTTACTTATTTCGTTTATCACATTGAGATTTTACACAATTTAATCAGCCAGTTTGTATTCTTTTATATTAAACTAAGTAAATTACGCATTGATGAATCATATTTTTCATACATTAATTTTTAACAATGAAGCCAACATTCAAGTTTTTATGAAACTTTTTATTTGTTTTTTCGATAATTATATAAACATACTATATTAGTAAATTAAATATTATAATTATAAAAGGAGAATTATTATGATATGTAGGTACACTTATTTATTTCTACTTTTTGTTTCTATCTGTTTTTACGGATGTAATTCTAAACTTTCAACATCAACAAATTCAACCCCAGCACCAGAAACAATACGTCCGAGAATCGTTTTACTCGAAAAATTTACGGCTACTTGGTGTGGACCTTGTGTTACTTCTGCTGATAAACTTCATCAAATTTTTTCATCAAATAACTCGTTATCCGATAACGTAATCTTAATTCGGTATGGGATATGGGATGACTATTATACTAAGTCCTTAGGGTCTTCTTTATCTACAAGACTAGATGAACGATCTAGATATTATAATGTCACTGGTATTCCATCATTAGCTAAAGATGGTCAGGTTGTCTCGGCATTTCCTAACTCTAAAGATGATTTATATCCTACTAGCCTAGGTGAACCGCTCTATAAAATCGAACTAACTCAAGATGGATCCTCTATCACGGCAAAAATCACAGCCTATGAAACCATTACCTCTTCTTCTCATAAAATCCGTGCTGTATTAATAGAACCTGATCATAAAGTCTCTACGCCACCTGGTAGTAATGGACAAACTCAGTTTGAAGGTATTGTACTTTCGATGCATTCTGATGTCTCATTAACGGCATTATCTAAAGATGAAGTATTTACTAAGACCTATGATAATGTAAAAATGGATTATACGTTTCCTAATCATAAACCAAGTACATTTAAATTTATTGTATTTATCCAAGATGATACCAACAAACACGTTTTACAAGCAGCTTTTATAACGCTATAAATTTTGTATTGCATTATACTACTTTTATTGATATCTTATAAATTCAAAAGGGCCTATTAAACTAAGATTGTAAGTTTTCTTCAAATCTTAAACAATAATTATATAGTTAATTTAATTTTAATTAAGGAGCTTTTTAATGGTTAACACTGTACGTACTGGTTTATTATTCGTTGTTTTTATTTTTATGAGTGCCTGTACTCAACTTAATAATTCGTCAGACCCTTTTCTTATAAATTTAGTTCAAGATAACACGCCACCATCTCCTGTTCAATTGGAGTCTATTTCTACTCAAATTCAAAAAAATAGTATTGCCATTAACTGGTCTAACCCAACTGAAAAAGATTTATCTGCTATTAAAATGGTTGTAAGATCACCGAAGATTATCAGTTCACCCCCTACGCCTTCCCAGATAATCGATTTTAATATTAATGCATCTCAATCAACGGTTACAGTTAATACCGATTTACTCGTTCATGGAAACGATTATATTTTTGATTTTATTTCTGTTGATAATTCTGGAAATCAATCCAAATCAACTCTCTTTTCTTATACTTACTTAGAGACAAGTGTATGCTCTGTTATTAATCAATATGTTAAAGTATGCTACCCTGAATCCTTTAGACTAGAACAAACCGATACAACATCTAAACTTTATGATTTCTCAGGAAATCTATTGCTTACAACGTCTCCTATTTCATTTTCAAATAATAGCTTTTATGAACTTTCTCTTTTTTCTAATGCAGATTTTCTAGATGATAAATCTAATCTTTTTAATCTGGATTATTCCTATTTGGTAAATGATGGATTAACGCCTACAGTTGTTATTAATGACGGCTACGATAATCAACATTTTATGCTTATACCTATCGATGACAATAATGGAATTCGAGTTGATATTAATGACTCATCTCAATTTACTCTCGATTTTTTAGAAACGTCCGTTCAACATCATAAATGGGACGCCATAACACCGACTTCAAACTTAACTCAACATGATTTCAAATTTGCCTCGTCTATATCTACGTCTCTTATTGAGATGGCCGTTGATATAAACAACTATTCTGATATAAACATTACTAATAATTTAGGTTATTTAGGAACTTACTATGGTAATAATTCAGTATATCTATTTGATTATTTAAGTGAAATATATAACAAATCAAACTCCCTAGAAACGATGCTTAGCAATATACCGAATTCAGAAATAGTCAACTTGCACCTTTTTTGTATCAAACTTGAACCTAAACCCTTTACTCTTTTTGGTTTTAGATACCATGAATCTGAAGACTTTATTTATTTTTATAATAATTCAATGTTTATTCCATACCACCCAACATTAGGGCCTCAGTACATAGAGATTATTGCTAAACCACACGGCCAAAAAGGTTTTACAAAAAGATATTCGCTTGATGAACTATTAACTGATTATGGGGATAAAGAAACACAAGATACTTTAGCTAAAATGAAACCTTTACTTAGAGAGGGTTATTATAAACAAGAGGCTTACGATTATATAGAAAATTTATTTAATATGGGTTATGCAAAACCTACTGAAAATTCATTTGAAAATAGTATGTCTAATATTAACGCTACTACTAGTTCATCTGATAACAACTCAACTATTACTGCAAACAGAGTAACGCAACAAGTTCTTGTTGAAAAGTTTACGGCAACATGGTGTGGACCATGTGCGTATTCAGCTAATCTATTCCAGTCAACTTATTCTAAAAACCCTTCTTTAAAAGAGTCTTCTATTCTTTTACGTTATGGGATTTGGGGTGATGACTATTCTGATCAACTATCTTCTGAACTACGTCAGTACTTATCAGAACGAGAAACGTTTTATGGCGATATTTATGGAATACCAACGGCCTTTTATAATGGGACTAAAGGAACCGCTCATATTTCTGATCCAACAACATTATCGTCTTCTGCTTCTGCAATGATTTCTATTGATTTATCAAGAAACAACTCGAGTATTGATATCGAATTAAATCAAAATATATCCATTGACTCTAATTCAAGTATTATTGCTTTATTAGTCGAAAAAGAACATGTTTCCAATGTTGCTGCATCCAACGGACAAACTCATTTCGAAGGTATTGTATTAGATTTATTATTAAATGAAACATTATCGTTTACAAATAATAAAGCCTCTTTTTCTGTTACAGTTGATACAATTCCATCTTTTAACGATCATACTGTTGATGACCCTGCCGTTGTTGTATTTGTTCAAAACAATGCAACAAAAGAAATATATCAATCTGCAGCTATTGATGTTAGCCCTATTCCTTAATAGAGAATGCGGTTAATATTTAATAATTTGTGCTTTATTTAAATATTAATATAAAGATAAAATAAGGTCATGAAATATTTTTGGTTATTTTTATTATGGGTTTTAGTTGGGTTTAGTTTAGCTCTTAACGCAGAGTCTCCCACTCTAAACCATAAAATTCAGTCTTATAAATCGGCACCTAATATTAGGTTTACCACCCTAAATAATAAAACCTATACCTTAGATCAATATCTTAAAAAAGGACCGGTTCTTCTCAACTTTTGGGCAACTTGGTGTGGTCCTTGTATCAAAGAAATGAAAGCTATAAAATCTTTTTATCCTAATTTTAAAGAGCAAGGATTACAAGTTTTAAGTGTGTCAATTGATGATATTTATACGACATCCCAAATCACTCGTGTTGTTCGTCGTTATCGGTTCCCATTTACTATTATTAAAGATACCGATCAATCTCTATTTAAAAAAATGGGCGGTCAAAATATTCCTTATTCATTTATTATTGACCAACAAGGAAAGATCCGATACCAACATACGGGATATAGCCCTGGCGACGACAAACAATTGATTAAAATATTAACCTCTCTATTTCAACAAACATCGTCATCGAATATCACAGCAACTCCCAATATTAAAATACCAAACAAATGACACAAGTTTTTAGATACCTAACGGTTTTTCTTACATTAATTCTTCTAACCGGTACTATCACAACACCCCTTATTGCTAATATTAAAACAAAAGGATTTGTTTCATCAACTTACTTTGATTCTAAAAAAGAATCCGATCCGTACTACGGTCTTCATTCTTCTTTAGATATTTATAATGATAACTGGCTTTTTAACCTTAACTATCTTACACAATCCAACCCAGTCCCTCGATCAACGTTTATTTCTCTTAAAGATCAAGACCGGTTTCGGGCTCGTTTAGACTATGCCTATAAAAATCTTCAGTTTAACATTGGCCATCAATATATAACACTTAATCAAGGTCTTTTATTATATTTAAATTCAAATCCTTATGTTTTACTGGATACCCGACTATTAGGTATTAAAAGTCATTATCGTAGTTCTCGATGGAGTACAACGGGGTTAGTCGGAACTATTCAATCGCCATTAACTCATCAATCATCTCAAGTTGTAGCAGGACAAGTTATGACCTACCCCTTTGAATCTCTTGAATTAGGCCTTCAATTTGTTTCGTCACGTTATTTAACACAATCTAAACTAGCCTATTCGTTTTTAAGTAATTATTATGGACCTTTAGGTCATATAGCCATTGAATATGCCCTTCAACAGCCCAATTCATCATTCAACCAAAAACCGTTTGCATTTTCGGGACATGGATCTTTCTCTTGGGGAGATTATACAATTAGCTCTCATTATGTTTATTATGATCAATTTTTATTAACAAATCTTACGGATTCAACCATTATTAACAATGGCCCTTTAGGGATTTATCAGCATACATATACCCTACTTAGTCGTCAGACACCTGCTACATCTATGGCCAACCAAAAAGCTTGGTCATTTCAAGTTGATCGAATCTATAAGGATATCACTATTCTAGGAAGCTATAGTCATTTAGAAAACCTCGCCAGTATCGATTTATATGATGATCTTTACTTTCAAATTGAAAAACCTTTTTCTTGGGGTGATTATGTCATTGGCTTTTCGAAACAACAAATTGGAACGATACCCTCCACTTTTTTTATACAAGATGTTACGATTTCTTTGAACCACTCACCGTTTTCTATTCAGTCTATTTTAGAATATGAAAAACGATCTCCGATTAACCAAAACGCTATATATAACTGGAGACATGAACTTAGCGCTAGTCACTCTCGATGGGGAACGCTATCGTTAATGGCTGAATGGACCCCACTGTCTAACACTAGCCATTCTCAATGGATTGCCATTCAATACGCAGCCACTTTATTTAAATACCATCAACTAAAAATTATATTGGGACAACAGCGAGCAGGAAAAGTTTGTGCAGGGGGAATCTGTGTTTATCGACCGGAGTTTTCTGGACTGGATGTCCGATGGACCGTTTCATTTTAAAAATAAGTATCCTTAATATTCTAATATACTATCCTTCAACTATTTTGCTAATCATTTTTAGAAATTTATTTTACATTTAATTGAATTGCAAAACTGATGTTTAAATTCAAATAAATTGAGGTATACTACACATAGAAAGAAGTAAATATGATAGGTGCATTAACGGTGGTACCCGCCCTAATAATAATAGCTACTATTTTGATATTATATCCATTATATATCTGTATAAAGTCCGGAAAAAATCTTTTAAAAGGTGACCCGGTTACAACTAATTATGGAATCATTGCTCATGTAATTTTAGGTTTCTTTCTACCGCAATGTTTCATTATTGCAATATTATTATTTTGTATTTCTAATAAAGATTTAAATAAACAAAAAGAACTCTACGAAGAGGAATATGATGAACACGTACCGTATATTAAATTTGTTGCATACCTAACAATAGGTCATGCGTATTTAGTGCTTAGTTTATTTATATTGTTTGCTATGATATGTGTACCATTTTCTGCAAAAGGATTCCAGATACTTTTTTCATAGTTTTGTAATTGTGTTTATCGACCAGAGTTTTCTGGATTGGATATCCGATGAACCGTTTCATTTTAAAACGATGTATCTTTTTATTCTAATTGATGATCATAGTATCTACAATCTGTATATTTCCCTGCATGATTATCTTACGTATTTTAAAGAGAAGTTATTAAAAGAAAAGGCTTCCAGCCAATTGGATGATCAAATTGCTGCTTGGGACCTTTGGACTTTAAGTTCAACTGAGACAACTATGACAAGTGATGATGATTATTAAGTGAATGTTGGAGAATCATTGCAGGAAAAAAACAAGAACTCCAAGATAAAGGCGTTAACGTAATCGATTAATTAAAATTTGATGTATGATATCAAATTATCTATTGAAAAAATAATAAAAAAAGTATAAGTTTATGACTAGCAAAAAAATAGTTGTAATTAAAGAATGCAAGTTATTAAGGAGAGCTAGTGAATGTATAAAGTAATGTCAATTCCCCAGCAAAAACGAGCGGCTACAAAAATACAGGCTTGTTTTAGAGCTTATACTGCTAAAAAATGGATTGCAGAACAATTAATAATACAGGCTTGTTTTAGTAAAAATAATCTTGGATTTACTCCGCTGGATTTGGCTACTAGGAACAGACACCCAGAAGTGGAGCAGTTCTTGATTGCTTATCGGCAGGTAATGACTGCTAAAATATGGATTGCAGAACAATTAATAAAAGATGAATATAGAGGTAGACCTAATACTCTGTTACGTGAGTGGGCCAAAGAACCTTCTATAGCAGAGGGTATATCCCCAAAATATGTATTACAAGAGCTGCTTAAAGTAGACGGTGTTGATGTGAATGCTAAATATACGTATGGAAATACTGCCCTGTATCAGGCTGCTCAAGAAAAAAGCCTAGAAATGGTGAAGTTATTAGTTGATAATGGGGCGGATGTGACTGTTAAATCTAGAGGTGGTATGACTGCGCTACATTGTGCTGCTTTTATGGGTCAACTAGAAATGGTAAGGTTTTTAGTTGATAATAGATCGAAGGTGACTGTTAAATGTAGTGCTGGAATGACTGCGCTGCATTACGCTGCTATGAAAGGACACCTAAAAGTGGCGAAGTTCTTGTTTGCGAAAGGAGCGGATGTGACTGCTAAAAATAATTGTGGAGAGACTGCGCTGTTTTTGGCTGCTATGGGAGGAGACCTAGAAGTGGTGAGGTTCTTAGTTGCTAAAGGAGCGGATGTGAATGCTAAAACTAATAATGAAGATACTGCGCTACATCAGGCTGTTCACTATGGACAAATAGATATGGTAAAGTTGTTGCTTGCTAATGAAGCGGATGTGAATGCTAAAGATAATTATGGATCAACTGCGCTGCTTTCGGCTGCTAGAAATAGAAACAAAAAAATAGTAAAGCTCTTAGTTGATAAATTGAGAATGGAGCGGATGGATTGACTGCGCTACATCAGGCTGCTCACTATGGACAAATAGATGTGGTGAAGTCCTTAGTTGATAATGGAGCGGATATTACTGCTAAAGATAAGAATAGAAGTACTGCGCTGCATTTCGCTACTGAAGGAGGACACCTAGAAGTGGTGCAGTTCTTACTAGATAAGAAGGTGGATGTAAATGCAAAAAATAATCAGGAATGGACTCCGCTGCATTATGCTGCTGAACATGGTCACCTAGAAGGGGTGAAGTTCTTAGTTGATAATGAAGCGGATATTACTTCTAAAACTATTGATGGAGAAACTGCGTTGCATCTCGCGGCTTACGGAGGACACCTAGAAGTGGCGAAGCTCTTGTTTTCTAAAGGTGCGAACCTGGCTACTAAAGATAAGTATGGAAGTATTTCCCTGCATTTGGCTGCTGAAGGAAGACACCTAGATGTGCTGCAGTTCTTACTAGATAAGAAGGTGGATGTAAATGCAAAAAATAATAAGGAATGGACTGCACTGCATTATGCTGTTATTAAAGGACACCTAGAAGTGGCGAAGTTCTTAGTTGATAATAAAGCGGATATTACTTCTAAAACTAA
>QFBS01000022.1 GCA_003265895.1 Candidatus Marinamargulisbacteria bacterium SCGC AG-410-N11 | reverse complement strand
TGGACCGATTCTAAATCAACAGGAATTTGGGCTTTATGTCAGTGGTAACGCGCAAATCTCAGGAAATGCAACGCTATTAGGTATTCTCAATACAAACGAAACTAAAGCTTCAGCTATTTTCTTAAATAATCAAGATTTCCCAGATTTATCCTTTTTACGAACGTTATATTATTTACAAGACCTACCCTACTCTCACGGGTCATTATTGATTGGAGATAATAATCAGTGGTCGGTATTACCGCGAGAATTAATTAAGGACTACTTCGGTATCACCAAAGATTACGACCCTAATTTACATCAATTAACAATTAATTCACCAACTCATTCTGCTCAATTAGCGGTTAATAATAATACGCTAAAAGTTTATAAAGATTCAATTGGAATTAATACTAATAATCAATCACATACACTAGATATAAGAACGCCAGAATCTAACCTAAAAAATCAAACTTTACTTACGGTTTCTAGTAATCAATTTATTATTGGATCTAGCCCTGTAAAGCCCTTAGACAAACCCACATTATATGTTGATGGCGATGTTCGTATTAATGGCACTTTAGTGGGTCAAGTTAATTCAAAAACATTAATCGACAATGACTTTGGATATGTTTTTTCTGAGGACCCTTTTTATAATCAAAAAAATCCAACTATTTATAAAATTAATGGTAGTTTAGGGATCGGAATTGGGGATAATCGGTTTCATGACCCTCATATTTATAAAACACAAGCTCGTGTTGATATTAGTAGCTTAGATGGCTATGATAAAAACCATTTCACACAATCTGGTCTTCATTACTTATCGGTTCGCGATACTACAAGTACCACCCCTAAACCCTACTTTATAATCAATCAAAAGGGGTATATTGGTGTTCATACTGACTCTCCTAAAGGGATTTTTCAAGTTAATTCTAAAGGTTTAGATGGACTTGCTATTGAAACACTCGTTGTAACAAAAAATAATATTGGTATTCATACCATTAATCCATCAGCTAGCGTTCATATCGTGGGTAAAAATGGGATATTGGTTACGTCTCCTTCTGACAATATTTTGTTTAAAACAACTCAGGATGGCCTTGTTGGTATTCGCACCGATAATCCTATATCGAACTTAAGTGTATCTGGCGCTATTACCATTTCTGATACACTTACAACCAAACCTGGAACACTATTCTTTAAAGATAATCACTATAAAGTTCACTTAAATAATAACAAACTAGCCTCTGTTGGACAGTTTGTTGAATGGAAATCTCAAAATGGTAATTTATATGTTACTTCTGGTAATATCGGTATCGGTGTCACAACACCTGAAGCTGCTTTGCATATTTCGGGTAATAAACCATTATCTATTAGCACACCTACCAACCCCGACGCACTTTATATTAAATCTGGTCGCTTAGGATTAGGAACTAAAAACCCTCAAGAAACAGTTCATTTAAATGAAGCGCTAATCATAGCTACTGCTAACAATAATCTAGAAGGAACTATTGAATATAAAGACAATACCTATGCTGGTTACACTCAAGATAATCTAATCGACTTAGCACATCAGATTCAATGGAAACCTATCCAAAATGGAATCTCATCAGCCTTTCCAATTGGAATAGGACAAGACTCCCCTTCTGCTAGTCTGTCTGTTTATGATTCTTTTGAGATTATTGATCATCAAAAAAATACACAATTTATAGTTTCTTCAAATGGGTTTATGGCGATTGGGACAAATAATGTTATCGATGGCTTAAATATCAATGGCGCGGTTAGAATTGCTAAAAAACAAGATACTAATAATCAAATCGGAACCATATGGTATGAAAACAACCGGTTCTATGGCCTAACACCTGCCGGAAAAATGGAATTATCTAGCTTAGATGCCTGGGACTCTTTTGGCGCTAATTATACAACAAAAGCACTTGGCATTAACTCAATCCCATCTCAAAACGAAATTTTATCAGTATCCGGAAACATTGTTTTCAAACAAATTAACAAACCTATTTTTAGTGCTGCAAACAACCAAATTTTAGTTGGAAATCCATCGTCAAATGAACAGCTAGCCGTATCTGGGTCTGTTTTAATAGGGACATCCCTAAATTCACCGTCTTTTATGATATCTAACGAAGGGCTTATCGGTTTAGGAACTAATACGCCTCAAAGTGCACTTCATATTAAGTCGAATAACCCGTTAAGTTTAGGTTCTAAAGCTACCCCAAATATGATTGTCATTACATCTCAATCAGTTGGAATTGGAATTAAAGATCCCGTTGTTGCTCTTGATATAAATGGAGCTATTACACTAAGTGACTCGCTAGAACCGGTGTCTGGTAATATTAGATATCGACAACAAAACTTTGAAGGATATTCAAACCAAAAATGGTCGTCTTTTAATAGTCTAATTTCTTGGTATCCTACAAATAACTCAGATTTATTCACTAATAAGTTAGTAGCTATTGGAACAAAAGAAATCAAGGATTCATTAACAGTAAAAGGATCCTTAAGAATCGATAGTCTTACCACTCAAAACTTAATGATTTCCGCTTCTGGAAATATGGGTATTAATATCACACCAACAATCGCTGCGTTAAGTATATATGGCAAAAAACCACTTTTAATTGAATCGCTATCAACCCCTAACTTATTTATTATTTCGGATAATGCTAATATTGGAATCGGAACTAAAAATACTGAAGAGTCGATTAGCTTAGATGGTGCTATTGTTATTGGCGAATCAAAAAATAAAAGTCCAAACTCAGTTTACTTTAAAGATAATCGTTTTTGGTTTCAGTCTCCAGATAGACCTATAGAACTGGGTAGTGCACTATCATGGGATTTTAAAGATAATCACTTTATTTCTACAAAATCTATTTCAATTGGAACAAAGAATGCAATTGCATCGGTTAATATTATCGGTGAAAAACCGATTCACTTTTCTACAATATCAGAACCTAATGCCTTTGTAATTACTACAAACTCTAAAATTGGAATAGCTACCCAATTCCCAGAATCTGACTTTACGATTTCAGGGAATTTATTAATCGAATCTACTCAAACTAAAAATATGCTGGTTACTAATAAGCAAGGTCAAGTTGGTATCGGCACCGATCAGTTTAAGGCTCCTCTAACTATTGCTGGGGCAATGATCGTAAGTAGTCAAAACGAAGAAGCGCCTGGAATGATTCGATTTTCACAACAAGATCAACAGTTTTATATTTATAAAAATAAACAATGGAAACTAATGAAAACACCGTTTGTTTGGTCTGAAGACAAACAGCTAAAATCTGTTTACTTTGACAAAGGCCCTGTTTCTATTGGAACTAAAAATGTTTTAGCTGATCTAACTATTAGTGGTAATTTATTAGTTTCTCAAGCTCAAAACCCTGACCTGTTATCCGTAACCAATAACCAAAAAGTGGGTATCGGTACAAGATCACCGTTAGCGACTTTTCATATCAAACCTACAACAAATTTAGCGCCATTAATTATTAGGAATAAAACCGCAACATTATTTACCGTTAGTCAAAATCAAAATATTGGTATTGGCACATCAAATCCAAAAGTGGCCCTCTCTGTTAGTGGGTCTGTTCGAGTTAAGAATACTAATAATCCAACCAAAGGAACTATTTCTTTTGAAGACAACCAATATATTGGGTTTCTTAATACTACTAAAAAAGTTCTTATTGCAGATCAAAATCAATGGCTAGTTACCAAAAACCACTTAGCTTATCCGAAAGGTTCGATTGTACTAGGAAATCAAACGCCCAAAACAACCTTATCGGTTAGTACTAATCAAGGCGTATCTTTTATTAGCGAAACAGATAAACCCTTGTTAGTAGTTTCTAATAATAATGGTATCGGATTTGGGACTTCCAAAGTAGCTAGCACTGTTACCATTAAAGGTGATAGCCCCTTACATATTCGGACAAAATCAAACCCGAATGCTTTGGTTATTACTAATAATAATCGAATTGGGATTGGCGTTGCTAATCCTCGCCAACACCTTGAAGTAGCGGGAGCTATCCTTGTTAAGGGTTATCAATCAACAATACCTGCTGTTGGAACTATTTGGTATGATAAAAATAATGACCAATTTTGGACTTATCGTGATGCCACCTCTAATGTATGGATTCGACTTGATTCTACGCCACTTTGGAACGAAGATCAAACAGCCCAAATAAAATCACTTGGACCGTTACTGGTAGGTCATCAACATCCATTATCAGATGCTACTTTAGAAGTATCAGGAAACACACAGCTTGGATCAACTATTTTAGTTACTAATGGTGATAATGTTGGCGTTCATACGTTAACCCCAACTCATTCGTTACATGTATCCGGTAACTTTATCGTTGGGACAAAGACTAACCCCTATACTTTATCGGTATTTGAATCAAGAATAGGTATTAACAGTCCCGAACCAACTATTAATCTTGATATTTTAAGTTCTGATCAACCGTTAATTATAGAATCTCACTCGGTGTCTGATATGATGGTTATTTCAAAAAATGGTTTTGTCGGACTGGGTACGTCGAAACCTACCGAACGCCTTGTGGTTAATAGTGATATAGTTATTGGAAAAGCCAAAGGAACACACCCTGGAACTATTGAATTTGATCAAAATAAATTCAAATCTTTTTTTAAGAATAATATCACTAACGATATGGGACGATATCATGACTGGCAAGTTAGTACTAATGCGACTATCCTATATTATTCTTCTGGAAATATTGGTATTGGACTAAATCAACCTAAGTCATCGTTAACAATATCTGGGAACCTATTAGTTGAAACAAATACCCAGCCAAATACTTTGTATTTTTCACAAACAGGAAACCTGGGTATTGGTACATTATTACCCACATCATCACTAACCATTACTCAACATTCAAATAATACATTTTTTCAAGTTAGTTCTTCAACATCTCCTAATGCACTAATTGTTAAAGATTCTGGTTTAGTGGGAATTCATACAGATGACCCTAAAACTAAGCTCCATATCCAGAATGGTGCGCTATTATTAGGAAAACGAGAATCAACTAATCAGCTTGGAACAATTTGGTATGATAAAGATAATGAAAAGTTTTTTGGACAACTTAACGATCATGTTGTTGATCTCAGCAGCAAAAAACCATGGGATTATGAAGATTATAATGTAACACGTTTTAACTTGGGATTAGGCTCTTCTGATTCTCCAAAAGCAAATTTACATGTCTCAGGCAATGCACTATTTACTACTGCAAAGCAAGACACACCTAGCTTAATCGTGACTAATAATGCTGTTGGTTTACAAATTAAAAAACCCTTAGCTGCATTTCATACGCAGGGCACGTTCAGATTAGATACAAAAACAGCTACCCACTCTTTAACGGTTAGTAATAACCGATTTTCTATTGGTCAACATAATCCGATTGCTGGATTTCACATTACACACCCTACTCCATTATTAATTGAAACAGCTACAAAACCAAATGCTTTCTTAGTAACTAAGAATGGATTTGTTGGAATAGGAACACTTAACTATAAAGAAGCATTTTCAGTTTCTGGAGCTATTACAGTTTCGGACCGAATATCATCAAAAAAAGGAACTATTTGGTTTAAAAATGACCAGTTTTATGGGTCATTATCACCTACTACCATTACTAAATTAGGAAATAAAGATGCTTGGAGCGAATTAAAAGAAGCCACTAATTGGACCCTAGGTGGCCTTGAAATAGGAAAAGATACTAAAAATACGAATGTTGATATAATTTTTCATCGAGATGTCCAACTAGATGGAGATCTTGCTATTATTTCTGATGATACACCTATTTTAACAGTTACAAATAACAAAATAGGGTTTATGACTGATGTAGCGATCTCTACAGATAATTACGACGTTACAATATCTGGAAATGTGCAGATTTCTAAGTTCTTTAATTCTAAAACAACTAATTTTCTGACTATCACTAATAATAACCGTATCGGCATTCAAATGCCTGATAACGAAGCCCTCGAAGCACAACTTCATGTTACTGGAAATATTCCGTTTATTGTTAATGACTATTCAACTAATTTAAACTCTGAAATAGACGACTTTTATTTAAGAGTTACCCAAAATGGTACCGTTCAAGTTAATACTAAGAACATGATACTACCACTAGCGATAGCTGGTGGATTAAAAATTGCTAAATCTAATACAGATTCACTATCAAATAAAGATCGAGAAGGAACGATTCAATATGACCATCAAGATCAACGATTTCAAGGATTTCTCAATGGTCGATGGAAAACGATAGCTCATCGCATTCAATGGCAATACAATTCTAATTTGAAAAATTTAAGTGTGAATAATACTAATCAAAATGTACCTATCTTTATTGGTCAAGACCCTCCAACCATTACAACATCCTTTAATATTAAGGGATCACAACCCTTACATATTTCAGGTGGAACGACAGCTAATATGTTTGTTATTACAACTAATGGTAAAATTGGTATCAATACAGCTTTTCCGAAAGCTATGATTCATGTTTCCGAGAATATGTTATCAGTAAAGCCAAAACTTGCGATATCTAATCCAAGTAATAAATCCGTATTTATTATTAGCTCTCAAAATAATGTTGGAATTAGTATAGCATCTCCTAATGAACGACTTTCTGTTGCTGGCGCTGTTGTTTTTGGGAATGATGACCTTAAAGATAACGACATCCCGACTGGTACAATTCGTTTTAAAGACAAAACTCTAGAAGGTAAAACGGCTACAGGGTGGCGATTAATGGCGAAAGACCACAACTGGCTAGTTACTAAAAATATAGATACTGAAGAGACACTTGGTCTTTATTATAATCACGGCCATGTTGGTATTAATACGAATTCGCCACAGGCTCTTTTATCGATAGTTACAGATAATAGAGCACTCCACCTAACAAGTTCGGCTACTCCTAATTTATTTGTTGTCACACAAAATCAAATTGGAATCAATACCCAAACGCCATCCGCTTCTTTTCAATTAATTAGTCAAGACTCTATAGCCCCTTTATCAATTAAAAAGAAAGGAAATTTATTTATACCAATGGTTATTTCCAATAATGGAAACATCCTATTAGGAAAACATTCTAATTATATCCCAACGGCTCCGTTTCAAATTGTTAATTGGACGCCAATATTAAATCAAAAAAACTATAAATCGATAACCGTCCCAACTAATGATATGCTTATTATCGGAGACGATTTACTAGCTACTAATAATACTGGTTTATATGTATCTAGATATGCACTAAACCCACAATCTCCGGTAACTGCGTTAAGTATTTCTAATCAAAATATTAATTCTAATATACGTACTAGGGTTGGACAGTCACTACTCTTTGCAGGACCTGATAAAGATAATCAGTTTATGAATTACGCAGCTATTTCAGGTTATAACCAAGGTCATTTTGTCAATTTTAATGACCCTAAAAATGGTGGATTAATGTTTAGTGTCAACAAAGTTGGATCAACAATACTACCTGCGAATACAGCTGACGATAATTTCCAACCAGATACTGGTTCTATGTTTGTCTTACAAAATAGTACCGTTATCAACCACAACACAATCGTTCCGTTAGGAATGCTTCAAATCGGAAAGCGATTATATTTTAATGCTGAAAACAATATCCTTCATATAGCCACTAATTTGATTGGCTTTGAGAACAGAAATACAAAAGTTAACTATAAAGGTGCCCGTATTCAATATACTCAAGCTGCTGACTCCAGTGACTTAACTATTGGAGCTGCAGATGAACGATGGACATCCACTTCGGCACCACCTCTTTTAAATATTAAAAATAATAATAGTATTGGTATTGGAACTAAAGATACTATCGGAATTTTAGATACTCAATTAAGGGTAGAACCTCTTCACTCTTTTTCTGTAGAAAATCCTGTAAAACAAGACTTTGAAACTATGTCTACAAATCAACAAGTTAATGCTCGTGTTCGATTTGGAAGGATCCCTACTAAACAAGAATACAATAACGATGACTATAAAAATCATCAAATGTTTGAAATTTTTAGACACTCTGCAGGATCTGCTCCCCTTCATTTAGTAGCAAATACGGAAGGATGGTCGCTACGTACTCAATTTAAAAGAGGTATGAGCTTTAATGCAGGTGATCCGCAAAAACATCTATACATAAACACACAAACTTCACCTACCGCTAGCACAATTCTCGGCCAAAAGGACTTAAATTTAACAATTGATAAACATGGAAATACCGTAGTAAATGGTTATATGTTCTTATATGGCACCATGTTCTTTGATATTAATAAAATGGGAGTTAACGTTAATAAAATCCCACTTCAATATCCACTCATTTCCCCAGCTGCAAATTTACATGTTTCAGGAAACTTTATAGTTGGAGCTTCTGAAAATACAGATAAATACTTAAATAATGCAGGGGTGGGTATAAATAAAGCCTTTCGGTTCTTAGTATCTAAACGAAATGGAAATGTAGGTCTTTCTATGAGCTCTGATATGCCTAAGGATATCGATGGACTTCCTAACCCACCTTTATATTTTTCTTTAGGAAAGTTTAGTGATGCGTCTACTTATGAAATTGAAGACAGACAAGCATTAGCATATTTTAGACATACTGGTGTGGCTGACCCATACTTTGATTTAATTTCAAACAATACGTTTACAAAAGAATCAAGTATACGATTTTTTACAGAGAGAAATGGGCAAAGTGCGTCTCCACCGGTTGTTATAAGAGCTGGAAAAGTAGGAAATATAACTAATCCAGAACATAATCTACATATTGCAGATAATCATAATAAGGGAAGTAAAGTTTCAGATCTTGATAGTAACGACAATAGTTCGGCCACGGGTTTTAACAATACCTCTAAAATAATTGGTAATTTAACTATTGATAATCTAGATGGAAAGGTTGTCCATTCTAAACAAGATATTTATATTAACGGTAAATTAGCTCTTGGAGAATCTGTTGACGCTATTTCAGTTGACTTAAAGGTTAATGGAACAATTTCTGGTGACACAAAAAGCTCTAAACTTAAATCAAATTTAGAAGCCGCTATATTAGAGATTGATGATGGTAATTTAAAAATCAAGCAAAACAAATTAACTACCGATAAATTATCCGATGGCGTTGTTCCTTCTGGTACGATTGTTATGTGGAATAAATCAACTATACCCACAGGTTGGGTAATTTGTAATGGAGCTAATGGAACACCTGATTTAAGGAACAAATTTGTTCGGCAAGTAAATGCTGATAACGAAAAAGGAAATACAGGTGGTGGAAACGGTACCCATGAGCATACTGCAAATTGGAATACTGAATCTATTGCTATAGATCTCTCAAAGGCGCCGAATCACAGCCATACCGTTGTTAATAATTCAATCGCTTTACATAGCCACACTATTAGGGACTATTGGCATGGTGATGGTGAAGATGCGAGTGGAACTTATGATCACTCAAGGTTGAATGCTTGGGAATCAGGACCTATAGATGCAAAAGAAAACAAGACTGAAACCCACCAGATATATACAGGGGAAGTTAATCATGACCATGCTATTTCTAATGAAGGGGCTAGCTCACCTAATGAACATAAACATGGTTCTGGAACAACCTCTATAGTTAATGAGAGTATTACTCTTGAACCGCCGCACTGGAAACTATTATTTATTATGAAAATTTAAAGGAAATTTAAAATGTTTAAAACAGGTAAAAATATCGGTACTAACTCAACAAGACAAATCCTTTGTTTAGGAAAGTTTGGGTTAATGCAATTATTTGGATCTTTTATTATTCTTTTTCTTTTAAGCACATTAAGTGTCGCAAAAGAGCCTGTCCAAGTTCGCTTAGATTTAACATTAACAAAACCAATTGATCAAATGCTCGATTTAAAAATTCAATTAAATTCTGGTCAAGAAACTCAATGGGAACACCATTATCAAAAAAACAATCAAATTAAGTTTATTAATGGAAAATCAACGTTAATATTAGGTCAAGATCCTAAAGTTAATCCGCTTTACATTGACCACTTTATGCTTCCTACTCCAAATTTTGTGGTTCATTTCGAAAATCAAATCATTTCGTTTAATATCCACTCTGTGCCTTACACATTAAACGCGCATCGCGCCTTAAGTGTATCTTGGAACCAGCTTATTGACGCACCTAATATTTTTGACTTTAAAGAACATGGCGAATTTTTAGGGTTACAAGTGTCAGGTAATTTACATATAGGGTCTCCCTCTCCGTTATCAAAATCGGCCGCATTATATGTAAGTGATAATACTCGTATTGCGGGCAACGTGATTGGCTTAAAATCGGTTAGTGTACCTACCCTAAATACTCAGTCATTATTTGTTAACGGAAAAATGATAGCTAATCCTGATACGAGTCGTTTTTTGAGAATGTTATCTTATCAAAGTACGGAAAATGGTCGTTTACTTATAGTTTCTGGTAATCAATTAGTTTCGGTTACACCCGATCAAGCTAGACCGATACTTGGCTTATCGCCCGCCTTAACGGCTACGGTCAATTCGATTCGAATTAATCAACATAATATCGGACCAAAACTAAGTATAACTAATAATGCGTTATCTATTTTTGATAACCAAATTAGTATGTTTACAAGCACTCCCAATGGCTATTTTCATATTAAGGATCCTATTACTGACATCACTCGAATACTTGCTACTGGAAATCAAATTATGATTAATACTGAAAATAGCACAATAAATCCCAAATCCTTAGTGATTTTTGATGGAGATCTAATGTCTGCGGGTGTGATTATGGCTAGATTTAAAGATCCCTCCTTAGAAGACTACGACTTCAATATTATTCGATATAATGATCCTAATTTTCAAGAGAAAAACCCTACTCTTTATCGAATGGCTGGTAGCGTTGGCTTTGGTGCTGGAAACCCTTATCTCGTAAATCCTTTACTACAAAAGACTATGGCACGACTCGACTTAACGACTAATGATGGCTTTAATGGCGAATATATTGCGTCTGAAAACCTTGATCTATTCATGGTCCGAGATGTTTTTTCATCAGATGACAAATCTAGACCCTATTTAAGCCAACCTTATTTTACAGTCAAAAATCACATACATCAGGGTTATATCGGCGTTCATAACCAAAATCCAAAAGGCCCTTTCCATATTTTAAATAGCTATGCTACCAATAAAACGAATACGATTTTATTAGTTACTAATAATCGGGTTGGGGTTGGGACTAATAACCCTCAATCAGCTATTCATATCCGCAGTGAAAACCCATTCCGTGTTGACACTAATCACATTGGAACAATCGTTGTTACTGCCAATTCACGAGTTGGGGTAAATACCATTCATCCAGAAAGTCAATTTCATGTCAATGGATCGATATCTGTTGGTGATCAATCAACTATTGTTCCTGGTAGTATTGCATTTAGAAACAATCAGTTTATTGGCCAATTAGAGTCGGGCTATCAACCCGTACTAGCTCAACGAAACCAGTGGAATATTATGAACAATAATAGTACCTATTCTTCTGGGAATATAGCCATTGGCCATTCGTTACCATCGGCAAATTTACATATTATTTCTTCACAAAATGTGCTTCTGTCTGTAGAGTCCCCGGTCTCTGGCTCTTTATTAGCACTTTATAAGAATGGATTTTTAGGGGTCCATTCATCTAATCCAAAAGAAACACTTGATATTAATGGCGCTATCGTTATTGGCGAACATTTAAATCAACCAGTGCCAGGTCTTATTGAATTTAAAAATAATTCCTTTTTAGGTTCTAACGGATCGCAACAGGTAATACTCGGAATAAAAAACCAATGGCAACCGATTAACCATAACCAATTAATTTATAATCAAGGACCTGTTAGTATCGGTCATTTACAGCCCCGTGCAGAATTTGATGTCTCTGGCAATGTTATTATTAATACCCAGTTAAGCAATAATACCTTTGTAGTTAGTCAAAATGGGTATATGGGCCTAGGAACTAATCTACCAGTAGAACCGCTTCATAGTTCCTACGCTGTTCAACTGGCCAACAGAACCGCTACAGAAACAGGTACAATTTGGTACGATAATTTATTTAAAGGTCGTACAACTATTGATACAGTTGAAATTGGAGCGATTCATCCTTGGGATAATAATGGCTCAAACTTTACCACGGGATCTTTATATCTTGGAACTAAAATAGTTCCTACTCACGCTGATTTAGTTGTATCAGGTAATACCACTATTCAACAACAACGTCTGGCTAATTTTATCGTATCAAATAATCGTGTTGGTCTTAATACAAAACAATTAACCGCCAGTTTAAATAGTAAAGGTACCGTCTCTTTTTATAGTAGCTCTAACAGCCCCGTTCTAACAATCGATCAAAATGAGAGATTAGGTATTGGAACTAACCAACCCCAATCAGCACTCCATCTAAAACACCATCAACCATTATTTATAGAAAACAGCTCGAGTCAACCATTATTGGTTGTCTCTAAAAATAATTTTATCGGTATTCGAACTAAACAACCTAAAGGAAAATTGCATGTTAACGGTGGTATTCGAGTTAATCATAGTATTAACAATACACCTGGAACTATTCGATTTTTTAATAATGAATTTCAAGGATATAATGGCGACAAGTGGCTTAAACTAGATCGTCCCACTAAATGGATTCAAACTGGAATAACAGATTTAATTTATGATGAATCTCCGATTGGAATTTTAACTGAAGTACCCACTGCTCACCTTACTATATCAGGAAATGTAACGATTCAATCATCTGTTACGGATCGAGTTTCTAGACTAACACCAACCTCGATAGGTATGGGAACTACGATACCTAGTGCCAATGTCCACGTTGTGGGCGATCGACCATTATATATATTGATGCCTAACTTTTGGGACCCGAAAGGCCCTAAACAAGTTATTCAGATGACAAAAGATGGATATCTAGGTGTTGCGTCTGAACACCCAATTACTGAAATGTTGGATGTTTATGCCGGAATAGTGGTTGCCGATCATAAACGGCACCAAGCATTACCCGGTACTTTATTTTTTAGAGATGGCGTTTTTTATTCTCAAAATACAGCAGCCACAAAAAGAAAGCTTCATCGTAATATGATTTGGAAAAATGTCACTGAAAACGTTACTAACCGAATTAAAGCACCTTTATATTACGATAACGGATCCATTGCCATCGGTAATATTAACGATCCATTACAAATTCCTGCTAGCTTTAATATTACAGCCAAATATCCAATTCATGTTAGTACGCCTACAGAATCCAATACATTTATGGTTTCTCAAAACGGAATGATTGGCATTGGCACTAATGACCCTAAAACAACGCTTCATATCCAACAACAAAACCCCTTATTAGTAACATCGGCTAAACACCCTTATATTTTAATTGTTTCTAAAAATTATAATGTTGGCATTGCAACTAAAAATCCAATTGCTCGTTTATCGGTTAGTGGGAGTATCGTTCTTGGCAATAACCCAGCGCCTATCCCTGGTTTGATCCGCTATGATAATAATCTCAAAAAATATTTTATTTTTCAGAAAAAAGAATGGGTTGAAATAGCGCATGATTTACGTTGGAAAGATAATGATTTTGGCATTTATAATGCAACAGGTTCTATTGGTATCCAACTAAAAGCTCCTTCAGCTAATTTACATGTCTCTGGAAATATGATTGTATCTCAACTTAATAAGTCTTTCTTTGTTATCACTGATAATGGTTCTTTAGGTATTGGACGTGATAACCCACAATCTTTATTACACATAAAAGGCGACAAACCGTTGTTAATCGGAACTAATGACCTCCCAATTTTAACGGTAACCACTAATGGATTTGTTGGCGTTAAAACATCAACACCGTCCCAAAGACTATCCATTAATGATGGCATCCAAATTAGTTCATCAAATCATAAGTTGCCTGGTATTATTCGATTTGAAAACAACAAATTTATTGGATTTAATCAAGATGGTGTCACACTAAATCTAGGACATATCTATCAATGGCGAACACTTAATAACAACATCTATTATGCATCCGGTAATATTGGTTTAGGCACAACAACTCCCAATGCAACGTTAAGTATACTTAATCAACAGCCATTATCCATCACCAACCATCAAAATCCAGACTTATTCAAGGTTACCTCTCAATCTATCGGTATTAATGTAACAGATCCTTCATTTGGATTAGATATAAAAGGAAACGCTCCTTTTACTGTTAAAGAGTCCAGTAACGATCTTACTGTATTTACTGTTTCGTCTAATACTAGTGTTGGAATATTAACGAGTAACCCAACCGAGGCCTTGACTGTTTCTGGTGCTATATTAATCGGTAATAAGTCTCTAACAACGCCACAACCTGGTACGATTTGGTATACCGGCTCTAAGTTTATGGGAGCACGCAAGCAAGGATCTATTTCATTAGATGATACCAAAAAATGGGATATTACTAAATCTGCTCACAACAAAACCAAAGGTAAGGTTCAAGTTGGCACTATCGATCATAGTGGTCAACAGGCGCTCTATGTATCTGGAAATATAGGTCTTTTTAATACAAAAGGAAACCCTGTGTTGATTACGACTCAAAATAATATTGTAATCGGAGACACCCAACCACACGCTACATTAACAGTGTCCGGAAACCTTAAGGTACGCACTCATGCAACCACCAACGCACTCGTATTTACTAAGAAAGGTAATTTAGGGGTTGGTATTGCAAACCCAACAGCTACGTTAAATATATTATCAAACTCTGGTGTCCAGCTTAGACATAAAGATAACGGATCTTTATTTGTTGTTTCAAAAAATAACATGATTGGGCTAGCATCTGCAAACCCAACCGAGCAATTAGTAGTAAATGGCGCGCTAGTCATTGGAAACCGATTAACGCCGACCCAAAACCATAAAGGTACTATTTATTATGATAACAATCGCTACTTTGGACTTACTAATAATTCCGTTACGGTTAATATCGGACGAAACGAACAGTGGAAAGATCATCAAGAAACGATATACTACGATCAAGGGTCTATTGGAATTAATCGACAAAACCCTGGCCAATTATTAACGGTATCAGGAAATATGTCCGTTTCATCTAAAATTGAACCTAACGGTTTATTTGTTTCTGCTAATGGTAAGATTGGTATTGGCACCCACTTACCTAAAGCTAATTTACATGTATCATCAAATCGTGGGCTACTCATCCAATCTGCTGGAACTAGCCCCGCTTTCGTTGTTCATAAAAATTGGGTAGGTATTAATGTTTCATCCCCTAATGAATCGTTACATGTTAGTGGCGCGATTACGATTGGAAACAAATCTAATGCGGTGGCTAAACCTGGCACGATTTGGTTTAATAATGGGGAATTATTTGGTCAAATTAATCAAACAACAACCTATAATTTTGGTAGTCGATCGCCTTGGGACCCATTTGGGAATAATACAACGACTAAGAATTTAGGTATTGGATTTGAAGTTCAACCGTCAACTAATTTACATGTATCTGGAAATGTTCTGTTTACATCTGAAGAGTTTAAGATCGATAATCCCCTTCTTATTATTACAAATAATAAAATTGGAATTCGACAACAATTTCCAAAACATACCTTAAGTATTAATGCGCCCATTCGACTAGAAACAAAAGACAACAATTATCTGACGGTTTCCAGTAATGGCTATTTAGGGCTCTCAACTCTACAACCTACTGCTGCATTTCATAGTATTCATCGAGATGGTTTTCTTGCGGAATCTACACCTGGAAACTACTCGTTTGTGGTTAGTAAAAATAGGCTAATTGGTGTTGGTACATTGGAGCCTGTAGAACAACTAACGGTTAGCGGTGCCATTATTATTGGTGATCGAATAACCACAAGACCCTTTAAAGAGATAGAACCTGGAACTATTTGGTATGACCCTACATTCGATAAGTTATATGGTAAAATAGCTGACCGTATAAAACCCATTGCACTATCTACCGAAAATGCCTGGCTTACTAAACAAGATAGTATTAACTGGACGTCTGGAAACCTAGTCATTGGAAAAGAGACTTCTGACTATCCCTTTGAAACCCTACACCAGCGTCATTTATTAAACAATAGCTTTGTTGTATCTAATAATGGACTACAGTTAATTGCGACTAATAATACGTTAGGGCTTTTTGATCCAAACCCAGACACCCAATTTACAGTTTCTGGAAATGTTCGATTTGGTAATTATTTATCTTCTCATAATATCGTAATAACCAATAATAAAGTTGGTATTGGGCATGAATTCCCAGTTGCTCAGTTCGATCTACTCGCAAGCAATAACCGCACTGCTCTAAAAATAAGTCGAGGACTAACGTCAAATGCGTTAGTTATTAACCAATTTGGAAATGTGGGTATCCACACACCAGACCCAAAAGTTCCATTATCCGTTAGCGGTGGCATGTTAATTGGTCAAAGTACTATCGAATTACCTGGGATGATTCGTTATAACCCACTAATTCATCAACTGCAAGGTTATACGAACCAATGGTTGACCATGGCCGAACGGTTTCAGTGGCGCTATGATGATCAATCAAAACGTATTTACTATCCGTCTGGAAATGTTGGGATCGGATTAACAAAGGAAGCTATTGCTACACTTAATATAAATTCGAAACATCCATTAGCCGTTCATACTACTGAACAGCCAAATGTTTTTGGTATTCATTCAGGAGGGTTTATTACAATGGGTGACCGAATGTTTGATGCAGGACCTTACTTTAACCTTGAAATAAACGCGTCAAGAAATGATGGCCATATATTGAATATTGCAGATCAGTTTTTAATTACAAGTACAGGTAGTATTGGTATTGGGACCGCAACGCCAAGTGTTACATTAGATATTAATGGAGCGTTGCAGATAGCTAAATCTAAATATATTTCAGATCCTGCTAGCCGTTATGCCCAAGATGGAACTTTACAGTTTAATGACTCTGATCCAACCAATCCTCATTTTTCAATTTTAATCAATCAAAAATGGATAACTCTAAATTCTACATCTGAATGGACTTTCGAAAAAACACCTCACGAATACAATACGACTACATTTAATATTATGATTGGTAATGTTAATCCTAATATAACTCCCAATGCTAAGCTTACAATTAAAGGTCAAGGGTCTTCATCCTTAGTAAGCATAAAAAAAGATGAAACTACCGATACCTTGGCTATCAACTCATTAGGTCAAATTGGAATAGGTACTGACCCCGAAAAGCAGCTTCACATGAAAGTTGAAAATGGGATCCGAATTGGGACTACCACAACTCCAAATGCATTTGTTATGACAAAAAATGGCAATTTAGGGCTTGGAACATTAACACCAAATGGTCTTCTTCAAATCAAATCAAGGTCGGGTACAAATAACTTATTAATTTTACATGATAAAACTACAAACGCAGATATTAATAAGATTAGTCCATCAACCGTTGTTGTTGGGGATAGCCGATTCGTAACGCCTCATGTTAAGAGTAGTCAACTTTTTATTAATCGACGGATGACGGGCGATTTAAATAAGCGAATCCCTGTTTTAACGTTAAATGTTACTCCTAATATTAATAATCTTTTAAAACCTGGCGGTACAGTGATGAACTTTTTTGGACAAGACCGCTATAAAAATAATTATATCCTATCACAAATCCAAGCTGATAATATTCATACATTGGACACAAACCATGGTGAGCTTGCCTTTATGACCGCTAAAGCTGGAAATAAACCTACAGAAGTAATGAGACTTACACCTAGGGGACTTGGCTTTGGAACGGGAACTGATGTTAAAGGGCAATTTCAAATTGGCAATTTAATGACTATACAAACTGAAACTCCAAATTATATGTCATTATTGTTTAATGCCTACTATGATAAAAATAATGATACATTTAAAGCGTTGCAGAATAGTCCTAGTATAGGTTTAGATTTATACTATAATGGGGGATTAGACATTATAGGTAGTGACAATAATAATGATAATAATTATTATTATAGAAATGGTGACATTATAAAAGCATTAACAGTCTCAACTAATGGATCAATTGGAATAAATACAACAAATGATGACCATGTTGGCGTATTAGATATTTTCCAACCAGATTCAGCTACTCTTATTAACTTTGATCAACGTATTCAGTTTGGGAATATTTCAACATCTGCATTACAACTAGAGCAACAAAGAACAGACATTTTTAGTATTTATAGACTTGGTAAAGGATCTGAACGATTGCTCCTTTTTGGTCATAACGAAGGCTGGTCTTTAACAACCAATGGATCTAGTTCAAAAGTATTTAGAATTAATGATAATCAAGACAAAGCGCCGTCTGATACAATCATCGGAAATAAAATTAAGTCGACAGATAAATCTATCCATAATAATATACCATTTGAAGTTAGTGGTCTTACTGGAACGTCTACAGTTGGTGGCCACTTAGTCTCTGAAAAAAATCAACTTTCTTACTTACTAGTTGGCGAAAACACAAAAAATAAAACAGCATCGGCTAACCTTCAAGTTCTTGGTAGTATGTTAGTAAGTATGAGTGACGGAACTTTGCCAATTAATAAGTATAGTTTCGTTGTAACCTCGCCCAATGGGTATGTTGGTATCCAGATTCCAAAAACAGATCCTACTAAGGATCTTCCAACATTACATGATCAATTCTCTATTGGTCATAAAACAGAACATCCTATCTTTGATTCTGATGGAGCTAACAAATATAACTTTGGCTCAATTCAACCTGTTATTAAAGACAATCAATTTTACTATGATTTTTTATTTTCTCATGAAAATACTAACCAAATTCGATTTTTTACAAAAAAAAGCAATGAAAATGCAAAACCGACATTACGAATTAATCCAATAGGAGTCGGCATAAATAAACAACCAGGATCTGCTTTATCAGTTGATGATATTTACTTTGAAGAGTCTTTGCAGGTATCTGATACAGACCAATCCACTACAAAAGCGCTTCTTATCAATCAAAATTCTACTTTTAGAGCTAAACTCGAAGTTACAAAAGAGTTAACGGTTACTACACAGTCAGAAGCAACTCGATTAGAAGCAATTGGAAGTATTGGTATTAATACGGCGCCTGATACAAATTATGGATTAAAAGTAGCTAACAACGCCATAATCACAGAAGATCTAATCATTGATGGTAATGTAGTTATTAAGTCTGATTTGGTAGGTAGTAGTGGTAAAAATTATTTAAAGACCAAAAATACAACCAATGGAAAAGGTGAAATTCAATTTTATGATAATACAACGTCCTCGTATTACCAGCTTTTACCTGAAGGAAGTATTATAATGTGGTTTAAGGGTGATATTCCCGCTGGATGGACATTATGTGATGGTAATAATGGTACTCCTAATTTAGTTGATGAGTTCATTAAAGGTGCGGTAGATGGAAACGATAGAGGACACGTAGAAGACGCAAGAGCTAACGGAAGTTCTTTTTGGACCGCTGCTGATAATTCTCATAAACATCCAGGCTCATCCATTGCAGCTGTTGGTACTAATGTTGACTATCCAGAACATAATCATGATGGTTCTCTTGCCGAATGGGGGCATAGACATGGCCCCTTTACAGATCACTATCAAAATCCCAACTTCGGCAGTTGGGCGAATGGTAACGAAGAATCAGGTGACACACTTGAACATTATCACCCAAACGATAACAGATGGGTTGGTCGAACGATCATAAATGAGCACGGACAAAGAAGAACAACTACGGGAAGTGAGAACCAAGGTAATCATAACCATACAATCAGAGACTTTCCTAGTGGAGCTCATAGCCAGACACATGATCATGGAACTTGGACACCTGGACTTTTTTTTGAAGAGATTCTCCCATTTGATATTAAACGGTATAAATTACGATTTATTATGAAAACATTTTAACCCGCTTAGCTTAATTAGATCTAAATATAGGACATTACCTATTTTGATTATTTGATAACAGCTAAAATAACGATTTATTATAGTTTATAACGGCCCCATCATTTAATGACTTTATTTATATATTTTATGTTTAATCCTTCTCAATTTTGGGAATTATATAAATATAGAGTATTTATATTTTAATAAAGGGGTTTATTAGTTTGATTTGGGTTCGTTTTTGTAAACTTTGTAGTCTGATCTGGCTCATTATATATTTTTCTTGTCAATTAATCGGTTCTCCCGACCCAATCACCATGCGCTTAGACTTATTTGTTGAAAATAATTCAGGACCTCTAAATAACAAGCACCGCCTTTTAGTTCAGCTTAGATCCGACACAGAGGTTATGTGGCAACAAGAATATAATAACGATAATAAAGTCCCCTTTTCTCATGGCCGTGCCATTATTTATCTTGGAGACTTAGACCCTTCTAATCCACTTAAAACAGACTATTTTAATGTTCCAACTCCTAATTTTGGTGTTCATATCGAAAATCAATGGATTACGGTTAATATGACGGCGATTCCATATACATTTAGATCTCGTCATGCAAATTCTATTGAATGGCATAATATCAAAGGTTCCCCAAACTATTCTAACTATTCTCGACATGGCGACTTTTTATCTATTGCTGTTTCTAAAAATATTCAAATTGGATCCGAACAAAATCTAAGTGATGACCTTAAACTAACTGTAACTGGACATAGTGTATTTAATAGCGATGTATCTATTGATGAATCTCTACAATTAGCCACTTTAAATGTTCAAACAATTTTTGTTGCTGGCCAGAAAATAGCTAACCAAGAAGAAGCTAATAAATTAAATAAACTAGCTAGTTTAAGGGTCGCTAATGACTCGTTCTTAATTGCATCTGGAAATCAATGGACGACTATTAATTCACAACAAGCATATGAAAAATTCAAACTTGCTCATAGCTTATCACCTACCTATAACCATGTTGGTATTGACCAACTTTTTCCAAAAGGAAATCTTCATATTGGCGAGAACACATTGATTGTAACGGCCGATCGTGTTGGTTTATTTACAGCAAAACCTAATGGAAGTTTTCACCTTAATCATCCACAATCAAATGAAACAATGCTTTTAGCTACCCAGAACACACTTTTAATAGGTACAGAAATTCTAAATCCTAAATTTGATGACAAATTACTAATTGATGGCGACTTAACTATTACTGGTAAAGTTATTGGTAATATTGTAGATTCAAATATCGAAGATTTAGATTTTAATATTATTAGAGAATCAGATCTTTATTTTAATAAATTCAACCCGACAATCTACCGTTTACAAGGTAGTATTGGTATTGGTAGTGGGGACCCAAAAAATTCAAACCCAGCGATTAAAAATACAATTGCTCGACTCGATATTACGTCTGAAGATGGCAATCAAGGACAGAACCTCAAAACTGAACAGCTTGCCTTATTAACTGCCCGTCATATTTTAACTACCCAAAACATGACGTACTTTACAATTAAAGCCCCTCATGATAATGGTCGGATTGGTGTTCATACTGATAAACCGAAAGGGGTTTTTCATGTTAGCAACCACTTATCAAATGGAACGGCAGATACACTAGTCATTACTCAAAATAGAATTGGAATAGGAACTGCATTCCCAAATTCTGATTTCCATATTAAAGATACAAATCCATTCCGCATTGATAGCATCAATCAAACTCATGCTCTGTATATTAGTCCAAGTGGAAATACCGGTGTTTATACTAGTTCTCCAAAAACGGCGCTACATATTAATGAAGGACTAACTGTTTCAGATTCTAATTCTATTGGACCAGGAAGTATAGTCTTTCGAAATAATCAACTACTGGGCTTTATTACCCCGACGCAATCTATTGTTTTAGCTCAAGAAAACCAGTGGAATTCAGGCGATAATAATTTATATTATGATAGCGGGTACATCGGGGTTAATAACACAATACCCACTTCTAGTTTAGACATTCATTCTAAAATTACACATCCAATTCAAATTGATAGTGTTTCTAGTTCAAATCGATTACGAATGGCTACTAACGGATATTTAGGGTTAGGCGTTAATACCCCTACTGCTCAATTACATGTTAACGGCGGTCTAAAATTAGCAAATTCAAATCAAGCACCTATTGCTGGCCATATTCGGTTTCAAGATAATCAATTTCAAGGCTATGATGGTAACCAGTGGATTACGCTAGGATCGGACAACCAATGGCAAAGACAAAACCAGCGATTAATTTATGAAAAAGGGCACGTAGCTATTGGGTTAGCAACTCCAAATAGTGCATTAACGGTTTCTGGTAATATGATTGTTAGATCTAAAGATCAAGTCCAATGGCTTGTTACTAGAAACGGGTTTATCGGGGTTGGTACATTAACACCTAAAGAACGATTAGACCTACCAGGCGCAATGATTATTGGAAATACAACACTTGATAACCCTAAATCTGGAACCATCTACTTTGATTCAAATCAATTTAAAGGTGTTACCCCCACGTCAACGATTACTATTGGAACTGCTAAAGTTTGGGAACCTTATTTAACTAACCTAACATCCGGTAATCTTATGATTGGAACAACTGAAATCAGTGCTGACTCGCTAGTAGTATCTGGCGATGTTATTATCAGAAATAATAATAAACCAGCCTTTTTAATTAAACATAATAAGGTAGGTATTGGCATCTCGAATCCTCAATATACCTTACATGTTTCTGGTAATGCCCAGTTTTATTCTCAACAGAATAATCCTGTCATGACAGTTTCAAATAATCATGGTGTTGCTTTGGGTATTACCACTACCAATTATGGACTTCAGGTTCGACAGGATAACCCATTTCGAGTGGATAGTAGTATAGAACCCTATTTAATGAGACTAACTCCAAGAGGAAATTTAGCGATTGGTACGAATAACGCTACCGAACAAGTTTCGGTTAGTGGCTCTCTTATAGTTAGTAACTCAGTTGTGGAGAAAAAAGGTATTATCCGATTAAATAATAGTATCTTTGAAGGATATGATGGCAATCAATGGAAAATCTTAGCTTTAAGTGCGCAATGGACACGATTAAACCCTAATTCTATTTATTATGACTCTGGTAATGTGGGAATGGGCGTTAGATCCCCGTCAACTAATTTACACGTATCTGGAAATATATTGATTAATTCGTTCAATTCTAATCAGTCTCTTGTTATTACTAATAATGGTAAAATTGGTATTGGTACTCGCGACCCAATAGCACAACTACATATTAAAGGGTCTCATCCATTTATGATGACTAGCTCGACAGGAAATTCTTTATTAATGGTAAGCAGAAATGGATTTATAGGAATCGGTACAACAAATACCACTGAACAGCTGGTCTTAAATGAAGGATTTCGAGTGGGTTGGTACCATAGTTATGATAACCCACTGCCTGGAACTATCTGGAATGACGGGACATCGCTTGTTGGAACCTTAGCTCCAAAAAATTATGTTGTTTTAGCAACGCCATATCAATGGTCTATTGATAATAATATTATTTATTATAATGAAGGTAGTGTTTCTGTTGGTCCATATTCTAAAAAAGCTCGCTTTAATGT
>QFBS01000021.1 GCA_003265895.1 Candidatus Marinamargulisbacteria bacterium SCGC AG-410-N11 | reverse complement strand
GGGCTTGGCTTTTATTATTGAAGAAGGGTTAATAAGGGATGTGCTTGTAGTGGACTTTTTGTTTAATTTTTCTTTGGCTTTTTTTTGATTTTATTTGTGTTTTTTTGGGGATCTCGTTGTCTTTTTTGTGACTTTGTCGGGCTTTTATAGGCTTCAGTTGCTAAAAAGCTATTAGGGTCTAGGAAATCTGTTTTTTGGTAATTTTGAATATGCTTATCTAATTTTTTTAATAAATTACGATCTTTTAATTCTTTATATCTATCATAATACTCTTTCGGCACTCCTAGTAGCTGGCACCCCAAACTTTGATAGCTTTCTGGGAACTTTTCTTTGATTCGATTTGTTAAATTTGATATAAACTTTTCTTTTTTTAATGCATGGATCTTTTTCATTAACGTCTCGTTTACTAGAATATTTCAAGAATATAATCAAAAGTTACTTTTTTTTCAATACTTATTTAATCACAGTAGCTCTTGTTAGTAAGGTTACACATTCTATATGATTTGTTTGGGGGAACATATCAACTGGATATACATTATGACAATCATAACCTTTCGTTATAAACTCATTAAGCTCTGGCCATAATGTATTTGGATTACAACTAACGTAAATAATGGCACTGGGTTGATATCGTGTAACTAATTCGATAAAGGCTGGCCCGCACCCTTTACGGGGTGGGTCAATAATCACCGTGTCTGTATCTTTAATCGTTTCTTTTTTAATATATTGCGTGACATCGTCTCGGATAAACGTAATATTTTCTTTTTTATTTAATATCGCATTTTGTTTGGCATTTGCAATCGCACTATCCGATTCGTCGATGCCTATCACGTGCTCAAATATAGCGGTTAATTGTAGACCAATAGTACCTACACCCGTATACAAATCCCATAACCTAGCTTTTGGTGTTTTTTTGGCTAAATATCGAATTAGATTGTATAAATGATTGGTTTGATATGCATTAGATTGAGCAAAGGATTGTAACGATAGATTTGTTTTGATTGTTCCTACTTGGTCTGTAATCGTGGGTTTTCCCCATATACAATGCGTGTCATGTCCTAAAATTGTATCGGTTTGATCTGGATTTATATTTAATAAAATACTGGTTATAAACAACTGTTCTTCTAACTGTTTAATCAAGCATGTTAATGCTATCTTTTTTGTACTGACTACGGCAACCATAACTTGCTTTGTAGCTGGCGCAACTCGGATAACGATATGTCTTATAAGGCCGTTATGGGTATCTTCATTGTAAAACGACAGATTAGTTGTATGTAGCCATTGTTTAATTACGGTTAACGTTTGATTGATTAATGGATGTTGGATATAACATTGGTCGATATTAATCACTCGGTGCGAATGTTTGGCGTATAGACCTATTGCTATATCCGAGTCGCTATTTTTTTTTACAATAAACTGTGCCTTATTTCGATAAAATAAGGGTTTTTCTGCAGCCATAATCGGTTTTAGTGTAATCGCGGTTAAACTAGGAAACGTGTTTTTTTTCTGTAACAGTGATTGCCACTTTAAATGTAGTTGGTGTGGGATTGTAACATGAAGCGACTCACAACCGCCACATTGGGAACTTACTGGACATACTGGCTCTTGTCGGTGTGGACTAGGTTGTTTTATTTGTAGACACTTTGCGTAGATGTGATGGCGCTTGAGTTTGATTAATTTAATCGTAACGCGCTCGTTAGGTAGTGTATTAGGAATAATAACTTTTTTGGTACCAATAAAGGCAATACCGTCTCCTTTAGGTCCTAACGAGGATATGGTTATATCGAGAATTTGATTTTTATGTAGTGGCGGGTTCTTTTTTTTCATGGTCCTAGTATAAATGATTTGGATTTTTGTTCCAATTCTTTTTGATTAAAAATATGTTTGAGATACGTTGTTTTTGGGAAGTTTTTAAAAGAAGAACTATAAAGGTGGTGTATTATGAACGGAAAAGTTCATGGATCTTCTGGGGAAAAAATAAGACGTTCAAAAAATAATCTCTCAACCCCTAATCAAAAAGGGGTGTCTCAAGTAGCGTCTAATTTATTAACTAAATTAGATCAACATCTCAGTGTAGAGAGTCGTCGATCAACCCCTGAAGATATCCGGAATGAATTTTCTAAGTGTACAGGAGAGGATGTTATCACTTTTATAGAGGGAGAAAAACCAAAATCCTCTGGATCTGTGATTCCTAGACAAAGTAAGTTAGTTAAAGAATTTCAAGATGCTGACTTAAAAAATCATTGGCTTACAGCAGCGAAAAATTCCAACAATAAAACAAAAGAATTAATGGTTCGAATGTTAGACTGTTGCTTGGGTATTGAGGCCTTTTATGTTGAACTTGGGTTGGACAATGGTTCGGCTGTTAATGGACAGGAATTAATGATTGCATTGAAAAATGCTAAGAATAACAGTGACGTTGAACGGCAATTTAATAAGATTAAAGGATTTTTAGAAAAAATAGATCAAGCATTTACTGGTTCGCGGGGATCAACATTATCATGTGGAGATACAAACCCTCAACATTGGGCAAAGCAATGGCTGGCTGTTCTTAATTATGAAGAGTCGAACAATACCAATCTATTTGAGTCTATTGCAAATCTTAATAAACCGCCAACACCGGTGGCTAGGGGGGGGGATAATCCACCTCCTCCGATTAACACGGTCAGAGATCAACCGGGTCAATACGATCAAAGCGAGCAAAAGCCCGCTACAATTATTCAGAAAATGTTTAGAGGTAATAGAGCCAGAAAAAGAGTCAGAGAAAGAGTCAGAAAATTAGACCGAGAAACAAAATCGGCACGTGATATACAACGCGTTTATAGAGGCTTTGTATCAAGAACGAATCAACAGTCGTTAACCAACGTGGCGGATGCTTTGCGGAGGTGTGATAAAGAAAAATGTGTGTCTCTATTAGACTCAATAAATCGTATTTCTCCAGATAACAAACAAGAGATTCTTAGTTGTATTTGTAATACATTGTCACCAAATGCTAAGATTAAAATCTCTCAGTTAGAAAATTTAAATGACATTACAACAGAACTTATAAAACTAACTCAGCAACAACTATTTAACTTGTATTGTCAAGAAAGTCAGTTTTCAAAATATAACCTTGATGATTTAAATACGGAATCGTCTCAACAATTGATGACTTTAATTGAACAATTAGAGAATTTAGTAAATCAATCAGATAACGCCTTTATTACACAGTATCATAAAAACTTAGATCAGGTTTTAGATTTATTGGAAGCGATTGAGTATGATGTAAAACAAGAAAAACTAGCTAGTTTTCAGGATACCGCCTTCAACCTAATACAAGTGGATGACTTAGATTCTTTTGCATTATTTGTTGATAACCAACAAGGAGAAAAAAAAGAAAAGTGGAATACTATTTTTAAAGTTTATAAAGACGGTTATGAGTGTATAACTAATAGTTCATTGGAAGACTTAGATACTGAATTGGCGCAACAAATAGGCAGGTTGAAAGAGGCTTTAAATGACTATGATGTATGGAAGTTAGAGAAAGACGAACATAACGAAATTAAGGGTCAACAAGGTCGAGTAAATAAGGAGATTTTACAACATTTTCTTCATTTGAAATGTTCTAAAATTGATGAATGGATTGCCAACTTAGGTGATTTCTCTTCGGAAGATCCTTCTTTTTGTTCAACTATAAAAACATTGTTTAGTGACGAACTTGAAACAATAAAAAGTGAATCTACTATTGATTTGTCGCAAGTAAATAATCGGTTTGAATTAATGAGACAAGTTTTAGAAGAGGCAAAGAAACTTGATTTAAATATTACAACTCCAGAAGCTATTAGAATAAGGGCTTGTTTGATTGAATCTCCGGGTGAAATAGTGCTAAAAAATCAAATGACAAAATTAACTGACCTTAAAGATTTTTTTAAAAAAATAAACACCGTGGTTAAATTTCAAAAGGATTTCGATTCTTACATGACTGATTCTTTATTTACTACGTTTAAATCGTCATATGATGAATTAAAAAGGGGTTCAGATTATGAATCAATTAAAGGGTCATTAACAACATGTGAAAAATTAATTGATCTAATAGAACCTAAATTAGATACCTTTGAACGTTTAAAAGGTTGTCAAGATACATTACGAAGGCTAGTGGAATTTGAACTAGAAGCTAAACTAGAAGCTAAACAAGATCAAGATCCTTTTCGTTCTCGCCAGGTTGATATTATAAACCAGTTAAAATCTGAATGTGATGGTTATTTAGAGGCTTTACAGGCTGATTCTAGTGAAGATATTAACTGTGATTCATTTTTTAATATAGTTGATCAACATGAGAACTATTTAACCTTACATGTTGGTTTAAGTTATATTGATGAACTAATACAAAGGGTTGGAGAAGTTCCTTTTTTAGTTGAATTAACTGAAGAAGCAAGGTCTTTGATTGACAGCTGTTCACAGGGTTTTAGTAACGATATTCAAGAAAAGTTTACGAAATTTTGTGAAAAAATAGATGATGTAGAGGAACATTTTTTAAGATTTTATGAAAACCTTAATGGTTTGCTAACAGATTCTAAAAGCGTTGCAGAGCAAGCGTTATTTGAATTAGAGCGTTTACAAAGTCGATTAATCAACAAAAACCGTGAACTTGACGATATATTTGCTCAGGTAAACTCAAATTCAAACAATAAGAGGGCCCTGGATGCGATTCGAAATCAATTAATAACACAGAGCCAACCCCAATTATTACAATTGATTCAAGAGTATCCTAAGGATGAATTTAATCAATTTTCATCTAATTTTAAACATTTAAATGAACTTGTAAGTAATAAGGAAATCTTAATAACAGAATCTCAACATCAGAAGAATAAAGAATTACGTCAACTAGCACAACGCTTAGATCAAGCATCCATTAAATTTAAAACAATGTTTAAATCATGTCATGACATGAATTTGCAAATTAACAATACAATCGTTCAGAATAAGTCAGCGATACAAATACAAAAAGTTGTAAGAAGTAAACGATCTCAAATTAATTATAGAGCAAGGCAAATTCTGTCTAGTTTTGAAAGTAATCCTAATGTAGTTATCGATTTAGATCAATCGATTAATTCTCTTATTTTTATGAAAGAAAAATTAACGTTACGTCGTGAAACGCTTAAGAGACGTCTAGATGTTTTAAAAACTAGACATCTATTTAAAGAATCATATGTTTATATGAAAATGGCCATAGACTTGTTAAGTGATTCAGCTTTAGATAAAATTGATCAATCAACACCTACAAAATTCAAATCTAGTCTTATACAAGTTATTAAAGACGAATCTAGATCTAAACAGGGTCCTGAGTTATTAATGTTAGAGCATGCTGTGATTTCTTTGTTAAAAAAGAAACAGATTATGGGACATTTAACCTCTGTTCTAGACCAAAGGGCTGTACCTAGTGCAGCCGTTCTTAATAGTTTTGTGCCAGATCGTGAATTATTAAAACGTCCAAATCAGAGAAAGTTAGAAAAAAACTTACCTAATTTAGAGATAGAAATGAATCGATACAAACAAAAGCAGGAAATTCTTTTAAAACAGTTTTTTTCAAATCAAGATGTAATTGATTTAAAAAGAGCTTCTAAACAATCAACTTTAGAACAGATTACAACAATTCAAGATAAGCTTGCTAAGCTTTCTAGTGAAAAAAGAGAAGCAGAGGATATCGTATGGTCTATAGTTGAAAAAAGTAATCAATTTTTAACTGGTCAAATTAATCAACAAATAGAAGACATATCATTTAATACAAAGTTACAATCTGAATTAGGCAAATTAAATAATATCGTAGTAACAAAAAAATCACAATTAGAACAAAGTATTAAAAAGCGCTTGAAATCACACTTGTCTCATATTCAATTTAGTGGTTATGACGTATCCCGTTTTAAAGGTTCAATAGGGCCTCCGGCATTATTGAATCAAGCAGAAACTAATTTAAAAAAAGCGATTTTGGTAAACCATGAATTAAGATTTAATCAAAAGCTTAAGGTCTATTTAATGCGCCAATCTGCCCAAGATTTTCATAGTAAATTAGAAGAAGCTGAAACATGTTTTTCAGCAATTAAGAAGCTAAAAAGAGAGTCAGAAATAAAGTTTTTTACGCCCGGAGGAAAATCACTATCGGAAGACATGTCAATAAAAAAATATGAAGACATGATAGACAAATTGAATTCAATGCGTTCAGATTTAGTTATCACTGATCAACATATTAAAGCTCAATTTATTGTTGAATATAACCAAATTAAAAAATCTTTATTAACAAAATATCAGATTAAACTAGATGAATTAAAAGCGCAAAATAGGGAAGTTCAAAGACATGATCGCGGACATCAAGTTCGTCAAAAAGAGTTAACAAAGGCTAAGCAAAAAAAGTCACAACAGGTTCAGCAAGCACTCTTAAGGGAAGAAGCTAGAACAAATATTTATAAACAAATAAATAATTTAAAACTACAGTTGTGTGAGGTTAAAGATTTGATTCCTTTAAAGGAAGGATTACAATTTGACTTATCGGATATACAATCTTTTTTAGATGAATTTGAAAGGTCTACATCTGAACAAAAAAGCAGTTCTTCTGAAAACAAACCTGATAGTGTTGACAATAAAATAGACGATGTAATTGATGATCTTGATGATGGTGTTAGGCATAATGATAAAGAGACTGTACTTACTAATGACCAATTATTAACGACTTTAACGAATTTATTAGCTAGAGGGCAAGCGGATCATATTGTGAGATTCGCAACTGAAATAGTTGGTTTATTTAACGAGGTTATCCAAATACAACGTGGTAATTTAACTCGTCAAAACGCTAGTAATGTGTTAAAACAATGTGGAACATTACATAATAAAATATTTGATTTATGTGAATCAATAAAACAAGAGGCTGAAAATCAAAATCAAAAGAAATTAAATTTAGCTGCAACAAAAATTCAAACGTTATTTAGAGCGAAAAGAGTAGATCTTAAGAGAGAACCAGAAGCGTTACTTAAGCAAGAACAAGAGTTCCTTAATCAACAAGCGTTAAAGATTATTAATGATTTTCTACCTAATCGAGATGAATTGAGCTTAAAAGATTTAGAGACCAATATACAATTATTGACTCAATTACAGACTTTTTTAAAAACTCCTGAAGGGAGACGTAGTCCAAATTCTGTAGATGACGTTGAAGGTAAGTCAGATGAAATAGATCTTATTGGTTTAGTTACGGGTCAAAATTTAAAGATATTAAAACGAGCGACGAATAATAATGATATTTTACAAGAATTGGAAACTTTAATAGATGATATTCAGTTACTGTTTAACGAAGGGTCGGATTTAGCAGATATTGGGAATTCTATTAATTACTTAGAACAAAATTTTGAGTCTCGACTTCAGGAATTAGATCCTGAAAATATAGAGCATTTGAATGATATTTTTGGTTTTGATAAAGACTTTAGTTCGGAAATTGATGGTCTTCGAACTCGTATTAAAAACGCCTCTAGAAAACAAAGTCAACATGAGCCTGATCAAGATTTGCTTAAAAGATTAAAAAATATAAAGCGTACTGTTAATCAGACACTCAATTCGTTAAAAGAAAGAGCTTCCAATTTTATAGAGAAGAAAATAAAACATTTGAATTCTGAGTTTGATGAGGGTTTTAAAAACTTAAAGAGCAAGTTTAGAACACTATCCATCGAAGATCTTAAACATATTGCAGAGCAGGATCTATATAAAGCGTATAACGAATCACAACCAAACTTAAATGTTTTTCTAGGTCTATCAGATCGTATTACTTATCTTGTTAACGACCATTTAGATAGGGTTGAATATAAATTTACACAATTTAAAACATTGTTAAATCAAACTATTGAGCAAAAAAGGTTAGACGCTCTACAAAAGGAACAAAACGCATTACTACAGTCTCAAAGAATTGCCATTGAGGGTCATATGGGTAAATTACAATCCATATTTGAACAAGATGAATTTTTAATGAGTTGTATTTGTAATGATCAGCATTTAGCGGATTCTATTAAAAAAATTAAACTTGAATTTTCCCGGTCTTTGGCAAAAAATTCCGATTTTTCTCAGGATGAACAGCAGACTTTTTATGATGTTTTTAGTTCTAAATTGAGACTATTAGAGGAAAAATTCTCACAAAAATTAAAAAGAATAAAACAAGAAAAGTTAGACTTAATACTATCTCCTACTTTTGATCTTTCTTTAGATGATGAAAGTAAGGATTATTCAGTTTATATTTCTTCTAAGTTATCACTATTTACTGAATATCTCAGCCAACCTTTACCAGATTTTATACCAGAGTTTCTAGATCTTAATTTTTTAGATTCAGACTTTTTGATTCAGTTTAAAAATAGAAAAGAACAGCTAGCGATGGAACAATTAGTTCCATTTGTAGAAAGATTTTCTGAATTGATATCAACGAATTCTTATTTAATAGAATATTTCCATGAATTAATAGATTTATTTGAAGCGCCTAATCAGGAAACCTTAAGGAATCTTTATTCCTTCGGTGACCCAGAGTTGACTGTTCAACGTTCTGAATCAGGTGAGGTATCAGACGGCAAGCAATCGTCTGAAGATACTTTTAACGATGACGTTAATAACTATATTCAACAAATAACGCAAATTGAATCCTTAGACACGATTAATCAATTGATTACTTTGTTTGATAAACCTTCATCTTTAGATCAACTCAAATCATCTTCAGATCAACTCAAATCATTTATATTAACGTATAACTCTCTTCAAGGGGGGGATATAGATGCAGATATGTTAGATACTAGTTTAAGTTCATTAGATCCTAGTACTATTGATTCTTCGGTTGATCAGTTAAAGGAGAGTCTTCGACATCAACAATTAAAGCAAAATTTTATTAGACAAGTATATTCGTTTATAGAGGCTTTACCAACAAATAAGTACACCTTTGCAGACTGTCTGTTTCATTTTGAACAATTGCAATCTTCATTTAAACAAGCATTAAAAGATCAAATTGAATCTGAGATTAATTCTTCATTTAGGACGCCTGTTGATCCTGATAGTTTAAACGACCATTTTGAATTCGAGGGATTTGAATTACTTTGTAAACAAAAGATAATAGGCGTTTATTCAAAACGAGGTCTTATTGCTGAAGAGCAGGTCCCATTTTTAGTTGAGCTATCTCAAAATCCATCAGTAAGCGAGTCTAAAGCAGTAAGCGAGTCTAAAGGTGACTATAACATCGATACATTTGATGATGAGCTACAGCGATGTGTATGGTTTTATCAATTAAATCAAAAAATTCTAGGTGAAATTCCTAACAATTGGAAAGAAGAAAATCCTAACCATGAAAAGGATTTTAATAGTAACTGGGAGGAATTAAAATCACCAATGGATTTGAGACAACATATTGAAAGAATTGAAGGCTCAGCAGAAACGAGGCGCAATATAGCTTCTTTTTTAGCTGTTTTTCAAAATATAGATGTAGAATCATCAGTCATACAAAGGGAACTAGACAGTATTTTTGATAACGATCCAGACTCAAACCATGAGATATCAAGAGGCCAAAAATTAGAAGCGGCTAAAAATTACTATAACTTTTTAACTAATTTTGAAAGCAGTTTATTTAGTAGTGGTCGCTCGAAAAATACATCAAAACAACTAAGTGCGAAAATATTATTATTACAATACTTTTTCTTTGAGGAAAACCCTGATTTGTTGGATTCTTTTTTAAAATCTTAAATTCTGGTACCATTACAAAGCCTTTGACTGACGAATTTTTTAATTCATTGTATAACCAATAACCGTTAGCTATTATCTTTAATAATCTTTAATATATTGATTTAAATGTGAAAAGGTCTGAAATTGTTTTACCAACGCTCTTAAACTGTTAATATCTAATATTTCTTCGACTTTAAATGAAGCATTATGTTCTAATAACTTATCGATAATGTTTAAAATTATTTTGAATAGGTTTTGTTGTAAGTTCTTAGAAGATAGACTAACTATTAATGTTAATATACTTTGCTGTTTAGGAAATTTGTTAAATATGATATCAAAATTGATATTAGCTCGGTTAATGTGGTTATTTATAAAATAAATTGTGTTGATATCAGGATTATTAACTGTTAAGAGATACTGATTAACATATAACCCTGCTTGGGGTGACTTAAATGTATTAGGTTGGTTATGTAAATATTGAATTAAGTTGTTTTTTAAAGAATCTTCAACTTTATCCAGTAATGATATTAGACTTGTTACTTGATCTACAGTAAGAGAATCGTTGCTATTTTTAAATAGATTTAATTGATCAAATAATTTTATGATTTTAGATTGTTGGGTATTGGTTAGATCATTAAAACTATTAAGATATAACGGTACTAGTAATTGTTGATCTTCGATACGATTTGGGTCTAATAAGTGGTTTAGTGATGATAATATTTTATTGTCTAATAATTGAAATGTTATTTTTAAATAAGCTAATATAATTTGTTTTTTTGTTTCTGAATTATGTTCTTTTCTAATTAAATTAGCTATATTATTTGATGATAGGGTTAGTATCTGTTTTTTTGTAGTTAAGTGTTGATGATCAACTTTTTTTTCAGATAATAATTTTTGTATTGTTATTAGTGATTGTGATGTTATTGTTTGTTGACAGATTTTTGTTAATTTTTCATTGAAAATTATTGACGCATATTTTGATTGTGCAAGATTTTGTTGTTCTGAGAGTAAATTAAATAGCAATGTCTTAATTGTAGTATTTGTTTCTTTAAGGTATAAAAAAATAAGATTAGATAACGTACTTTCTGTTAATTTTAGTTGCATATATTTTGAATCTTCTTCGTTAATGGGATCTATTGTTGATATTAGCCAGAAAATTTTTTGTAATAATGGATGGTTTTTTTCATATTTAGAGATATTATTTGCTAAAATTACTAAAAGAGAGTAATTGTTGGTAATCGATACTTTATTTTGGGATTTTAACTGATATAGCTTATTGATGGCATCTGTAGTTATTGTTTTATTATTACATTTTAAGCATTTATTAATAACGTGTAGAGCGGATTTTTCAAATTCAATATCAGAAAGGTCTTTTGTTTGATAATTTAATAAACTTAGAATTTGGTTTACCATTTTATAATGGTGACTTAGATGATGTGATGGTAGTAATTTGCTAATTAAACTTAGATTTTTTTCTAGTTCTACACTATCTTCAATTAAAAAGTGTAATATAAAATTTTTGGAATGACGGATTAGTTCATTATTTAGATTGTTTAAACAGGTTTCGATATTATTGGTTGAATCGATATTTTGTATTATATTATTAAGTTCATGTATGGTGTCTGTACGATCTTTTTTATTTAAACTTATAGGGATTCTTTTAAGCTTATTTTTTATCGTATCATAGTCGCTATTATCACTTAATGTGCTTTTTAACTTTGTTGTAATTAATTTCTTTATCTTTTCATGTTGAGAATATGATAATTGGGGTTGTGTAAATTTATTTCTTAGACCAGTCATAATAACATCCATGGATGTGGTTTGAGATAGTATGCGATTGGTATCAATTTGATTTGGATCTTTACAGAGTGCAACTAAATCGAGATAGTCTTCTTTGTTAGCATTTATTTTAGTAGTGATGTACTCCCTAAATAGGTCTGACTTAACAATCATAGCGGTTATGGTATGTTCAAATTTAGGGATTTGTAAAAAGGCATATAGTAATATTTTTCCATTATCTGAATTAAGTGATTCATTGGAGCATACTTTTTGTAGATACTGGATAGGGTCTATTTGATAACATGACATAAAAAACAGCTTTGTATCTGTTTTTATTTCTGAAATTAAATTTGATAGTGTCGTTTTTTGTATCTCTGAAGGTTGGTCTATAATGTCTAGCCATGTGGTTAAGTTATCAATATAACAGTTAAGTTTTTGGTTTAGAAAAATGATATTACTTTTTTGTTGTTCAATAAACAGTAGCTTTTTTTGTTTACTTGTACAAACTAGTTCTTTTGGGTAAATCAATTTATATGGATTAGGTTTCTTATTTAAGAAGTTTTGATAGGCATTATATTCTCTGGTTGAATGTTGATGGATGTCCAGTTGTTTTTTCTTTTTTTTGTTTATGGCGGACCGAAGTGCACTTATATAATCTGGACCATAGTCTAAAAATAACTCTGAATTGGCTGGAATTTTTGATGTACTGTAAATTAAATTTATTTTTTTTATTTTCATGGAACTATCTATGGGGATTTCAACGGGTAAAAATTTAACATTAAATTTGGGAGACGGTCTTATATCTGTATTAATAAAACTTAAGATTCCTGGCTGATTCCAATAGTGTTTATGTCCAAACGCGGCATATTTAAGACTTTTGTCTGAGTTGAGTTGGCCAACAGAATGGGTTTTAAATTTGGGAGAAAAGCCATCTATATAATATAATTTTTTTGTTTCGTCTTGTGGCGAGCTACTGCGTTGTCGTTTAGATGGATTCCCTTTTTCTATAATGTCGCAACCATATTGCATTTCTAGATCATACTGATCGTAATAGATTTCTCGTTTTCTTTTCTTTTTTAGTTTGCTTTGTTCTTTTTTAACGTCGATAGTTAGGGTGCTATCTAGCCCTTCTTCTAAATATGTTAAGTCTCCTGTATATAATCCTATAATTTTTTTTGCTGGGATTTCTTGTTTTGCAAATAAACCACGGATATTAAATTGGTTTAACTTAATTTCTAAAATATTAGGTGAAATAAAGTCTTTGTATGTAAATTTAATTTTAGTTCCCCCAGATAAAATATTGCAGGACGTTATAATCTCTTTAAAATACCCGTTTTTATAAAAAATATCTAAAAGATTTTTTTCATTAATGGTTATCTTATTTTGAAATGCAATCTGTTTTAACATGCCTATAACCTAATAAGAAAGATGAAAAAATTCAATAGTTAATTTGTAATGTAGCGGAGGTGAAAATACTGAAATTATTTTTTTACAATTATCTTTTGATTTAAACTGGGGATTTCAATAACCATATCTGCCGTAATTTTACACTTTTTACGTGTTTCTGGTTGCTGGTTAACTAAAACCTGATTATTTGCAATTAACTGTTTGGCATGACCGCCAGATGGTACCACAACGCATAGTTTGAGTAACTTACTTAATTCGATGTAATCATTATCTTCTAAATGAAAGGTTTCTGTTTCCATGGCTATTATTATTGATTAATCGTTGTATTTTTTCAATGTTTATTATGGTTATCAGCTAAGATATGAAACATTTTTGCTATTAATATTTTCTATGCTGTATATGTTTAAAATATGTAGTTTATACATGGTTTATGATCTGAGACTATTTATGGATCTACTATTGTGAGGGTAATTAATTTAGTCTTAAAGGTAGCAACATCAGATTTTGAAATTTTTTATTGATTTTATGTTTATATGTTGATGCTTACCCACATCGTAGTCGATTAGTTTAGATTCCTTGCGCCTGTATCTTGATAGTTAGCTCTTGTGTGATGAAAGGGATATGATTTTATATTGCCAAAATATGATTTTTTTTATATATTCTGACAATATAACTAGGTGTTATTAAAAGATTATTAAGCATAACTAAAAACGCTTTAGAGTTTTATATATCGTCTAAATATTTCAATATAAAAAAATAAATTAGGGTATAGGTTTATTAAATATGTATAAAATAATGGCTTTTTATGAAGTTTCAATTGATGTAAAAAAAGAGTCATGTATTTTAGATGACGAATCGTTAAATAATTGTGTGTCATTTATTAATACTTGTATCTTAATAAGCTTTTTATCCCAAACGTTAAAAGGGGATGGCATCGACTTTGTTTATTATTTGTTTAGTGACCCTATAATGTTTATGTTTTTGTTTTTCTCGTCTATGGTTTTTGTTCGTCAATTATCACATTCTGAGTTTACACTAGATATAAATGCTCCAAAGCTAACCAAAGACATTGATATTCCTAAATGGGTTAACTCTAAACCCTATGATTTAGTAACAGAGACTGAAATTGATTTTAAAAATGACCATTTTTTCTTTATAATGTTTCGTGCCTCTCACCAAGCGTTATCTCGATTTGATGATGTTAACCTAAAGAAGAAATTATTACTTGGTCATTACGATATGATATCAAGACATACGTATCAACAGTTAGTTAAAAAATGTCATCCATTAACACAACAACCGCTAGTGTTAAATCAAAATTTATATGCCGTTATTTCTAAAGGAGAAGGCGTTTATAGGTTGGTTTCATCAAACCTTCCTTTATCATATTTGAACAATTAGAAAAAAGGTTTAGAAAAGCATTTATTTATATGCGTTGGGTTATGTTTGTAATCATATGGTTAAGTTTGAGGTGATGAAAAGGTTATGATTGTTTTGTTGTTAGCGAGTTATTTGTTATGTATAGTTTATGCAATGGGATAATGTTATTATGTCAAAAAAATATTGGGGTTAGAATTTTTTCTGATAGCCTTTTATGAATTATCGCTTTTGACGTTTTGTTGGCCGAGTCATGGGTGTTTGTTTGGTTTGGCGGCTTCGTTTATTGGGTGTTTTTTGATTGGTTAATGATCGATAAAACTGGTTATAGTAGCCACGATCACTTTTTTTAATTAACCAAGAATCTTTTTCAATATAAGCACAGTTCTGTTTCATTGCTTTTTTGAACTGATCGTTGTGTTTAAATGGGACGGTTACTAATTCTACCCATTTTTTTATTTCTTTTTGATTTTCAATTGAAACATATTTAAATATAGTATGAATTTGTTTACTATTTAAGTTCGATTTGTGTTCGGGTTTTACAGTAACGCTTAAATATGAGGCGACTTTTTTCCAATGGTATTTATCTTTGATATAGTTACAGCCTTGAATAATTTGATTGAATTGTTTTAAAGAAAATGGTTTTCTTTTTTTGAATTGCTTAGTAAATTGTGTTTTATAGCGAGTGTTTTTATTTGATAAATCTAGATTTGATAATAATTGCTCGCGTTGAGATATAAGATCATTTTTTTTCTGATTAATATTTTTTGTATCCGTTTTATTGATCCATTTACTGACTCGTTTTGTATTAGCTTGGGTTAACATTAATTGCTCGAGATTACTAATATCAAATGTGGGTTGCAATGTTGGATTAGGGTTATGTTGATCGAGCCAGATAATGTCTTGGTAACGTAATTGCCCGTGTTTTTTCCAATAGTTTTTAATTTGATTTAAAATTTTTATTTGGGGATCTGATAATTTGGGGTTGGGTTTTGTAAAAAAAAGATGTTGTTTGATGTAACGATTTTGATGGGGCGTTAACCAACCTTTAATTAAATGATATTGAGAGGTTGTGATGCTTTCTAATTCGGTTGTTGATATTGTATTCTTAAATTTTTTGATCGCGCCATGGCTCGATGGGTTATGAACAGTGGCCAGTACTTTAATATCTGATAATTTGAGCTTGTGATGCATTTCGTAATGATTGACTATACTAGCTAGATTTGGATGAGAAGCCATCATTAATCGTAAAAAGCTGAGTTGTTTTAAGTAGGTGGGAGATTCTCGATGTTTAATGTACTCCTCTCGTTCTTCTGGTGTTAGGTCTTCCATTTCTTTGCTATCAAAACGCTTAACACATTTACTGCCGATGATGAGCTCGTTATCTTGATGGTCATGCTTTAATTTATATTGGTTTTTAATGATAAACGGGTAAATAATAGGAGTTTCGCAAATGCTGCAGGGTATTTTTTCTTCTAATTTGTCGTCGGTTCGGATATGAAACCATTCACTGGTCGCTGTTTGTAGTGATGTTTTGTCGATACTGCGTGGTAATAGCGTACGGATTAATGCTTGTTTGTAATCGGTGGTATCTTCATCTGCTTTTCCACTTAAAAATAGAGTCATATTCTTAATGGGGGTAAATTCGAGTAAGGGGTTGTGGATATGTTGCATAAATACCCCGGCACTAAACAGCGAATAGCTTGGATTTTTCATGGTTCGTAGCGTTGTATCTATGGTGGGTAACTCGTAACTATTATGAGATTTAGATGACAGCGGAGCTACGTCATATCGATACATTACCGTCCATTTAATGGGTTTATTATTTTTTGGGACGTTGATATTGGCAGCTACTAAACTACGTTTGATCTTTGTTTGAATGTCAGTATTGGCAGATAGTAACTGATTTTTTAGTTTTGTATGACAGTGATCACAAGCTTTGTAGGTTGATGATAACTGAACAATAATACCAGATACCTTGGCTTTTTGATGGGGGTAGTTTTTTTGTAATGTTCGTTTAAGTTTTTGTGTAATGGTTGAATAGTGTGTGGATAAATAATCTAAAAACGCGTCTTCGGAATGGCCATGAAATTGGTCAGATAATCGGCTAGCGGACACTGTTTTGATATTATCGCCAGCGATACTAATGGACTGTGAGATCCATTGTTTTTGTGGATGGTCTGGGTTGGGTTGTAACGTAATCAGAAACACTAGCCGAGCAACAATTTTATTTCTCTTTAAAAAGTGCCCAAATTGAACACTTTGGTTACGAATCATGGCATCCTTAGCTGCGGTGATACGTCCTTTTTTTAATGATAGTAAATTAGTAATGGAAAAACATTTATGTGGATTAAAAGGTTTATTTTGGGGATTTAAATTTCCGGTAATTACGATACCGAGTTTTTCTAAATATTCGGCAAATTGGCAGCGGGTTATGGGATTCATACTTGGTTTTTTTAATTCTATTAGTACTTGGGAGATAGTTTGTTGTAACGATTGTTTAGGATGTAAAGGATGGTCTTGAGATACTCTTTTAGTTCTATTAAGCGTTATCTTTGTAAACGTTATAATGTTTTTAAGTTTTTGAGAAATTAGTTTTTTTTTCATGGGAGAATACTATATCATAATTGCTTCATGAATTTAATCATCGATTTTTTTACGCGAGATTATGAGCTAATTATCATTATTCAAGTAAGTTCCATTGACACTTACCTAAAACTTAAGCACAATCATAATAGCGGTTTTTCCAAATTTAAATAGCAAGGGGTTTACATGAACACAGTTAATCATCTTTTACGTTCTAATCAGTCGCTGGGGTTCCAGTTTTTTAATGGGATGGTAAGACCTGTTGCTCAGCAAAAAAGTAATCAGGTACTGAATTCTCTTAATCGTTTATCGCTAGGTTCTTCTATTCGACATCGATCAATTATTACTCGCCAAAAAGCAGATATGCGCCAGGCTTTTGAATTTATGTGGAATTTATATGGCTTTTCGGATATGACACCTCCACCTGCTGATCCAAAAACCATTTCTGTAGTTCCGTTATCACAGTTGTTAGGTTGTACTAATGAAGGTGGCGCTGCGCCAACCCAAACAGAAGAAGTAGATCAGTATCAAAATCAAATTCAGCAGCAATTAACGGTCGGCGATCATTTGTCCGATTATTTAAGTTATGACAGTTTACCGAATGATCGGTTAGAGATAGGCGGTCAATATTCTCGGTTATCGAATATATTAATTGGACAATCCAAGGAAAATCAAAGTCATTATTGGTTGTTTAAATTTGTGGATTTAGAAGAATGTATCCGAGAGTTTACGGGACCCTGTTTAGCTACAATTTGTGAGGAGCGGACAATGGTCTTAAAGCATATGATGATGTATGTTACTCACCAACAAAAGTTAAAAGTATTAAACCCGTTTAAGCCTAAAGAGTTAGTCGCTGCCGTTAAGGAACGTCCGGTGTTTGTGGCACGACAATTTGCCTTAAATTCGATAACGTTAAATGATTATGGCGATGTAACGGACCATATATTATCATTAACTCGACCGATTCCCATAAATACGTTTATCCGACATTATGTGGTCTTACATTGGATAATGGGTGATGCAGACTTTAATAATCCGGGGAATTGGTTATTTGAAAATCGATTATTTGCAAAGCAGGGAAAAACCTGTACGTCGATCGATTATGGCCAGATATTACAAAATGAGCCAGGGCAAAGTGGTTATATTCGAGGGACGGTACCTGACCGTCAATATATTAGTAGAACCTTTGAGGGAGGCCCGGACTATTTTTTTGAGAGGCAGGTTGCTGACGGATTTAATCCCATGTTAAGAATCCCTTATACTCGTTTTTATAACGAAAACCAAAGAGCTGGTTTATCAAATAAAGAAGCCAGAGAGCAAACTATTCAAGACATGAAATCGATTGTATTACGATCGGGTGATCAAAAGCGATTAGCGTATAAATTAGATGCCATTAGTGTCTTTTTAAACCAGATAGGGTTAACTATTCATGATGACCATTTAGCCGGTTTAAAACGGTTAGGCGAGCGACAGCCGTTAACGTTGTATGAAGTTGTAACGGGTTTGAGAGGGTAGGGTATCCCCATAACATAAGGTAATTGTTCGTTTTGTGTAAAATGGGGTGTTAAAGTTACGTTTATTAAAGGTTGCCCAATAAACCTAATTTAGTCCAATTTCTTAAAGCCTTCTCATCATTACCTTTCGGCTTTAGTTCAAGTATAAATGTATCATGGTTGAAGCCCGGCATACTCTTTAGAAGTTGGTATTGATTTACTAAATCATTTGATAATGTAACATTTTCTTCTATTGAATTTATAAAATCGTTGAATATTTGATTTTGTTCTATTTTTATCGATTTTTCTAATGCTTTTGATTGTCCAGAGAATTGATTCCCTTCCAATTTATTAAGTTTTGTTAATAAGTCTTTTTTTTGTTTAAGAGTAGCGTTACCTTTAATCTTGTGATTTTCATCAAATACTTGATCCAATAAATTGTCTATTTCTTGTTGATCTGCAGTTAGGACTTAGGATACTAGATTATCATTTCTTTTAGCTAATGAAACGGGTTCTTATTTTGTTTCACTATGTTGTGTTAGTTGCTGAAATTTGTCGTTAAGACTGTTCCAATTACTAAATTCCTGAGAACTTTCGTCATTAGGTTTTAAAGTAGCCAACAATGATAACATAATCTTTTTATTTTCATCTGTACATAATTTTACATATTCTACGTATTCATCTACAAGAGGCTGTACAGTCTCAAAGGCTGTGCTTTGTAAATCAATGTAATTTTTGATATCTTGTTTAATTATGTCTAAAAGTTGATTTTCTAGACTATTGTCATTTGAACTTTTCATTTCATTTATAATAGCTGTTTTTGTGGCTACATCTTGTGCATTTGTTTTAAACTTAGTCAATAATATTGTTTTTGATGCTTCACTTTTTTTTTGAGCTATTAGATCTTTAATTTCCGAAGGTAAGTTACTGACAGCGGCTTCTAATTTATTTAGTAAGTCTATTGAATCCTCAGCAAACTCACTAGACGTTGTATTAAGCAGCTCAATAGCTGGTTTTATTTCATGATGTTTGGTTATAAGTCCGCCTAATAATTTTAATCTTACTAGATTTTGTTTTATGTTTTGTTTTTCATTAAGATCAGTAGCGTTGCTTAGCTCTTCTTTAACAGCAAGTTCTTGTATTTTAAAATCTATTAATGTTTCATTACTTGGTGAAATATCAAGTAGTTTTAACTTATCTTCGTCACTACATTTTTCTAAATTTTTGATAATATCAATCATAATTTTGGATAAGCTATCATTGTCGGTATGTAACCCAATTTCTTGTGTAAGAGCTTGGAGAGTAGTATTACTTTCATGGCTTTGACAAAATTCGATCATTTTTGCTTTTTTTTCTTCTATACTATTCAATCTATTTTGATTTATTTCGGAAACCTTTTGCTGTGGGGATGTGTTGATGCTTGCGGTGGAGGATGACTTTCCTTGAAAATCTGTTTTTATTTCATTGTCGATACATCTTATCCACTGTGCGGCCCATTTACTAGTAGGAGGTTTTATACCTGCTTTGTCGCTTTGCTTGGCAATTTGTAGTAACTTAGGTCTAAGTTCTTTTAGTAAATTTTTTAATTCGTCTGGGTTGTCTGATTTTGCGGCAGTTTGTAATTTAGCAAGGAGTTCATTTTCCTGAGAGGTTTGCTGTGTGTCTGTAGGCCCTTCACTTAATGCACTTGGCGGTGCAGATCCAGTTGTATCACTATTTCCATCTAACATAAATGCAATTCCAATGATACATTCTTGCATTCGGTTACAAAATTCTTGTTTATGTAAATTGCCACTACAAGCATTAAATCTTGTCTTTAACTCATTGGCGGTAGCACCTTTACTGTATTTGGCTTGATTTGGTGACCCATTTTCAATTAAATCGTCTCTGCTTTTTGTGGTTAGTTCTTGAAATCCTTGTTGAATGGTGGTTGTATCTTGTGGAGAAGCAGAGCCTTGATTAACCGATGTCGTTGTTGCACAGCGGTTACTTAAACTTTCCGATTTTCCAGCAGTTTTACTTGCAGTTCTAGTTATAGCAGTATTAGGACTTAACGCCCTTGTCTTACTTGGATCTACTCTTGCTGTAGATGTTGATGACATAGCGAGTACACCGTTAATAACGTTTGGAATTATACCTTCCATTAATGCTCCAACTCACGATATAAACTTTTATGTGCTGCAATTTTTTTTAAGATTATTGTGATATGGTCACAAAATAGTTTGTAATTTTTAAATGGAACAACCTTTTTATTTATTTTTAATTGTGAATTTTTAAAATTATATACATATTGAATTACTTTATCATTTTTAGATAAACGACAGATCAACTTATCTTTAGAAAATTTACAATTAAATTGTAATGAATCTTGTTTAGATTTATTAAAAAATTCAGTATGATCAGATTTAGTACTATCAATAAATGGATAAATCACTTTTTTAAATTCAAAATTAAATTGATCAATAGATGTGACTTTGTCAGAATGCAGCTGGTTTAATTGTTTTTCGGAGTCAAGTAATGCGTTGTGTTGTAAATGTGATAGGTGCGTTGTTGATATTATTTCCATGATACTCCCCCTAAACTCATATTTACCCTAAAATGTGTTTAGTTAAACATTGAATTTGGCTATTGGTTAGATTAATATGTTTGTTTTTTAGTTAAACTGGGTATAACCCTAAATATAGGGTACTTATTTATGGTTAAGATAGAATTAAAATCAACAAAAGAGTTGGTTGATTTTTTGCATAAAAGAATTACCAAAGACCTTAAAAAGAAATTTAAAGATTTAAAGATGAAGCAACCACTGTTTTTTAATAAAGGGTTATTCTTAAGCACATTTAAAAAAGAGTATCAATCGTTTTCTGATTTTGTTCGTGCTAAAAATACTAACGTTGATAACTGTTCAAAAACACTAAACGCTATTATTAAAAATGCGTTGATAGATAAATCGGTTAAGTCTTCTTTAAAGGCATCTATAGCAATTTTTAAAGAATTGGGTCAAAAGTACAACAAACCTAACAAAAAATTAAAAGAGGTTATTTACCTTTATTCTGTCGATAATAAAGAGTATCTATTTAAGTTAAGAATATATTCATTTTCGTTGGTAGAAATTTTATCTAATGGCTCGTCTAATGAATATAGTTATCATACTACTAAAAAGATATTAACATTTAATAAAGTGCCTATAGATCCAACTAAAATTGGAAAGTTTCAACGTTTAATGAACGGGATAATGGATAATCTTAAAAAGAAAAAACTTCGGGTATTTTTAAACTTTAAATCGGGATAGTTCATAGGGGGGGTAATATGGACTTTATTAATATTGATACTAAACAAGGAACTGTTAAAATTAAACTTGAGGAATTAAGGGAAGGACGGCGATCTGCAGTTCTGGACTTATTATCTAGTATGGGTGTTAAAGAACTAACGGATGCTCATGAACTACAACTTATTGGTAACTTACTTGAAGAACATGTTGGAATAGCAGAAGCTAGTAGAATTCTAGATACTATAGGAAAGTATGTGAAGCAAAAGATCTTTTTCAGGTAGTTGATGCGGTTGTATCTGGTGCTGTTAATGATGCTGTTTCATTAACAGCAAATGTGGTAGGCGATACAGTTGAACTTGGGATTGGCATTTTCAATACGGCTATAGATATTCTAGGAGGGGATAGGATGTAAAAAAAACTATTTATTATTGACAATAACAATATTTTTGTTTATTTTCCAGGTAATCTATTTTAATGTTTCAAAGGATTACTTATGCTATTTAAAGTATTATCGTTTCAGACTATTACTAAACGTATCGCACGATTTGCTGAGGATGCTTTTTTAATAGCCACAAAAGCAACGGTTGATGACTATAATCAACTGGTTCAACGATTAAAGTCTCGAACACCAACTATTTATTCTGGTTATCGAGGGAAGGTGCCAGTTCCTCAACATTGTAAAATTGTTCATATTAAAGACTTAGGACAATCGTCACAAGCGCGGTACTTTTATTTGGAATATTCGTTCTTAGGGTTTACTGATCAAACATGTTATATTCCATTTTTACTAGAACATAAATCAAAACATAGAACCATATCGCATAACAAGAATATTGAATCAACATTTCAACACTATTTGGATAATGCTTTTTTTATTTTCGATAAACATCATATTTGTTTACATCCAGATTTAATTGTTAAATCTGCTAGTAAGGTTACGTCTGTATTACCTGAATTAAGCTCGATAGATTCGCTTGAAACCACCACAGATCAATACGATTCATTGGCGTCAGTGATCGACTTTATTAGGTCTGGACATAATCATCAAACCAGGTACCATTCATTGGTAACGGTTACTGATAAAGGCCCCATATCTTTTTGCTATCGCTTACCAAAACCAATGTGTAATCACCTTATGTCACGTTTAGTTAGTAATCCAGACGATCGTTTTTTATTTTTTAAAACGTTACCACTAGATATTAATATGTTTTTAAGCCATTACGGTGTTTCGGATACGTCGTTATCTTTAAATAAACAACAATTAAACCTGCTTTTTGATCTTCTAGATCATTTTGATCAAGTGGCTGTTGAAATTAAGTCAGACTACTATCTTAAAGCCTATCAATGTTTAAACGAATGGACATCATTGTTATCACGCTCTGACTATCATCAAAAGAAACCGATTATAGCATCGATTCTTTGTCGAATTGTTGATCTAAAGTCTGATCGATGGATATCTTTTTTATTAGATACTGATAACATGGAATCAAAACAATTATCGTCTATTAATCATCGATTACCTCAATTGTTTTTTCAAACCCCGCGCCAAACATTACTCCGTGCCATTCGCAGTGTAGCGAATGATTTTCCATTACTATTGGCGACTATTTTGGATTGTACTGATCAAATATCACCTGTTTATGCCGATATTCATCGTGAATTAACCATTATCAAAATTAATCATGCTCAATATCTTCGTAAAGATCAACAAGACGCTGTCTTGCAACATCTGTCTCGTTTATTAAAGTCATCACAGTCAACATTTTTAAATTTTTATTTAATGGGTGGAATTGTTGACCATTTAAAGCAGCAACCGGTATTTGCAGATCAACATATTATTAAACGCTTAGAGCAATATCAACAATCTAAAATAAATCAAGAATCACAATTAGTTGTAAAAGTCTCTCAATCAAAACGATTAGTGATTTCTAAATCTAAGTCAATCAAGCAACTTATTCAGTTGATGGACAATCCTCAATGCTTTAAGCAATGTCAGTCGATATTATCGCAAACATTTATTCAAGATAATTATAAAAAACGAACGTATGAACTTATTATTCCTAAATTAAAAGAGTTTCGGTTATTATTAACTCGTTTTATCGATACACTTGACACTTCTCATACGCCAAAGGAAAAAGATGTTGTAGTTGGCTATGTTAAAACGTTATTAGGAACTACTATTTTTTATGATGACAGTCACGTTGGATTACCCTTAATTCAGGCGGTAATGCTCTCGAAAAGCTCGGTGAGCGTTAAATCATTAGTATTTAAGATATTACGTTATCTTCCAGATAAAGATTGTGCTGATATTTTGAATATTATTCCTGAGGATGGTGTTCATTTATCATTACGAAAAGAACTCTATTCGTTATCACGATCATATATTGTTGATCTGGTTAAATTGGGACTTAGTACTCAAGAACTTGATCATAACCAAAATTCGATATTACTTTATTTGTTACAAAGTAAATTTGAAAATGTTAATCAGGAATTTATTTTAGAGAGTGTTGTCTTTTTGTTATCAAATGGTGTAGATTTTACCGAATCGTTACATCTAACAGCCGATATACACGTACCTATGTTATTTTTTGGATTTCATGTCTTTAAAAACTCTAAAATACGATCTAAATTTGAACAGATATTAACCGATTTTGATTTGGATCCTAATCGCTATCGAGCCTATGTGTTTGGCAAACACTATTCCTTTACCCAATTTCAATCGACGTTTCAGTTTGAATTTAAACAGCTATCATCAGGACTTGTGCTAATGTTGTCACAACAAGAAGATTTAAACGAATTATCATCTTCGGTTCGTATTCGTGTTTCAAAAGATATAATCAACTCATCTCAAGCGCTCGGATATCCTTTTTGGGATCAAGAACAATCGAGTGCCAAAAAAAATATTGATTCTGATCTGATTTTTCAATTTATTGTTGCTATTTTAGAAAATAAAATGACAACGGAACTTTGTCAGCATAATGACACGTTAACGGATGTCGAAAAGTTAGGTCATTTTTTAACGATATTGAATGCAGGAACAACCTTAAACCCTAGTAATCGATTATCAGAAAAGCAATTATTTAATTTGCTCTTTTCATTTATTTCCCATAACAATTCAGATCTTTTTATTTTAATGTACGACTTTATGAAGAATCCGTTATCGGGTTATTCGGCTATAAATTTGAAAGAAGGATCTCGTTTACATTTACAAGCTAAGCGAAAAGAGTTAGGTAAGGAAGGTCCCGAACTTAACGATTCTTTTTTATTATATATTGCTGAGTTTGGAGATGTTAAGAAGTTTCAATATGTCTTAAACGATATGTATTCATCAACCTTTTCGTATATTATTTTACCTAAATCGTTGTATAAACAATTATTATTGCGGTCGCAGTTAAATATTTCTATTTATGTGTGGTTGAAGCAACCTGCAATGCAAGATCCCCAAAAATATAATGGTCGACCTTTTATTCAATTTCAAGAAGAGCGAGAGCGTTATTTAAACTCTGATCTTGTTTTAGTAAATTACCAACAGTCTGATGTTTTTGATGACCATAACCCCATTTTGGGAGACTTAGCTATTTCTAAAGAGCTCGCTCGTTATATTGGTGCTCAAGATGGTGACAATATATCGGATGAATCTATTCGTGTATTATCTCAAAAGATTCAATTATTAAAGCGATCTTTATCAACATCAGCCGATGGCCCTACTCAAAATAGTCAGATATTACAATTAGAGAGCCAGTTTAAATTACTTCTAATTAAACAGTTTCGATATTACTCATTTTCAAGAACAGTTGCGGCTAGTTCTGATTCGACTAACGATATTTTATCATTACTAAATGGCTCTAAGCCATCTACTAAACAAGAGCTGGTTATGGATCAGGTAAAACTACATAAGATGTTAAAAGTACTTGATAAAGCAGAGACATGGGAATCTCGAGATAGTCGTTTACTTGTTAATTTATTGAAACGTTTTGATTTTGATGTAAACTCTTTAATACCAGGGTACTATAATAACGAGATAAAAATGTTTCGGCCATTAACATGGATATTATTAAATACCTCAAATGTAAATTTAATTTCCGATTTTTTGGCACAAAAATCTGTTGAAA
>QFBS01000020.1 GCA_003265895.1 Candidatus Marinamargulisbacteria bacterium SCGC AG-410-N11 | reverse complement strand
CGAGTTAATGGCAATTTTAGGTTCTGTAATGGCCCCGTTGGAAACTTTATCAGTAGTTATGGCATTATCAGAAACTTTAGATTCTGTGATGGAGCCATTGAAAATTTTATCAGTAGTAATGGAATTAATGGCAATTTTAGGTTCTGTAATGGCACTATTAACAACTTTATCAGTTGTAATAGCATCTTTTTTTATGGCAATTTTGTCTGAACTATTAATTTCTATAGTTTCATTATCAACATTAACTTGTAATCCTCCAATAATATTTTGAATAATACCTGCACCGGCTACATCCGCATTTAGTTTTGGTGCTGTAATAGAGTTATCTTGAATTTTGATGGTAGAAATCGAATCATCGGCTAATTTTGAATTCGTGATACTATTACTTGTGGTTACATTAATAAGACTTTTTAAAATTTCTAGTGTAATTTGTTTTGGTTTTGAACTATCGGATGTATCGTTAATAACAATACTATCGCTTAAATCACCTTGATTAGAGTCTGTTGGTAGTTCTTTAATTTCGGATAATGGATTTACCCATGTTCCTTTTTCTGTTAAATAAACTGTTTCTGTAATAAAATTTTTATTTGCTTCATTTGGTGTAGGGTTTTGAATAACTAATGAATTAAAAGGCGTTACCCATTGACCATCTCCTGTTAGTACATGGCCAGTATTCTGTTCTGAAATACTAACGGTAGGAACTAATCCGGGTGACGTTTGAGAAAATGCGATACGATTAATTGTAACCCATTGCCCATTTGAGTTTAAAAACGATTCGCTTAAAATATTTTTTGTACTGGGTACAAGGCCATTTTCGGTGTTTGAAAAAATATTTATAGTTGTAATAAGGTTTTGCAATGTTTCTAATGTGATTTTTTTTGGCTTCGAGCTATCATCGGTATCATTAATCACAATACTATCGGTTAATGATCCTGTGTCGACTGGTAAATTTTGAATTTCTGATAGTGGATTTGACCATGTTCCTTTTTCTGTTAAGAATCCTGTTTCGGTTGGAAAGTTTTTATCGGCTTCGTTTTGAGTTGGTGTTGTGTTGACTAATGCTATAAATGGGGTTGTCCATTTACCATCTCCAGTTAACACATATCCTGGATTTTGTTCGGTAACGGTAACTGTAGGAACTAGACCCGGTGATTCTTGACTAAATGAAAAGTCATTAATATTAACCCACTGTCCATTAGAATTTAAAAAAGATTCGGTAGTTATATTTTTAGTGCTTGGTACCAGTCCATTATTTTGATTTGAAAAAATGTTGATTGAGTCTGTATTAATTTTAGTCCAGACACCACTCGCATTTAAAAAATGATCACTTGTTGTAGATGTTGCATCAGGTACTAGGCCTGGTGTTGCACCATTAAATGTATTGATAGCCACCCATGTACCATTACTATTTAAATAATGATCAGACTTTCCATTTGTTGATGGTACCAGTCCATTAGTCGTACTATTAAATGTTGATATTGATGGGAATTCGATTGTTCGCCATTCTTGAGTAGCACTAAGAAAGTGCTGGTTGGTTAATCCTGTAGCATCTGGTAACAGACCCGTTGGCGTTTGCCAAGTCCCATCTCCTTGTAAAAATTTGGTTTTATTTTCATTAGTAATTGGGGCAGGGACTAATCCTGATTGATTTTGGCTAAATGTGGTTTCTGGGATGGTTAGTTTAAGTATATTATTGGTTACAATAAATTCGGACCCAAGTTGGTTAAATGTTAAGGTGGTATTATTTGTTGAGTTAATTTCTAGTGTTCCGTTAATGCTAAGCTTTGTTTCGGGTGCAAATATTATCGATCCTTTTGAAATAGTTTGGTTGCCATCGATATTTAGTTTGAAAAATTCTGATTCACTTAAATTATTGAATAGTAACGTGTTTTTAACAGATAGGTTTTCCGGTTTGATTAGTGAAATTGTTTTTGAGTTATTACTGACAACTAAAATTTGATTTGCTGTTATCGGTGAATTTGATTCGATATAGTCTGTAAAATTTGAGATAAAATCAGTTGATATTGTGGATGGATTTGTGAAAAAGAATCCTGTTTCTGAATTATTTACTTGTAATATTTTTCCTTTTTGATTAGTTACAGATATCGCGGATAATTGGTTGTTATCTGTAGTTAGTAATTGGATTCTGTCTGTAATTGATACTGTTGGAATCGAGCGTACAGCTAGTGTTCCGTTAATTTCAAAAGTTGAATTAGGTGTTACAACATTGATACCTACCTTATTATCATTAACAAATAAATTATTTGAAAAAGGATTGTTGGTAATTTTTTCCCATTCTAAACTTTCAACAAAGTCGGAATAAAGTGCTTTAGGCACTTTGAAAATATTTTGGCTTACGCTTTCATCTTGAACTTTTAATCTAAATAAAAGGTTTTCTTGATTTACATGGTTTGCCGTTAATTCACTTATATTACCTAATGTTAGTTGGAAATTTCCATCAACAAAGGGAACTTTTTCATGGTTTTCAGTCCAAATTACTGTATTTGGTTCAGATTTTGAAATTATATCTATTTGAACAGTTTCGAAACCATTAAGTAATTCACCATTTAAACTTAAATTTCCTTCTAAATGAACATTAGAAAGTAAGATGTTGGGAACGCAAACGAGTAATAAAAGTTGTAAAAGCCATTGTTTTAATTTCATAACTTACCTCCAAACGTAAAATAAGATCGAATTTTTTTATCAAAATTTTTATAATTTATTATGCATAAATTAACGGAAATATTGTTATCTGACAATAGATTATTATCAAAGTATTCGATATTCATTAAATTTAAGTTAAATTTTTTCATATTTAAAAGGTTTGACCGATTGAAAAATAATGCTGATGGTTTCGTTTAAAGTATTGAATCGGTTCATAGGCATAACTTAATCGAATGCCATGTATATTACATGTTAGACCTAACGTTATATTAGATCTTTTTTCTAATGTATAGGATAGCTTTTGACGATATCCACCTAATAGTTCTAAATAAGGAAAGAAACTAGGCTTATAACTTAATCCTATCGATAATAATGGCTTTTTATATGCCATTTTAACTTGCGGATAAATATGGATACTTTTAATTGGGATATGAGCGGATAATGTATATTGAGGTAATAGTTCTTCTGGATTTGATCTTTCTAAGTCGTAAACTACTTTTGAAGAAGGTAAAATATTTTGAGCTGATAATGATAATGTAGCTAATGAATGATTATAAATAAAACCTAAATCAAAATCGTAGCCTTTACCGTTAATTTTATAATATTTATGTGAAAAGATAGAGTAATTTGCACCAAAGTGTAAATTATCTGAAAAGCTTGTTTGATAGGATGCTTTATAGATACTATTTTTATAATCAAAATAACCTTTTATATAGAATTCTTTTTTGATTGATTCAGCAGTATTATTGATAGCTGTTTCTGGGATATCTGTTACAGCTGCTTCATAGTATCCAAATGCCATTCTTCCAACAGGAGTTTTTCCGCTAATGGCAATACTAGTATAATTAACTTCACTAATTACAGTTGTTCTCATAATGGACCAGGAATATTGATTTGTTTGATATAGTCCAGCTGGATTTTCAAAAATAACACTGGCTGTTTCATTAAAGCCTTCGACATTTCCTTTGCCTATTGTTTGGGCCGAAGAGCCAAGGTCTGTTATTAGTGCAAATGGAGTTGCAATTATCGGTGTTGATAGTATTAGGATAATATATAAAAAATTTAAAATTAATTTTATCATGGTAATACCGCAAACTTTCCTTTTCCGACTAGATCATTTTCTTTTATTAAAACATAAAAGTAAACACCTGCGGGTAAATTATTATGACCTAATAATGTTTTATCAAATTTGATTTTGACGTAAGGATGAAAATATTTAGTATGAGGTAGGTCCATTTTAAAAATTTCATTGCCTCTCATGTCATAAATACGCCATTCTAAATCAGCAACACCAACATGCCCATAGCCAAACTCAGCGCCATCTTCTAACCGAAATGGACTAGGATAGAATAATGGAGGGTTTGTGATGCCAAACTCGGTATTATTTAAATCTTTTATTTGATTGTTTTCACGAATAACACCATCAACAACTTGAGTTTTGTAACGAATAAAAATAGCATTTAAAGGTTTTTGATTATTCATAGGGGCAAAATCGGATACTTGTACGAAGTAATTATGACTATTAAGTGTTAGTGATTGGCTGAATAACGGCGTTGTAAGTACACTTAAAATAGTGATTAAAAGTATTTGAAATATGAAATAGTTTTTCTTCTTTTTCATCTTATTCCCTCACAACCTTTTACTATATTATCGTGTACCGAACTAAAAAAGTTTCACACTAATTTTTTTTTAGTTTAATTTTAGACTTAAAAACTATCAATTTTTCAGACTAATTATCTACTTAAATAGAGTATCTGGCAATGTTTTTTTTTAATTTTAATTTTAGATTGTTAGGTTTTTGTTAATTTTGTTTGTTTTTTATTAAATTAAATCATTGATTAATTATAGAACATTGATTATTATGTGTTCGATAAGACGAAGTGGGGTCTTATCTGTTAGGGGGATTTATTTTTAAATATATTTGTAAAGTTCTAATTAAAATAAATAACTTTGAATGGAGTATGGTTTATGCTGATAAATGTTTTATTTAAAAATATTGCTCAAAGCAATAAGGGATTTCCGTCGGAAGGTATATCTTCACCGTCTAATAAGGTGTCTGAGGTATCTTCTAACTCAGAACGTTCTAGATTTGTAGAAAGTTTTAAGTTTCTTATAACTATTGATCCTTTTTCTAAGGATAAGTTTGGGAATGACGAATGTTTTTATGTTAACCAAACAAGTTACAGTAATAACAATTCTAGCAAGGGTGATTTAATAAGAAGAGAAATATATGATCATAAAATGAGAGAGCGGGTTCCTGTAGACTCTGAAAATTCTGTACCAGAACAATTGTATGACTATAAATTAGTAGCATCTGTTAAGCGTCATTCACAACGCAATAATGATTTATTATTTAAAAAATTAGATTTTATTAAACGGGTTGATATTAAACTTAACTTTGATGGAAGTACCTGTTTGATTAAAAATGATATCAAAACCTTGTGGGGACTACGTGTTAATGTGAAAAGTACTTTACCTAAAGATTCAATATTAGTAAAAAAACTAAGTTCAGACTTTAAAACTTTTTTAGATTTAATTTTAAAAAATCGCTTTAACTATACTGCGTTTGAAACAATTTATACTGATTCAAGATACCCAGCTATTCAGAAAACGTTAACTTTATCAAAGAATAGAGATTTACATAATTTATTAATATTGGAAATGGTTTCATATAAATTGAATAAACATGAATCAATTGATGGTTATAAGGACAATGTTCAGATTGTTTTTGAATATTTGAAAACATTTGAAGAAAAAGAAGAGCAAGGTAACTACATTTCGGATAAGGACTTATTTTATAGTCATTTATTGAAACTTTCGGTAAATAAATTTTATTTGAATCAATTGAGAGTTGCTAATAATCCAGCGGAATTAGATTTTTTAGTAAAACAGATCAGAAATTGTAAACCTAAACTTCAACGTGAATTATTAACTAGTATTTACACAGTTTTTAAGGAAATTGCTTCGCATCAATTTGAGTTTTCAAGATTAAATTTTTTAAAAAATAGTTTATTATTTTTTTCTAAATTAAGTCCTGTCGACTTTTTAAAACACAAACCAACTATTTTAGATTTTGTGACGTCTGACAAAACTGATCAATATTATGCCGTACAAAATCGTTTAGTTAATAATTTTATACTTTTAGATTTAACAAAAATAAATGAAGGGGTTGATTCTAACTACGAACATTTCCCGAAATTGGTTAATGATATGGTACATCAATTTATAAACTTAGATATTTCTTTTGATAAAGATTTTTGGGATAGATTAGATCAAGAACAGACCGTTTCAACTCCACATCAAATTAATCATTTGTTTAAGATCACTTGTTTAAGTTATTTAGTTAATCATTCCTTTTCTGATGTCGCATCTCAAAAGGTTAATGACTTAGTGTCAAAAATAACAGAAAAAACATTACAAGATGACATAACTGCGTTTATTTCAGAGCAAATAACTGCAAACCAGTTATCTGTGGAAAATGGTGATGCTCAAAAGAATTCAGGTGATACTGTTAACCAACATAAACCAAAACAAGAAGATGATGAATTGCCAACTGAATCAGGTGAAGAAAACTCTGAACAAAAACAGAATTTAGCCTCCCAAAATGGTTCTTTAGAGCAACCTGCAATAGATCCAAATCGTTCAGATGATAGTTTTGATGATGTTAAAAAACAACCAGAAAGTGCTGCCAGATTGCCGGAAATGTCAGATTCTAATCACGATCAAATCTTGGCCACTGATGGTTCTGTTTCAGAGCAAATAACTGAAAGCCCGTTATCTGTGGAAAATGGTGATGCTCAACAGAATTTAGGTGGTCCTGCTAACCAACATAATCTAAAACCAAAAACCGATGTTGAATTGCCAACTGAATTAGTTGTAGACAACCCTGAAGAAATACAAAATTTATCCTCCCAAAAAAGTTCTATGGAGCCAACTGTAATAGATCTAGACCGTTCACATGTTAATGACAAAATCGTTGAAACAAAACAAGGAAGTGATACTGCCTTGTCTGGCCAGTTAGATTTATTTTCATCATCACAATTACAAAATGTAGACAATTACATTTCTTCGATCAATCAATATTTATCTAAAAACACTTTTTCAGATGTTAGTGTTGAAAACGTTGCACAAGCTATTCAAAAAATAGATTCACCAGAAACTAAATCCGACCTTTTAGTTAACCTTTTTATAACTAATGAAGCGTTAATTAAAAATGCGAGTGTTATATCTCTAGACAAATTATTTAATGAGCCTTTATTTACTAGTTCTTTTGAGAACTTTAAAGTTTTTGTTACTAGCATTCGTGAGAAATATATTAAGTTAGATGACACAGGAAATACCAGCACTGGTATTGATCGAATTAAGCAAGCTTTTGTTAGATTAACTATAAGTCGCTATATTGTTAATGTGATTAAAGAAATAAATGATGGCGATATATTTCTTGAATCATTACTTTATTTAAGACATGTGTTAACTGTTAGCTTTTTTAATTCTCATTTAGATTTGGAACTAGGAGATAGAGACGTGCATACGCCAGACTTTTTTCTTTCAGAAGAGCGATGCGGAGAAATTTTAAGTAGTTATCAGCAATTAATTAAGTCTTTAAATAAACAAGTTGGCATATTATTTAATGAATCATCAATTTCTGGAGGAGCTGGTAGCAAATCGGTAGAATCTGAAGATGTTGGTTTTGATTATCTTACAAAGTCAGTCGTTAAGAAATCTGAAACTAAGTCGCTAGGTACCTTTAAAAAGGTATTAAAAAATTGTTTAATAGCATATTTAACTCATAAAAATCAAAAATTGGATTTTGATAATACAACATTTAAAACTTTTAGGAGAAATTTTAAGAAATCTTTTAAAATTAATGGAGACAAAATAAATATTATTCAAATTTATCCATTTTTTATAGATGATATTGCAACTTTACCGGAAAATGATTGTTATGCGGATGCATTATTATCTAAATATCTTGCTAAAGGAAATGACCACCCTGCTTTTTATTTGTTGAAAACTTATTTTTTTGATGCTCGGATAATTAATATACGTGAAGTTTATCCTCCGTATTCAGATACGTTTAATAAAAACTACTGGAAATATATGTTTATAACATTTACACAGTTAGTAGCAATTAGAAAATTATTAGTAAAATCATCTGAAATAGTGTCAAAAGAAGAAGGGGTGGGAAATAAAGAAGACTTATCAAAGTGGTTTGAAATTGAACAAAGATTTGGTAATAGTTCTTATTTTGATTCTACTTTAAGTTTATTTTTGAATCGACTTAATGAGTATTTACAAGGTTTACTTCAGGGGCATAATGGTGAAGAAAGCAAGAAAATTAATAAACATGTAAATAAACAGTTTATTCAATATTGTATTGCTAGTTTATTGCAGTGTGAATCGACGAAATTACCTCATATTATGGCTGATCCAACATTTCAGACTTTTTTGTTAAATTTACATAAGTTTTAAAATTAAAGGAGCAGTTTATGAACAGCGTAAATACACTTGGAGTGGGTATAAACTTAGAATCTTCTAAAGTTAAGTCGCAAAATCGTAGATCACGTCAAAGTTTATTTACAAGAGTAATGAAAGGTGCTAGGTTTATTGCTGTTTCTGCGTTAGCGTTATTTCCGACCGTATCTGCTAGTTTAAGGGGGCGTGGTTTAGCGACTGATGATAGTGTAAGGCAAGATTTAGCGTTAATAAATTCTTATATATCACAGATGGGGTGTAGTGGTTTTGATTCTGTCACAGAACAATTATGTGATGAAATTGATGAATTTGATAATTATAAAACGGCAATTTTTTGTCGTAAGACGTTATCTAGTAATCAACAAGCTGAACTGGATCGCATATTAGATCGTGTTAGAGGTTCATTTGTAGCTCTAATATCTCAAAAAGCTACTGTTTAAGCTGCAAGTCTTATTACTAACTTTAAAAATTAAATGAAATATTTTTTAATTTTTCGATAATTATATATAAGTAAAATTTAAAAACTAAAGGAGATATATATGGCAAATATAAATAAACCTGGGGCGGGTAATCAAATACGTATTTCTAATTCTAGGCAGCAAAGCCGTGGTCCGCGTCAAAGTTTATGTACAAGAGTAATGAAAGGTGCTACTTTTATTGCTGTTTCTGCGTTAGCGTTATTGCCGACCGTATCTGGTAGTTTAAGGGGGCGTGGTTTAGCGACAGAGGATAGTGTAAGGCAAGATTTAGCGTTAATAGAGTCTTATATATCAAAGAATAATTGTACTGGTTTTGATCCTGTAACAGAAGAACAATGTAATGTTATAGCTGAGCAGCATTTTTCTGATCCTGTTACAGATGGTGAATATAATGATTATAAAAATGATTTATTTAGTCGTACAGCGTTATCTAGTAGTCAAAAAACTGAACTGGGAATTATAGTAAATCGTGTTAGAGGTGCATTTGTAGCTCAAACAGCTCAGTTAGCTGCTGCTGAAGCTGCAAGTCTTAATCAAGATACGTTAAATAGGTTAGCTAATTTTGAAGCATCTCAAAATCAAACGAATATAGAATTGGCAAATACTGTGAAACAAGCTCAAGACCTTGCTGATCAAGCACATTCTTCAGCAATCAGTGCGCAACATACCGCTGATATTGTAAATGGTACGTTATCTGAGGCAACTGATTTGCTAGCGGAGACTCGGGATAATATTACTAACTTTAAAACTTGGCAGATTGAGCAAAATAACGGGTTTGTGAATACTATTTCTCAAGCTAGTCAAGCCGCACAGGGTGCCAATGCGTCTGCTATAACGGCAAATAATGCTGCTAATGTAGCAATAGAATATAATCAAGAAACTGTGTCGTTATTAAATTCTTTTAAAACTAATCAGACTCTTAAAAATGAAGAAATTGATGAAAAATCTTCTGATTTAACTAAAGAATTAAGTAAGCAAAAATCATATACTATCAGATTTATTGAATCTGTTACTTCTCAATCAATAGGGGTTTATGCCGGTATGGGATTGATGGTAACGGTTTTTGGTATTGTGGTAAACCAAAAATGTAGACAGAATCAGTATAATTTTAAAAATTTAGGACGTTTGTCTTTTAATAATCCTAATGACGTTTCATTACAATCGAATTCACTCGGGAATGGTCAAGACTCAAGAATCAATGATGTTACATTAACAACCAGGGATCTTGCGTTAATCGGTAGATATTTAGACCGTTTGATTCAAGAAATAAATCGTGGTGATTATAACCCTACGACCGAGTATCCAAGCTATATAAGGGGACCTAGATTTGGTAATTCGGGGTTAAACAGTACAGGTGGTCAGGGTTTACAAGCTGACCAATGGATTGCTCAATTAACAGGGAAGGAAGAAGATGCTGAAACCTTTAACAGGGCAATTGGTTTGATCTCAAATAATGGTGTTTGTTTAAAACTTGAAAAGTCTTGTTTACTTAAATATATATTTTTTTGTTTACCTACTGCCGCCTCTAAGCAAGCGCGATATAAGAACAGTTTTTTAGATCAATTACGTTCTTTACGTAGCGATATTTTGCAAGTTCGTAATGATAGATGGGATACTGTGTTTGAAAATATTGAGGCTCGACATCAACAACAGCATAATTCATTTAATTCTTCATCATTTAATCGTACATCTGATACAGCGTCACCTTCTATTGTAGAGTTAGAAGCTCATGATGAATCTAAAACGGGACAAGAAGATGACGTTAGAATAGATATTAATGGATTATCAGTCAATTCACTTAATTCAGAAATGGTATTGTCACCTAGAAGGCCTAGTACAGCAATGGCTACGGATCTAAGTGGCTTACAACTACAAAATATGGATGATGAAAAAGCATCTGACAATGTATAGTGTAAAATTGAATTTAAGCAGTAACTAAACTTAATTTATTAAATTAAAGGGGGGGGACCTAATTGTTTATGATGTATATTTAAAGATAGTTATTGAAAAAATGGTTGCTATTTTGACAAATATTGAAATTTAATCTAGTTTAATTTAACATATACATCACTTTCACATTATTTCGTTAATTTTTAGGAGATTATTATGTTAGCTCATCAAAACGATGTGTACTTATTAGGTACTACTAATTTAGCAGGGAATAAAAATCGATCTGCGGTTAATTTTTGTTCTTTTTCTTTAAGTCGAGTATCGCGTCAAACTTTGAAGGATTTGTTATTATTATCGGTAGGCCTTTGTTTGCCGACATCAGATGCTTTGGATCATTCGAGCTGGTCACCTTTATTACGAGGTCAGTCAGAAAGTGTTGGCCCTGTACAGGTTTTTAAAAATCAAACGACTCATCATACTTTTTTTGATGTATCAGATTATTCATTTAATAATGATAATTTGTTTGATATTGGATGGTTGTTAATGCCGTTACTTATAATTGGTAGTGTTAGTATGTTATTAATGGTGATGGTTTGTCAAAAATGCAGTGGTTCAGATTTTGAAGAGGCGGCACCTGTTCTGATTGCTAAATCAGACTTTGACGTTAAGAAATCAATAGATTTAAATGCTTTAGATTTACTAGGGGATTTGATTTTGTCTCTCGATAAGAATCCAATCTCAATTTATGATATCAAATTTACAGTTGATTCAAAAAAAAAGTCTAGTTTAGATTGGCTAGCATTTGTTACAAAAGGAAAAAATAAAAAGGTGTTAAAGCGTTCTTTCGAATTAATTAACCGAACGAATTGTTTAATAAAATTTGAAAAGAAGTTTATTCCATCGCGTTTTTGGCCTGTTCAAACAGTAACATCGCGACAATTAAAGTATAAACGTGACTGTTTGTTGTCGTTAAGCATGTTACAAGCATCATTAAGTAATGTAGAACTATCCCATTTTATCGATACAGTACAATCTGATCAATTACTTAGAAATGAGGACTTTAAAAAACAGTTTCAGTTTTTATTTGATCATTTATCCTTGTCTAAAGATGATATCATGGAGTCATTATTTCTGGGAGATGAATCTTTTAATAGTATTCCCATTACTCCTAATTCTGTTAAGTTTAGGTCTCCTGAAATGAAACAATTGCTAGATAGTCGTTTAAATGGATTAGCTTTGCGTGACTATGGCAAGGATTAATCATTTTTTAATCTTAATTTTTTGATAATTTTTGTTACTGATTAATTAATTTTTTTTTAAATTATATAAATATTAATAAATTTCGATGTAAATAAAATGTTTAAATCTAGTTTTTATGAGGCATCATACCAATTAACAACCTAAAACGGATAGTTAGAGTTAACGTTTTAAATTTAGAAGTTTTAGGATTAGATTGAATTATTTTATGGGGGGGATTATGTTTTTATATAAATTATTCATTTTTTTAACCATTAGTTTTTTTTGTACGATTAATTTGTTAGGCATTACGTTTCAAGATCTAGTCTTAGTAAATGGTTTTTCTAAAGGTTTTGCTATAACTGCTGATCGAGCATCTACTGATGGCATAATGAAAAATCCTGCAGCTTTAGGATCGTTAAAGCGTTACATGATTAAATCTAGTTATTCCAGTTTTTTTAATAATCAATATCAAACTTATTTATTAGGGGCTGGTTTTAATTTAAATGGCTATCGAGTAGGTATTAATATGCCAATGCGTCAAATTTCATCGATTGATCAAACTGTTGAACAGCAAGGTAGAGGTGTAAGTATTGGAGCATTTAAAGATTCGAATATGGCTGTACAATTTTCTTTAGGTAAACTGTTTTTAGATGACAATGTATCGGTAGGATCTACTTTAGGATATTATACTCACGAAATTGGAGTTAAGAAATCAAATGGTATTGGTTTAGATGTTGGCGTTTTAGGAAGCTATTTAGGAAATAACTTTGGTGTATCTATTCAACGTGTGGGTAATTTAACTATGGATTGGGGGACATATAAAGAAACCATACCGATGACATTAAATCTTGGATTTTCTAGAACGTTATTTGAATCATTAACGATATTAAGTGATGTTTCATTACAAAAGTCAATTACTTCTCAAATTAATTTGGGCGTAACATGGTCAATCAAATCTCTATGTGACGTTAATATAGGCTATCGGGATTTGTCTGGATTGAAACGATTATCATTGGGACTTGATGTTCATTTATCAACCATGACTATTCAATATGCCTTTTCTCAGCATCCTGATTTAGGAGCTATTCAAAAAGTTGGTGTTACTTTAAATTCGTTTTAAATGTTAATTATTCGAATTTTTTATGAAATTCAGAACCATTTCTGGTTTTTGAACGTTTTTTATGGTCAGGTGTATTAGCAAACTCTAACATTTTTTTTACTCGATTTTTTTCTTTTTTAATTTTTAGTACTCTACTTAATCTATCAGGAGAGGGGGTTACTTTATTTGTATCATTAGAAGGTGTTTTTTCTTCAGTTAGATTAGTGCTCGATTTTAGGTCCAGTGGAGTTATATTATTAGTTGGGCGTTTTTGATCTTTTGGATGGGGTGTTTGAATTGGAGTACTGGGAATAGTACTTTCATTTTGAGCAGTTAAAAAATAATGATGGATTAAAAATGCTATTAAAAGTGCTGTACTTATTGCGGTTATTAATGTAATTAATGGCGAAAAGAAGGATTCAGGTTCTCCAATATTTGATGGTGTAATGGTTTCTGTTTCTATATTTTTGATCGGTGTATCTTCGACATTTTTGATCAGTGTATCTTCGACATTTTTGATCAGTGTATCAGGTTGTGGCATTGGATAAACATCAATTTTAGAAACTTGGTCATCTAAATGTATTGGCTGAGTTTTGTCCTTTACGGTTGTGGATGTTGTTTCTGGTAGGCGCAGATTCTCGATAGGTCTAGGTAGTTCTTGTAAAGATGTTGTGTAAGTAATTTTTAAAAAATGATTTAGTAACCATCCCACACTTACTATACCGGTTGATGCTAATCCGATTATTTTGTATTTATTATAGTTTTCTTTAAATTTGTTTCTACGGCTTAATTCTGAATTATATTTAGTTTTTAAAGTTATTAATTCAGAGGTGCTTTGCTGTAGTTTTTCTGGTGATTCTAAATTTATAAAACTTGTTGGGAACGGGTTGAAATTGGTTTTTGTTATTATTTCTAGTGTTTCGAATTCATTAATAATATTTATATCTATTTTGGATTCATTAGATTCTAAGATCGTTAATAGATTTGTTAAAAAATTATGAATGTTGTTTTTATTGTCAAGTAGTAAGGTAATGTCTTTAATTAGTTTTTGATTGGAGTTTTGATTGGCGTTTTGATTATTTTCTGACTTAATTGCTTCAAGGTTAAGGTTAATTGCCTTTAATAGTATCATTAATTGTTTAGAATAAGTAATTGCAGAGTCAATTTGAGGTAGTATTTTTTTTATTTCTCTCTCGGGTGATTGTGCAACATTAAATTGTTCTAGTAAACATTTGTTTGGCGTATTTTCTTTCTGTAAACTGTGTGGATTTTTGTTAAGAGGTTTTATTGTTGTATCTAAAATAGAAGCGTCTGAGTTACAGACTGGATCTCTTCTTAGTTTAAATGATTTAGGTGTTTCATATTCATCTTGCTCTTGCTTAAAAGGAAAGTTTAAATGCAACCTTGGTATTTGAGTAGTTTGTTGTAAACGGCGTAGGACTGGGCTTGGTTGTGTTATCTGGATAGGAGCATCTTCGTTAGTTGCTTGTGATAGAATGGAGGCCATTAATGCTTGGTGTTTTGACGGAGATCTGTCATAAAGACTTTTGTTATCTAAAATTTCTAGTAAAAAATTGAATTTGTTTGCTTCTCTTTTAGGCGTTGATGGAGGTGTTGATGTAGCTATCACTTTATATACGTTCATACATTGATTCCTTTTTAGTTTAAAAATATGTTTTTGAAATAATAAAATTCGTTAAGTTTGAGTGAATTTCATTAATTAAAAAGTTAAACAGTAACCGAATAAAAGTCAATGTTTATTTTTAAAAATAGTTGGGAATTTACTTTTTTACAAGAATAGAAGTGTCTTGAAAAATTAATTTGGAGGGGGAAATGAGGTTTTTTTGAAACAATTATTTGGTTATATTATTATTTTGATTTTTATTTTTATAAATCAGATCTTTATAAACGCTAGTGATATACTTGATATTGATTCATTAGTGGTGACAACATTAAAAAGAACTGGTTTACAATTACAGTCGGATGCATTTAACGACTTTATGTTACGTAATATAGAAGCGAGTCATCGTATTACTGGATTGGAACCCAATCCATCCTCTACTTTACAATTACAATCTATAGATTCGACTCAGTTATCTGTTTTTCAATTAAAATCTAATATTGATGTTGATAAAGTGGTCGAAGAGCTTAAACATTTTGATCATGTTATTAATGTAGAACCTAATTATCCTGTACGCGTTTTTCAAGTTCCTAATGACCCTTATTTTCGAAATCAAACATATTTATCGTATCAAGATTTTTTATCAATTTGGAAAATAAGTGATTCAAAACCGATAACCGTAGCTGTTGTTGATACGGGTATTGATTATTATCATGAAGAATTAGAGGATAATATATTTAAAAATTCGAGAGAAATTTTAAATGGAGTGGATGATGATGGTAATGGTTTTATCGATGATATTTATGGTTATAATTTTTATGGATATAGTTTAGGTAAAGATACGGCTAACTCTTTAGATATTCATGGACATGGTACTCATTTAGCAGGTATTATTGCTGCAAAAAAAAATAATTATACAGGTGTTGCTGGGATTAATCCTAATGCTTCTGTTTTGAGTATTCGTTTTTTAGATTCAGAAGGCATGGGAACACAATTAGATGCTGCTATGGCGATTCGATATGCTGTTGATATGGGCGCAGATATTATTAATTGTAGTTGGGGGTACTTTAAATTAAATTCATTTTTAAAAGATGCTGTAAACTATGCTTTAGATTCTGGTGTTGTGGTTGTAGCTGCAGTTGGGAACTTAAATTCGGATATTCCCGAATATCCAGCTAGTATTCCAGGTGTTATTTCTGTTGGGTCTGGTGATTCTAATATAAAATTAGAAAGTTTTTCGAGTTTTGGAACGCATTTAGATTTTTTAGCTAAAGGAAAGGATGTATACAGTTTGTTTCCTAATGATAATTACGGCTATCGTTCGGGGACTTCTCAAAGTTGTGCTATTATTAGTGGCTATGTGTCTGCAATGTTGTCTAGAAAATCTAGCTTTACAGTTTCGCAAGTTAAACATGTTTTAAGACAGAGTTCTACATATCCTGATCGTATAAATGACCGTTTAGGTTATGGATTTGTTGATTTGAATCGTTTGTTAACTAATTTGGATATGGAGCCATTGCCTGAGACTACTCAGCCTTCTATTTCTTTTGCAGAGTCTTCATCTTCAGAATTATTGTCTCAATTTATGAACTATCCAAATCCCTTTTCAAAAACAGGTACTACATTTGGATTTGAAACTTTATTAAATAATGCTTATGTTGTTATTAAAATTTTTGATCAATTTGGGCGATTGGTTAATCGGTTAGAGGTGTATACACAAAAAGGGTATAATCGTGTGTTTTGGAATGGTAAAGATAAACAGGGACGTGAATTATCAAACGGTAGTTATTTTTATGTTGTTGATATTTCTCATTCATTATTAAATAAAAAAATATCGGGTATTTGTACAAAGCTTAATTGATCTATTTTAGATTAATTCAGTTATATATTTTTATTTTAATTCGTATTATAATGTAGTGGGTAATAGTATTAGTGATTATATTTTAGAAAGTAATTTATGATATCAAAAAAAATAGTTTTATTTGTTGTTACGCTTGTTCTATCTTTTTGTTTAGTTGGCTTTACCAAGTGGAACTTATTACATAATATTTTATTTAATGGTGTGGCTAACTATCATTATAATAGCCCTGTTAAACTGGATGATTATTTTTCTAAAACGGCTTTTAAACTTTATATTGAGCGATTAGATCCTAATAAGCAATTTTTGTTTGATCGTGATTTTAAAATTTTACAAAAGTATGAGCTTATTATTGATGATCAATTAAAATATACTACGGATTCTAAATTGTTTAGTGATTCTATAACGCTTATTGAAAAGCGTCGACAGGAAGTTAGGTCTATATATGAAGATATTTTAAGAACACCGATTGACTTTTCATCGAACCAACGGTTTGAAACTGATCCTGAAAAGCGAGGCTTTTTTTATTCTAAGGAACATCGTTATGAATTTTGGAAAAACTGGTTAGGATTTCAAGTTAAAAATGAATATTTAGATCTTTTGGAAAAAGGTGATGAGACGTCTACAGAAAATGTCTCTTTAGATGATTCAAAGGATAATGATAAAGAGCAAAAAGATATTGTAGAGTCAGAAGAAAAAGACTCTGATGAAGAGGATGATATTGATTATTCGAAACCATTTTCGGAGGCTGAGGTTAAATTGTCTGAAATTTATTTAACTAAAATTAAAAAAGTAGATCCGGTTATTTATGAAAAAGCTGTTGAGAAAGTTAAAAAAGATTATGAACTATATTTTTCTAGATTAGAAAAAGCAACTATCGAAGAAAAACGAGAAGTTTTTATGAATTGTTTGATGAACGTTTATGATATGCATACTTCGTTTTTTTCAGCTGATCGAAAAGAAGATTTTGATATTTCTATTTCTGGTAAACTAGAAGGTATTGGTGCCGTTCTTAGAGAAGATGGGGGTTTTATTAAAGTAGTTCGCATTATTCCTGGAGGAGCTGCTTGGCGAGAAGGCTCTTTAAAAGCGGATGATGTTATTTTAAAAGTTGCTCAAAAAACAGGTTCACCGGTTGATATCGTTGGTAGTCGGGTTCGGGATGCTGTTAAATTAATACGAGGTGAAAAGGGGTCATTAGTTAAATTGCATGTTAAACATGCAACGGGTAAAAAAGGTGTTATTTCTATTATTCGTGATATTGTTGAAATTGATGAAACCTATGCAAAGTATCAAATTATAGAAGATTCTAGATATAAAAAACAATTTGGATATATTCATTTACCTAAATTTTATCGAGATTTTAATAACAATAATGCTCGGAATTCTGCTGGAGACGTAGAAAAAGCAATTCGTGAACTTACAACAACAGGTAACATACAAGGTCTTATTTTGGATTTACGAAATAATTCAGGAGGGGCTTTAGTAGATGCTGTAGATATGGCTGGATTATTTTTTAGTAAGGGCCCTGTTGTTCAAATTCGGGGGCAACAAAATATGAAACATGTTTTATCAGATAAGAATCCACGTATACAATATGCAGGACCTTTGATTGTAATGATTAATAACTATAGCGCGTCAGCATCTGAAATTTTAGCAGCTGCGTTACAAGATATGGGAAGAGCAGTTGTAGTAGGTAGTGAGCAATCTTATGGAAAAGGAACGGTTCAAACATTTTTAGAATTAGATTCTTTTGGAGGTAAAATATATCCAACCATTATTAATAATTATTTACCATTAGGTTCGTTAAAGTTAACAATTCAAAAGTTTTATCGTATTAATGGCGGATCCACTCAAGAGCGGGGCGTTCAGTCTGATATTGTATTACCTAATCGATTTTCTTATTTAGAAGTTGGTGAACGATTTTCAGATCAATCTATGAAGTGGGATAAAATAAATAGTCTACGTTATTCTCGTTGGTATAATGATGTAATGCCTTTATTATCTGAATTGAGAGTGGCTAGTCGAGAACGAGTTAAAAATAGTGACGTTTTTAATATAATTAATAGTCATGTGTCATTTTTAAAAGATCGGCGAGATGAAACTAAAATTTCATTAAAGTTATCGTCTCTTTATATGCGAAATAAATCTATTGATTATGAATTGAAACAATTTGAGCATCATTTTAAAGAATTAGATTATTTATCGGTGATTGATATAGAAAAGCTTGAGGATCCCAATGTCGATAAAGAGAGTCATGATAAGTGGCATGAAAAGCTTAAGAAAGATGTTTATTTAAGTGAAAGTATTTCTATTCTTAATGATTTAGTCAATGTATTGAATCGTGAAACTAAAGAGTAAAGGTGATTTAATTATGAATAATAAAAATACGTCATTATTGGAAAATGAGTTAAGACAGCGATCGATTGATGTGATGGCTTGTTTTGAAGCGAATCAGTCAGGTTATCAACCGATTTCGTTTCAATCTTCTGAAACAAAAACTATAGAAACAATGGTTTCGGAAACATTTAATCAATTAAAACGTAATTGCGATATTGTTGAAGGTACTACAGGTTTGGTGGATGTTACCAATCAAAGGATTGCGGTTTTGTTTTCAGGTGGTCCTGCTGCGGGTGGCCATAATGTTATTGCTGGATTAAAGGCTGTGTTAGGGGATGGTCATTGTTTATTTGGTGTTAAATCTGGTCCCAAAGGATTATTGGAAGGCGATTTATTTGAATTAACTAATGATTCGGTTTCTACTATAAAAAATTTAGGAGGGTTTGATTTTTTAGGTTCCGACAGGACTAAAATAAAAACAGAAGAGCAGTTTGCTAAAGTTAAAAAAACAGTTTTAGATTATCAATTAGACGGTATTATTATTATTGGAGGGGATGATAGTAATACAAATGCTGCTATGTTAGCGGAGTATTTATTTGATGTTAATTGTAGTGTGGTGGGAGTTCCAAAAACAATTGATGGTGATTTAAGAGTTAACGGATTGTTACCGATATCGTTTGGGTTTGATACTGCTACTAAGATTTATGCTGAAATGGTTGGAAATATTTTACAAGATACACCATCATCTCAAAAGTATTGGCATTTTGTTAAATTGATGGGTAGAAGTGCTAGTCATGTAACATTAGAAGTTGCATTACAAACAAAGCCTGCAGTTAGTTTTATATCTGAAGAAGTAAAATCGTCAAACAAAACACTATCTCAGTTAGTTGATTATATTGTAGATGCTATTGTAATTAGGCATCAACAAGGTATGAATTATGGTGTTGTTTTAATTCCTGAAGGACTTATTGAATTTATTCCAGCTATGACACAATTAATTTCAGAATTAAATGACCAAGTCGGTCATGTCGATACATCGTTACCTTTAAATGATCGGCTAAATGCATTAAAAGCGCATTTGTCGTCAGAATCTTTTTCTAATTTATCGTCATTACCTGCGTTTATTCAAGAAGAGCTTTTGGCTGAACGTGACTCTCATGGAAACCTAAAAGTTTCTCAGATTCCAACAGAGTTACTATTGATGGAAATGGTTAACGTTCGGTTAAGTAACCAACATCCTGAAATCCCTTTTGCAGCTAACCCTCATTTTTTTGGGTATGAAGGTAGATGTGGCGCACCGTCTTGTTTTGATGCTAGTTACACTTATAATTTAGGCTTGATTGCTGGTTCTTTGGTTTTAAATAAGTTTACGGGTTATATGGCTGCGATTGATCACTTTCAGGGTGTTCCTAGAGCTTTAGGTATTCCGCTGACGACATTAATTGTTTCCGAGCGACGACATAATAAAGATGAACTAGTAATTGAAAAAGCGTTAGTTAAGTTAGACTCTCCATCTTTTAAATACTTTAGTCAGAATCGACAAGAATGGATGAAGTCGGATTGTTTTAATAGTCCTGGACCACGTCAGTTTTGGGGGCCTATTTCAAAGCAGTTACCTATTTCCATAGCTATGGACTTGGGTTATGATGACTTAATCTATTCTTTTTAAATTTGATGGATTAAATTATTTGTGACTTTTTTCTTTAGCGAGTAAGAATTCGACAATATTTCTGACGCCAGAACCTGACATGCCAGTTACCTGGTCACCTTGTGTCTTTTTAGTTTTCATTACGCTAGCGATGTCTATATGGAGCCAATCTGTTTTATCAACAAATTGTTCTAGAAACTTGGCAGCAGTGCAAGTACCCCCATAACGACCTTCACTACAATTTGCGATATCTGCGACATCTGATTTTAAATAGTCCTTAAATTCATCATAATTGGGTAGTTGCCAAACTCGATCTCCAGTTTCTTGACTAATTTTGATTAATTGGTTTATTTCGTCATCGTTATTTCCAATTACAGCCGCGGCTAGTTCTCCTAATGCTACAAGAGAGGCTCCTGTTAACGTTGCAATATCAATAATTAACTTTGCGTTTTCTTTGACTGCATAACATATAGCATCGGCTAAGATTAAGCGTCCTTCTGCATCGGTATTAATTACTTCGATTGATTTGCCATTCATCGCTGTAATCACATCACCTGGCTTTAAGGCATTTCCAGCAGGCATATTTTCAGCTAACGGAACAATTGCCATTATATTTAAACTTGGTTTTAATTCTGAAATTGCAAACATACTTGAAATAACAGCTGCAGCACCTGTCATATCCGCTTTCATGCTGTTCATTCCTCTTGATGGCTTGATCGATATTCCTCCTGAATCAAACGTTACTCCTTTTCCAATAATCGCGATAGGGTCTTTCTTTTTTATTGGCATATACTTTAGAACTAAACAGTAGGGTTTGTTTTCGGAGCCTTTACCTACGTTAAGTAAGCCATTCATGCCTAATTGATGAGCTTTGTTAGGTGTAATAATAGATAAGTCGATTAGTTTATCTTTTTGAAACATATCTTTTGCATATTCGGTTACTTGCTTAGGTGTTAGTTCGTTAGCCGGTGTGTTTGCTAAGTTTCTAGCTTCATTTACGGCTGTTGCGATAATGCATCCTTTCGATAGTGCGGCTTGAAAGGATTTATTACTTGGGCTAGAACTTAAAATATTAATATTTTCAATATTAGAGAGAGGTTCTTTTGTTGATTTAAAATAAGAAAATTGATATTGACCCATAATTAATGTTTCACTAATTATTTGTAATATTTTTTCTTTTTTAAGTTTTGATTGTTCAAAAGGACAGCTATCTATGGTTACAGATTCATAGTTTAGAGCTCGGGCTTTTCGTATTGATTTTCCGATTACTTTTCTTATAATATCGTAGGAAAGTGTTTCTGGTTTACCTGATCCTACTATTAATAGATGCTTAACATTGGATTCATTAAGTAATGGAATGCTAAATATAGACTCTACTTTATTTGTAATTCGATTAGGTAGATGTTGATTTAAATCAATATTTAATTTTTGAGAAATATTTAATAAATAGCTATCGTCATTTGTGTTTGTAGCTGTCACAAATACGATTAGGCAATCTCCTTTTGTTTTTTGGATTTGGTTTGGTACTAAATTTATTTTCATAATCGGAGACTCCTAAGCAATTAATAATTCATCATTTATGATGGTATAGTTAATAGTATCAAATATATTAATACTTTGAAAATTTGAATGTTTTCTTTATATTTATCAGTACAAATTATTTATGTTATGTATTCATTTAATTTATCAATTGGTTTAAAATTTACAATATAGGGTATAATTATAGTATATAGAAAAAAGGGGTTAGCTATTTGATAACAAAAGAATTGATTAGTGTAGCAAGCATTCCTGTTGTTGGGATTTTAGCGCAATGGGTTTCTTGGCGGTTACGTATACCGTCTATTTTATTGTTATTAATTGTTGGGATCTTGGTAGGTCCTATTTTGGGATTTTTAGATCCAGATGCTTTGGTTGGGAATATTTTACAGCCTTTTGTATCATTGTCGGTTGCTATTATTTTATTTGAGGGTGGGCTTAGTTTAAAGTTAGAAGATATAGCGAGTACTGGACGGGTTGTTCGAAATTTAATTTCTACGGGTGCTATTGTTACGTGGGTGGGTGTTAGTGTTATGTCTTATTTCTTATTAGATTTGAACATTATTATTTCGGTTTTGATTGGTGCTATTTTAGTGGTTACAGGACCTACTGTCGTTATTCCTTTACTTAGACATATTAGAGTTGAGCGACAATTAAGTTCTATTTTAAGGTGGGAGGGGATAATGATAGACCCTGTAGGGGCAACATTATCTGTATTGGTATTTGAGATTGTTCTTTCTCAGGGTAGTCAAGATGTTTTTGGGTTATTAATCACTTTAATCTTTTTAACTTTGATTTGCGGGATATTTTTTGGCTCGTTAGGTGCGTTAACGATTATGCATATTTTTAAACGGCATTGGGTACCAGAATATCTTCAAGAATCGATAACACTTATTTTTGTTATTTTTGTGTATACTATTTCTCATTATATTCAAACAGAGTCGGGTCTTTTAGCGGTAACAGTTATGGGGTTAGTGTTAGCGAATCAAAAAATGGTGCCGATAAAACATATTATTACTTTTAAGGAAAACTTAACCATTTTGTTGTTGTCTGTTTTGTTTGTTGTATTAGCGGCTAGAGTTGATATTAATATGCTCCAAAATTATCTTAATTTAAAAACGTTTTTATTTGTGTGTAGTCTTATATTTATTGTTCGTCCGTTAGCTGTGTTTATGTCGTCGATTAATTCTGGGATATCGATTAAGCATAAAATATTTCTAAGTTTTATGGCTCCTAGAGGGATTGTTGCGGCAGCTATTGCGTCATTATTTGCTTTTCGATTATCAGAAGTGGGAATACCACAATCAGATCATATGGTTTCAGTTACATTTATTATTATTATTGTTTCGGTTACTTTTTATGGTTTATTGGGTCGTCCGATAGCTAAGTTATTATCTGTTCAACAAAATAATCAAGGCTTACTTATTGCCGGCGCTCATAGTTGGGCTCGTAAAATAGCTCGTATATTAGTTGCTAATGGCGTACATGTTATTATGGTTGATACTAATAAAGAAAATATTTTATCAGCTAGGGCGTTGGGTTTAAGAGGAATTCATGGGAGTATTTTATCTAAACAGATTGCAGAGGAGATTGCTTTAGGAAATGTCGGTCAATTATTGGCGTTAACGCCAAGTGATGAAACTAATATTTTAGCATTTGTCGAATATTCAGGTGTATTTGGTAAATTAAATGTATATCGATTATTTTCTAAAGATAAGACGAAAGATTTTAGTAAATATCGTCAGGGTTTTTTATTGTTTGGAAAAGGTGTAACTTATTCATACATCTCTGCTTTATTAACAGCTGGAGCTAAAATAACTACCAAAAAAATTACGAGTTCATTTAATTTTACCGATTATAAAAAGAAGTATTCTAAGTGTGTACCTTTATTTGCTATTAACCAATCTGGTGATATCCAATTTTTTTGTTACGAAAAAAAAGTTCGCTTTTTGGCTGGTCAAACTTTAATTTCAATTGTGTCAAAATTTTAGTGGTTTTTTAATATTATATTGAGTTATTATTGATAGAATAAGATTTTTATGTGTAAAAACTGTGTTTAAATTTATTTAAAAAAATAGTAGAGAGGGTTGATTTATGAATATAAAATTTAAAAAGATTTTTACATCAATGATCATTTGGTTATTGATAGGGAGTTTGTTTTTTACGGGTTGTGGTAAGGCTACAAAGTCAACTACTGATACATCTACAACAACGGCAACTACTCAGCAAGATACTGCTAATGGTGCCGGAACAGCGACAGATACTGCTCAAGATACTACGACAGGAACAACCACAGATGCTGCAAAAGATACAGCTACGGGAGCTACTACGGATGCTGGTGCCGCTGCAACTACTGACGTTGCTCAGGGGTTTGTTTCAGGTTTAGTATCTATTTCTCCTAGGGTTATAGATGCAGGGGGTGCTAGATTAACATTGCAAGAGGATGCCGATCCTACAGCTGCGGTTCTGTTAGATTTTCAACCTTGGGTTTATGTTTATGATTTTTTGAAGATGGACTTGGTGGATCAAGTGCAAGCTGGATCTAGTGGTGCCTTTAATTTGACTAAAAAAGTAAAAGTTGGGCAAATTTTATTTGCTGTTGCGATAAAGGAGTCTCCCGATGAATTGGCAGGTAGTGATCCTTTGTTGAAAGACTCTGTGTTTGAAGCGACTGTTGTTGTTAAGTCAGATTTTACAATGGATATTAACTATGATTCGACCCGGAAGAATGGGTTGTTTAGAGGTTTGATTGGAGGACAAGCTGAAACTGAGAGGCAACTTAAAGCTAAGGTTTCTACGGCAGGTAAAGGTCAAGATTATAACTCTGAAGAACTGGCTTTTGCTGAATCTTTGAAAAGTATTTTTGATGAAGTTGAGAGTGCTGATAGTAAATTGGTAACTTCTGAGAATGATTATAAGTCTATTAAAGCTCTAACAAATCAGGGTGATCTTTCAGCTGTGGCAAAAAAGAGTGCAGATGATGCTAAAGAGACATTTAAAAAATTGCAAGAAACTCCATCTGTAACTAATATAGTTTCGACTGTAAAAGTTAAAGTGGCTGCTGTTGTTCCTGAGATAGAGGGGGCATCTGCAAAAGATATGGAGAATATGGATGATCTTTATAAAAAAGCAACAAAATATGCTGCTGGGTTTAATCAGGATCCAGTAAAGTTGACTTCAACCTTTGTTGATACACTTGCTGAAGAAGCACTGAAGGTTGGGGGTGTATTAGATCAAGTTCTTCTAGATAAAGAGATTATGGATGGTAAGATTAATTTGGATAATATACTTGGTTTTGGTTCATCTTCAGAAACTAGTTTGTCTGCTTCGCTTATGGAAAGTGTAGATTTAACATTTTCTGGAACTCCAACAGAAGCGCAGGCTAGTATGATTGCCAGTTTTATTCCGAGTGATAAAACGGAGGAGCTTTATACAGTTTTAGAGTCAAAAATATCGATTGAGGTTGTGGTAAACGTTAAGATTAATAAAAAGTTGGTTGATGCAGGTGAGATTGATGGTTTTTCAGGATCAAATCTTGCTGCTCAAAATTTTGAGGAAGAGAGAAAGAAATTTTTAAAAGATAACGATATAACTCAAAAGCAATTTGCGGATGCTTTAGAAAATGCTGAACGTGCTAACGAGAGAACAGACTTACTTATGAAAACACTTGAAAAGAAAGAAAAAGAAAGACAACTTGAAAATATAAAAAAGGAAGAGAAACGGCAGCAGGAGTTTAATCAGTTTAAGGCATCTGTCAAGCAGCAAGTAGAAGAACAGGTGTCAGCTGCAATTGCAGATGTTAAGGATGAGTACCAAAAGAAATTAGAAGAGAGTCAGGCTGAAATGCAGCGTCAAATAGCAGCATTACAAGAATTAGTTTTAAAAGCAACTAAAGAAAAGGAAATTTATGATGAAAAGGAAAAAGTATTAAAGACTCAGCGAGAAGACGAGGCAGAGTCAATATTAGTTACTGAAGGTGGAGAACAACGCTTTAATGATGATTTTAAAACAAAAATAGTTGCTCAATTTGCATATGTTGATGATGGTACAAATCTTACATACGATTCAGGAAAAGCAAAAATTGCGTTTAAAGCAGCGGTTAGAGACCATAATGAAAAAAATCCAAATAAAAAGCTCCCAACAAGTATTAAAGCTGAAGACTATGAATCTCTTTTAGAGGATTTATTTTATTCGGATGAATTGGATTCTTTGTTTGTTAGTCTGGATGCTGGAAGTAAAGATGTAAATGATCAAGGATGGCAATCATGGCAAGCATTTGATACTAAAATAAAGGAAAAATATGAGGATTTTGGTTCGTCAAGGTTT
>QFBS01000002.1 GCA_003265895.1 Candidatus Marinamargulisbacteria bacterium SCGC AG-410-N11 | reverse complement strand
CTATATTTTTATTTGCTTCTTCAATAAACTGAACTATTTGGCAATAATTTTCGATTGATATTGGCTTTAGCCATTCAATATCTAAATCTAAACCAATTTGAAACACATTAGGATCATTTATCCAGCCGTTGTCTAACAGCCAAGCATTACACTGTTCAAACTTATTAGCTACAAAATCTAAACATTGTGAGTGAACGGCATCTTCTTGTTTTTGCTTGATTAATTTATTTTCGATTAAGTGGCTTAGCTTTTGATTTAAATCATTTATATATTCTTTTTTAGTTTTAATTAATCGTTTATAGGAATAGCTTATTACACTTTTGTAATCGTTAAACTTTACAAAATAAGCACATAGTATATCCAACTCTTGTTTCAATACCTCTAGTCTTTCAATACTTAGTTTTTTATAATCTTTTGCTCTAATCCTCCAAGATTGTATTAGGTTATTATCATAAAACTTATACGTTCTTTTTCTTGTTGGCGATAACGTTTCAATTACTATTACGTTAACTGCTCTCATTTGGTTTTCGATAGTTGATACCAAACAAAATACTTTAAACAAACCAAAGCTCTTTTCTAAGGAAATATGCTCTAAAGTCTTAAAATAAGCATCTGCTATTAACTGATTTTGATGGTCTTTCTTTATTTGCTGACTATATTCTTGCCAACTATCAAAATTAGTCTTTTTTATTTTTACTTCTTTAGATTTATTCCACTCTAAAAGTTTCTGACTTAAACTACGATTTCGCTTTGATTCTTGCGAAAACAAACTCCAATTGTGAAATTGGAGCCGTAAAGACCCTTGTTGATTTTTTTGAATATTTATATTTATCCAGTCCATTATATCTGGCAATTTTTGACAGATTGATAAGTTTGACTGTATCTGTTTTAATGATGACATTATTAATAACGATGATTTAAAGTTTGGATTAAGCTGACTACTTAACCAGAGTTCTAAAACTAAGGCGTTTAACAAGTCTGATGGAATAAAATCTTTTCTTACAATATTTTTAATTATCCAATTTAATTTATCTTTTTTTGTTACCCGATGGTCTGTTAAGTTTTTATTGAATTTTAGATATCCTGAAGTAATTTTTTTTAAGCATCTTAAAAATAAAGATTGCGCTTTTTTACTCTCATCTATAAATAAGCTACTTAATATTACTAAATCTTTAATAAGAATCTCTAAACTACATTGAATTAACACCTTATTACTGATCTGACTATCTACTTTAACAAAGGCATTATCGACATTTACAGGTAAGTCAAACTCAGTTTTTATTGACTCGCTAAATTCTACAATATCTTCAATAATATAACGATGTCGTTGACTAGTAATATCTTGAAAACTGGCCAAGTAATTCTCTAATGAATCATACAAACTATCTATTTGACTAATAAAGTATTTCTTTTTATTGCCAAATATCGTCAAATCTAAATTTTCTTGAGACTTTGGAACTAATCTAGCCCAGGATATACAGTGACCTTCAAAATATGTCGCTAGAACTAATAATATATAGTCTTTAACTTTATTAGTTAATTTTTCACTATCTAATTTTGAATGAATATATCTAGAAAAAATACTTTGATCTAAATTTCTTAACTTTTTAACAAATGCGTCTACTAATTTTTGCTCTAACAACGGTTGTAAAAATCGAGGTTTATCTAACTCTATATAATCCAGAATGCCTTCTTGCATTATTTCAGGTAATTCAGTGTAGAAAACAGATTCATTCCAGCACCAATCATTAAATTCTAAGTCATAATTCAAGGCACACTCAATTGGTTGATTTTTTACAGACTTAAAAAATACATACCCATTCGATTGATGTGCAAATAAAGTAGGTTTTTGATTGTAATTCTTAATTTGTCCAATATTTTCTATCTCGATTAACGACCAATTCTCATCATTAGGCTTAATTGAATTTGCAATTGAGGTTAAATCAAAATGTTGACTTAGTACCCGGCTAAATGAATTACCATAAATTGCTAGCGACCTTATAAATGACATAAACCAACTTTTCAAATAAATTGGATCCACGCCAGTTAATGATTCTTTAGATACTAATGTAGACCATGTTTGATGGTCTCTCGTATCCAACAACCCCATTCCATTCCCGGTATTAATTTCACACGGATATTCCGGAATAAATTCGGCAACACAATCGTTACTCTCATGATACTTTCTAATATATAAAATAGAATTTAACGAAATAACAACTTTATCTAGCCATAAACGTTGATCTAAAAATGTTTTTTTGTCATCAATTAGATCATTAACAACCTTAATTTCTTTAGGTGATAACACCCTAAATGTAATAGCTTCTTGTACTGGTTGATAACATATTCTTTCTAAAAACAAACTGAGGCTATCCCTAGTTAATATATGCCAATCCTGTTTAGTTATTGGAATCAAACTAATTAATTTAAACATTAGGTATACCCCTACTTTGATTTACCCCTTTTGAGCATCAAATAATATAATTGTTTTTAAAAAAAATCAAATTTTTCTAACTTGATAACTCGATTAAGTACTCCCACCGTTCATAAAGCCGGTCGAGCTCTTGCTCTATGGTTTTAAGTTCTTTACCTACATCTTCAAAATTGATAGCTGTTTTTGATTCATATAAACTTTCTGTTAACTGCTTCTTTTTTGTTTCCAATGTTTCTAATTTAATCTCTACTTCTTGTAACTCTATCTTTTCTTTATAAGTCATCTTTTTTTTAATGCTCGGTTTATCTTTTGTTTGCCATTGATTACTTTTTTTAACTTGAGGATGCTGATTTTGCCGATCTTTTTCTTTTTGAATACTATTTATATCTTTTAGGGTATCTATATAATCGGTATAACTTCCCATAAACCGTTGAATTGCACTATTTTGATCAAATACAAATAAAGAGTCCACTACCCTATCCATAAAGTATCGATCATGAGAAACAATGATTGTACAGCCTGAAAATTCTAATAAAAAATCCTCTAAAATAGATAATGTAATTATATCTAAATCATTTGTAGGTTCATCAAATAATAAAAAATTAGGATTCTTTAATAACATACACACTAACTGTAACCGTCGCTTTTCGCCGCCCGATAATTTACCTACTGGTGTTTTTAATGTATTACTTGGAAATAAAAACCGTTCTAACATTTTTGAAGCTGATACAATTTGACCGTTTGCTAATTTTATTGCCGACCCAATTTCATTTACATGCTCAAAAATTGTCTGATCTGGATCTAGCACATCATTAGTTTGATCAAAGTATCCAAAAACAGTATTAATACCACAGTCAATCTCTCCAGAATCAGGTTTAATCTGCTCTGTAATTATTTTTAATAAGGTTGTCTTTCCGACACCATTTGGCCCAATAATACCAATGCGCTCTCGTTGTTTAAATGTATAGCAAAATTCATTTAATACTTGTTTATCATCAAATGACTTAGATACATTTTTTAATGATAATACTTTTTTTCCTAGCCGACGTCCCTCGACCTCAATGTTTAAGACTTTATCAGGAGAAAATCGGTCTTGACTCATTAACGTTTCGATACGATCTTTTCTAGCCTTTTGCTTTGTTGACCTTGCTTTTGGACCTCGTTTTAACCACTGCAATTCAACTCTTAAAATTGATTGTGTTCGCTGATCTGCCTTAACTACTGCCTGATACCGCTGCTCTCTTTGCGCTAAATACGACTGATAGTTACCTTTATATTTAAATACCTTCTGATTATCAATTTCTAAAATTCGATTACATATATTATCTAAAAAATAACGATCATGAGTTACCATTAGTAACGACTTGTGATATCTAACTAGCATTGACTCTAACCATTCTATTGTTGGTATATCCAAATGATTTGTTGGTTCATCTAATATAATAAGGTCCGAATCCTCAAAAAACACTTGCGCTAATCTTACTTTTTTTCTCATTCCACCAGATAAATCGCTCATTCGCTGATTAAGATTAGAAATATTTAACTCTTTTAAAATAGATCGAACTCTATCTTGATATTCCCATGCATTTGCAAGGTCCATTTTAGTACTTAAATTTGCTAATCTATCTGTTAGATCTTGATTACCCTCTCTACTTAATTGATCTAAACATGCCTGATAGTCTTTAATCAACAACGCAACTGGAGAGTGTCCACAAAATAAATAGTCTAATATTGTATCATTATCATGATAGGATATGTCTTGGCTTAAATAAGATACACTTAGTCCTTTTTTCTTTTTTACGTTATTTTGGTCAGACTGATTAAAATCTACTATCTGATTAAGTAAAGTTGATTTTCCTGACCCATTAATCCCAACTAAGGCAATTTTATCGCCTTCTTCTATCCCAAACGAAACGTCTTTGTATAAATCCTTAGACCCTACGCTATAACTTAAATTTTGAACTGATAATAATATCATGTTTGAATTATATCAGTTCAAGTTTAAAAGTCCTAGATTGATCCTTTCACAATAACCCTACACAAGACAAAACAAAACACAATTGTAATCAATTCCACCCCAACCTAATAACCACTTCATTTTTGTAACAATACAGTACTAACTGATATCCCCCTAACCCAATTTTACTTGGCACCTTTATTACATTAACCATTATAATGAATAAAATAATAGCACTTCAACGGACCACCTTTCCGTTAAGCCCTTTACCGATTACTCAGTTTTTCAATCCAAATATTTCGGATCATAAAACACATACTCTACATCGAATTGGTCACCTTAAAGGCCTTAATCGCCTAGAATGGGTTTCACTTCGTTGCCACTTTGCGCTACAACGCATTTCAAACCACCCTAATGGCTGCCATGCAAAAATAACCACGTTCAATTCAAAAACTAATGAAGTTGAACCGGGATTTATTCACTCCTATGTCTTCTCAACTCACCTCAAACAATATACAACCAAAACAATTAATAAGGTGCATCACTATTCAGTGCCATTACCTCCTGAATACAAACACTGGCTGCATGACCCGCTCCCCATTCTATTTACAGTATTTGATCAAGACAGTAAAAAATTATATTCTAAAAACATTCAATCTTTTTTTAAAAAATATCCTCAACAAAACCAACGGTTACCAGCTATAACCTTCAAATCAAATCAACCAATTTCAAAACAATACCTCTTATCCTTACAACAAAAAAAAAATAAATTGGTTTCTCAACGATTAAAGGCCTTTAATTCAGCCAACAAAGAAAACATCCCACCGAGCACACCCCTTAAACCAACCCATTCATATAAATCTACAAACCAATTAACTACATCAAAAAACAATAAAAAGAAACGCAAAAAATCAGCCACACCACTCGCGCCTAATGTACAAAACAAATTAGCGAAATTAACTATTTCGACGCCATTACCAACTCTTAAAAAACGAAATATATCACATGTTAGAGGTGATAAAGGTAGTTGTTTTTTTGAATGGAAAGCATTAGAAGCTGGATTTTTTACAGATATCACACCTGCAGAATCGGATTATGGGATTGATGCCTCTTTGTATACTTTAAACAAAAACTTTGAACTAGAGCCAGGATGTGTCCAGGTTCAAATAAAAGCAAAAAAAACTATCAAATACACACCGTCATCTGCTATTTTTAACGACCTAGAAACACAACATATCTATGCGTGGCTGCATACTTGCTTCCCTGTTATTCTGGTTCTTGTTGATACTGATAAAAACTGTGGTTTTTGGCTACATATCCAGTCTTATTTTCAAAATAAAAGCTTAACCAAAAAATATAACACTGTTTATATTCCTTTATCAAATAAGCTAACCCCCCAAGGGTTTCAAAAGATACGCTCTATTAAAAATGACCTATTTCTACCTAAAAGCAAATTATGATATTCAAAAAATTGCTTTATTAGATTTTTTAATTCTCCTATTTATTTTGAGACCTTCTAAAATAATCTAATCTTTCAATAATTTTTAATGTTGCCTCAGAATCAAAATTGCAATAGCGAATTAAATCTGACATTATTTTGTCCTGCTCTTGATTAGATCCTCGGCCAGCCCTGACAACTTTAAACTGTTCAGCAGCTTGCTGACCTTGCTGAATTGATAAATCGTTATACTGATCTTTAGCATCTGGATACAAAAAGGGATAGACAACCTTTAAACTTGACCGCCCATTTAAACCTACTCCATAAATAGCCCCATAAGAAAAAGGCTCTCTTACATCTACCAACCGGGATAAAACCGTCTGCAAATCTTCACAAATTTTTTTATGAACCCTTGTTTGGTACTGGCTTTGCTTAAACCAATCTATCATCTCAAGAATTCGACCTTTTTCAAAACTTGAATTCCAGGCTAAAATAGTTGAATTTTTATAATTAGGTATATTTGGATCATAAATAAATGCCGATAACTGATTGGCTATTAAAGGTCTAGGATCTCTTGATAAGAGCTTTCTAAATTCTTGAATATTACCTGGAAAACTACCATATTCATATTTACCTCCTGGCTTCTGCTGCCTAACTATTGATACCTGAAAAGGAATTGACTGCCAAGCTGAGGCTCCCTCATAAGAGGGATATGCATCATTAACTGTTTCAAAATCAATGGCTACCAATGGCCACTGAATGTTAACAGCACCCCTAGCCTTTAAAACACGATCACTTAAGGTACCTTCCTTAAAAAACAAACTCAAAGACCGTTGATCAACATCTAATTTTTTAGCTTTATTTAAAAACATAAATGCTGCGTCATATTTAATTTGATTTTGATAACTTTTAGGCATTAAGTCTACTAATGGCTTTTGAATTTGATCCTCTTGTTGATATCTAATGGGTAACTTACTTAATTGTTGAATATTAATGTCGGCAGGTGTTTTATTTATAAAGTCTGTCATTTTTTTAATTCCAGCCTTTACCCAATCACCCTTTTGCTTCATCGGCATCTTAGTAATGGCATAGGTTGTATCTCCTACAAATTTATTTTCGTATGAAACGTCTTGTAAACCCGAACAAATATCAATAAAACTACACGACGAACAAAAAGGCTTCATACATTGCCCACCCATCACTGCCTCAGGGAGATCCTCTATATCTGCTGGCTCATTAGTTATTAACATCTTCATTTGATTAAACTTAGATTTTATCTCTAACTGTGAATCCAAAACTTCATTGGTTACGTCATGAAGCATAAAGTAACTCCAAATATTATCATCTTTTGCTTTTATCCAATCTTTATTTGGGTTTACATAGTAAACAGCACTCACTTCTCCTAATTTATGCTTTTTCAAACTTTGATTTACAACCATGAATTGAAAACCAACATCATGTCTTTTTTCATCCCTTAACTGCTTAGACACCCCATCCTTAAAAATATGCATCCCACTTTTCACTTCTAAAATAACCCACCTATCAGATCTTGCAGAGATAGTTTTAAATCTATCAATATTACCACCATGACTCTTCAATTCCTCTACAAATCTTGACTCTCTTACTAAAATATCAACATGGCATAGTCCGCCGCTATCGAAAAAAGTTGCTTCATAAATAACATCTGCTCCCTTTTTCATTATTTTTCTAGTTAATAACTCTGTCCTTTTAACTTCACTTTCAATATTATCACCAGGCGTATAGTCAATTTCTACCCCATTCGGGAATAATGATTGCGCTAATTCGCCTATATAATGTCCCTCATCAAATATTGGCTTATTTAAGAGATTCTGCTTCTGAATTGATTCGGTAACGCCAGTAAAATAGTCTTGATACACATACAAGTAACCTCTTCTATCGCAGACATTAAAATCTACAAATGTCGACTTTGATGGCAATCTTTGCTGAGCCCCTTTTTTAGGCTTATACGATATCTTATTTTTAGATATTCTATTTATAAACTTTCGTTTTAATTTATGGTTACTAAAAATAGCTACTTGTTTTTTCATGGCCACCTTCTTTTATTAATTTATTAATTGACTCTTTGCAGCATCCTTGCCAAACTTTTTATCGAACTCTTCAACTAAAACAAATTAAATTAACTCACTTAGACTCGCCATTTCTATACATTTTTGTACCCATCAAAACTATCACCCTCAATATATAAACATTTTCGTAACACCCCATTTATACTTACTTGCTCTAAACCCTGGCAAAGAACACACAATCCAAACTAACCTGGCATATTTTTTACAAAACAAAAACTTACCTATACAAATTTTAAGGAGAGTATATGGCTACGATTAATTGTGTAATATGTGTTGATGGACTTGCCCCCTATATCTACCAGCGATACAAATCACACCTACCCTTTTTAACGTCACTAGAAAAGAAAGGTATCTTTATAGAGCTAAAAACAAATTGCCCTACGCATACGATGGATTCTCAAATTAGCTTTTTAACCGGAATCGAACCTAACCACTATTTTATTCGACATACATTACCTCCAAACCTAGAGTTACGAGACGCTTACCCTAACCATTATTCAGAGACAAACTACTTACCTTACTGCGATTCTGACTTATATAACTTTACAGCAAAACAAAATCATCTTGTTTGGAACTTTGATTGGTGGATTACTCAAAGTCACCCTAATATTGACATTAACTTCAGCTTTATCGCACCCTCTTTATCATCTGAAGTATCTAAATATGTATCATCAATCTCGGGTTTTTCTCAAGTTGATTCAGGGTATAACTTTTCAACAAGAAAACGTCGACCTGAACATGATCTCTTCAATCAAAAACTAGCTTTATCACTGCTATCTAATAGTCTCCATACAAAACGCTCTATTTTTTTCACCTTATATTACGGTGAATATGATCAACAAGCATTTCAAAATGGACCATCTTCAAAACCTGCTATTCATGCTTTAAAAATAATTGATAAACAATTAAATGAGCTACATTCTTTTATAAAGAATAATTATTCAAATTATAATTTCACAGTAGTATCCGACCATGGATTTCAATCAATCGACCATTCAATAGCCATCAATCAATGGCTCTGCCAAAACAAACTTATTATTACCAACTCAGATAATACTATCAAGTTTTGGAAGTGTGCGGCATATAGTACAGGAGGATGCACGGCTATTTATATTAATCCGCGTTATAAATCTGAAGAACAAAAAATACAAAAAGAACTAGAATCAGCGCTATCAGCGTTCATCACTCTTTACCCATCTGCTATAGATAGTTACTTTATTAATAATAAAGATTACCATTGCGATATCCCATCTTTATTTACATATTCGTTTCCACATGCGTATGCTGTTTTGTTTGCTCAACCTCCATACTCGTTTTCAGACAAACTTAACACGCCTTTAATTGATAATTCTCTACATAAAGGAGCTTATGGTTTCCGTTCTACACTTAACTCGATGGACGCCTGCTTTTTTAGCAGATCCTCCGAACCAAAACCAATAGGGATCGATAAATTACCGAAACAAATGAAACTATATCGCTCGGCCCACCTAATTAAAGCTTTGATGCTATCAAAATCACATCAACCATCGCATTAAATTTAACACAAAGAATAAAACGATATTTTTCGATATAACTTTCTTCTTAATTTCCCGATAATTAAGTAGCATAAGATTTAGTTTATGCTTTATTATATTAATCAAATTTAACTTTTAATTTTTGAAAGGAACAAAAATAATGTCATTTTCACCATATGTTGGACATCTCCAACACACTACTTCCATAATTTCGGAAACCAAACAAGAAAGCACAGTTTCTGCATCCGCTTCTGTAGCATCTAGTAACTTGGATAATATTAGCTTAAAAAGATCGTCTAGCACTTCTTTAAAAAGTAATGACTGGAAAACAGATATTCGTTGTAAAACTTTCTTTAGCAATCCTAATTGTACATATTCATCAAAAGAGCTTAAGTTGTTAGGAAAGAGAAAAATGTGCATTCAAGAATTTAGAAAGATACAGCGATTAATATTAACTCCACTAACAAGCGGAAAATTCGACCCTACTATTCCTTTACAGACTTTTCGAAAGACTCTAAATGAACTTTTAGAGAACACATCCAACATGTTTTTCAAACCAGATACAACTGACATTCAAACTTATTTATTTAGCGAAAAGTCAGTTTACGTCCCAGAGCTAGATGAAACTAAACCATTAAGTCTGATCGAGTATATACAATACTCAATACTTCATATAAATAAATCAAGCTCTGAAGATCTCTTATGTGATATTTTTAGAATTATAAGATCAGATATTTACGAATACGATTCTTCAAAACTTAGTATTGAGAATAAACAGAGTTTACTGACTCTTCTTAGGACTCAGATTTTGACCAGTTTAAGTTTTTTAGGTATCGATAACGACGATAACTCAATTAATAGAGATCATGATCTTCGAAAACTAGAAAACTCATTTGATTCAATGTTGAAAGACCTTTCTCAATTTACAAGTAGTTATGAAACTGGCTATAGTTTCTCACAGCCATTCTTTTCAAGACCTTCAATTACTCAACAAAGAACAGTATTTGACCAAAGCATTACGGAAGAATCTTTAGACCAACAACTTCAGGTAGCAAGTCTAGTAAATATTCCTAGTTCTCAACTACTTATTAGAGGTACAACAACAGGTGATGGTTTTTGTTTTGATCATAGTACCGCAGATATCACAGGTCAAAACCAACTAAACACTGCTGAAGCTAGAGCATCGCGTGAAAGTATTAATGCCCTTATTGAAGCTAAAATGTTAGAGGAAATAAGTACTGCCAATTGGAATATAGAAAATGGAGTTATTGATACTCGCCCTGCTGTGTACAACTATGAGACTATGCCGTTTACATTTAATATGATTGAAGCCATTATCGGAGAAATAAGACTTTTTACTGACTCTGCTTTAGATTATATGGATGCTAAGAAACAGTTTATTTGTGATTCTAAAAAATCGTCAGATACAACACGAGATTCTATTATTAGATCTAGTTCAAGACGACACCGAGCTAGTACAAAATTTACAACAGCACTTATTAAATTCTTACAACAACATGTGTTCCCGTTTGGTGCAGATCAAGGTTCCGCCAAAAGGCAGTTATTAGAAAGGCTTTTTGACTTTAACTTTCATGATTATAGTATTCACAAAAGAGAAGCGCCAGCAAAGATTAAGGAACTACTTGTTGAGACAAGAGATCTTTCTATACTTCCATCTGAAGTTGCTAATAGCCGTGATGAACTTCGCGCTTTCGCTCAAAACCCAGCTAATTTTTCTGAAGATAGCTATTCTGTAGGTTATAAGCTTAACCCCCGCTATATAACAGACCCAGGCATTAAAGAAAATTTAACTGAAATATTAGATATTTTAAACAGCAACAATGTATTACATGTTAAATCGTCAAGTGACATTCAAACAATTATTAACGTTCCATTTAATAGAGCAGCACTTGACACTATTCTTACAAATTGTGAAAACCCAACTATTCGTGATCTAAAGGACAATATTATTGACCTTGTAGAATCTTTATACAAAAAAGATGATATTCCTTGCAAGCCTTTGCGTCATTTTTTAGCACAAGGATTTTTCAATGCTAATGGCCAAGTAGCCTTAGATCGAAAACCAGAAGAACTTTTAGAATCTTTATTTGCAGCAGATGATTTAAGTTATGAAGACTTTGGTGACACACCATTATTTGACTTAAAAAACTTAGGTATTTCTCACGATCAAAAAGAAGCTATCTTACAAAAACTAGTTACCGATGGAGTTGTTACTAATCCTGTAGCAAATAAATATTATTTAGCTTTTAATTTTTGTGATCGTACTGAATTTAATAATTTTTTCACACACTACTCTTTAGGGGGTGATCTCTCTGGCTTCGACCTGCAACTTAAACAATGTGTTAAAAAATCACTTAAATTCTTAAACCGATTTAATGAATTAAGAGAAATTAATTCAAGGCTTATCGACTTTGATGCTGGCTCTGATAATTTCTTTAGCAATACACTACCTCACTTACAAGCATTTCAAAATCTATGTGATGTACCACAGTCTCATCCTAGATATGTCCAAATCACTGAAAATCTAGGCAGTATCAGAAATGAATTTGATAGACTTACTCAACTTGCTTATCAAGAAAAGGCTAACTGGATACAAGCTATTATTATGAGCCCTAGCGATGTGCATCAATCATTATTTAAAGACTTTATGGAAACAGATGGAATGGACTGGGTTAACGCACCTAACCAAAGTGGTAGACCTGCAGGTTGGATTCAATGCTATGCACTTTTAAAAGACTGCAATATTGTTTGCTATCGAGAACCAAGTAATTTTGCTGAATCAGAAGATAGCAAAGCCGATTATACGTCTTATGTAGTTACTCAAATTTTTGGAGATCGCTCAAAATTAAATAACCCTAACCGAGTTATTCATAGAGTTCATATTAATGGTGTTCATTTTACGCAACTTTGTCGAACAGAAGATTATAAACGATATACATCAGCTAATAGCGATGTTCATGATGTTAATATGATGAGCGATACTGAAGACTCGGCTGCTTCAGCAGCTGGGGTTTCAATCGACGTTTTATCAGAGTCGAAAAATGCTCCTACTTCACATTCAATGCTTCAAAGTACAACTAGTAGCAGCTTTGGAGGTTCTAAGCAGACTGCATCCGGTGGTGGTAGTTATGCAGGAGGAGGGGGCTCTAAGTCTCAAAGTGCTTCAGCAAATTCTAATTTAAACGCATCAATCGCACAAAAATATAGACGTTATGGCGTTAGTGAGTCAGTTGATGCAGCCGGACGAATTTACGGCACAAATGAACCAGCACTAATTTACATTGAAAACCAAAACTCTTCGCAAACAGCTATCTCCCAATTTAGTATTATAGATGCTTTTAGGCAAACTATTGGAGAAAAAAGAAGATATCAATCTTCTTCTGAAACACCATCTTCTTGTGGATCACCTATAACTGACCCATTCAATCAAAACGCAGATAATGACGATTCAGACTTTCTTAGAGCAATAGAACTTTCAAAACAAAGCCAATAAATAAATAAATAAATAAATAAATAAATAGGCTCTGCTCCGCAGAGCCTATTGTCTATTTCAAACGAATACTTTCGGATAAGTTACTTATAAACTTTTGGTTCTGTTCTTTTGTTCCAATTGTTACACGAATTCCGTGATCTAAACCAAAACTTTTAAGATGTCTAACAACGATACCTTTTCTTAATAAGTCATTGACAATCCTATGACTCTCTTCGTGTAAGATACAAATAAAATTAGCCTGTGTTGGAATATAAGTTATGGATAACGATGATAATGATTCATATAAATATTGTTTTTGTTCGCTATTATTAGATAACGTTTTATCTATAAACAGTTTGTTATTTAATGCTAAACAGGCAGCCTCTAATGCTAAATTATTTACATTAAATGGCATTCTTACCTTATGCAAAATATTTATTAATGACTCGTGAGCTATCCCATATCCAATCCGATAGCCGGCTAGTCCATATAATTTAGAAAATGTTCTTAAAAAAACAACGTTAGAATATGAGTTAACTAGCTTTTTACAAGATACTCTTTGATTTAATTCAGAAAACTCAATGTAAGCTTCATCTATAACGATTATTACATGCTCCGGAACACGATCAATAAAACTTAATAACTCTTCTGGCGCTATCATTGTTCCAGTTGGATTATTAGGATTTGCGATAAATACCATTCTAGTTTCAGAGTTTATACTCTCTAAAATAGCCGTTAAGTCATATCTAAAACTTTTTAATGGTAGCTCTGTATAACGAGCCCCCATTAAGGTTGCCATATGATGATATAACAAAAAGGTACATTCAGATGATACAACATGCAACTCCGAATTTAAAAAAGCCAATGATAATAACTGCATAATATCATCACTTCCATTACCCAATATGATATTTTCTTTGTTCACACCTTCTTTTTGGGCTAACTGTTTGTACAATGGATGATTAAAATGGGCAGGATAGGTATATGCTGATGAAATAGCTTGTTTTATATCTACCTCATTAACAGGTGACCCAAACGGATTCTCGTTAGACGCAAGTTTTATAATGTTAGTTAAACCAAATTCTTCCGATACCTCTTGAATGGATTTTCCGGGCACATATTCTTTAATTTCTTTAATATACTTATTTTGCAATTTATCTATTGAAGACATTTTTTTAGTATAATTCTTAATTAAAAATAAATAAAGCAAATTTCATATTTATTCAACCTTGTGTTTGTCTTGATATTTTTCATCGAAACTTTTTTATGAACTACTTGTTATAATACAGAAGCTTAATCACTTAAAATATACGCTAATTCACTCCTAAAGCAAATCATACTTTCTATATTTTTAAGCTTATCTTTAATTTTTTTTATTTTGGTTTTCACTTTTTTTAAAACTTTACTTTCATCTACTAATAAACGATACCCGCCCTTTCTTTTAACTGATAACTTTTCTGTATACATTTCCTTTAATTGAGTGTTAAGTATATAAACCATTTCCTTTATATAGTTTACGCCAATTAATTTTTGAGCAAGGACTAAATCTTTAACAATGTTTTTTGAAGACATTCGTTTTAATTTCATGTTACTAACCGAATTAAATATACCCTTCACTTGATTCTCTAAAAGTTCTCTCAATGATTGATTTATTATCGATTCTTGACTTAATTGATTCATTCGATACGAGGCTCTTAATGACTGCCCTGAGCTTTTTGATGAACAAGAATATTGTTGTACTGTAAAACTACTCTCTCTTACCGGACCTAACTGAAAAGTTCTATTTAATGCTTGAGCCACCTATAAACTCCACTATTTTTGATATATTAAGCCTAAAGACGCTAATGCTTAACCTAGCCTAATTGTTATTAAGGTAATAATATTTTCAAAAAAGTTCAATAGTTATTATTATTCAAAGTATCTAAACGATGATCCAAACAGGGTAATCCTTTTCTAATCCGTTCAATCTCGGAAACACTAACATCCCCAATTACAACCTCTTCATTACTCGCTGACCCACAAGCAACTACTGTACCCCACGGATCTATAATTACACTATGGCCAAATGTCTCAATTCCATTCCCTCCAATCCCTACTTGATTAGGTGCTAATACATAGACTTGATTTTCTATCGCTCTTGCTTTTAACAAGGTCAACCAATGCGCTTGACCCGTTTTCTTTGTAAAAGAAGAAGGCACGGCAATTATCGTTGCATTCTGACAGGTATAATATCGATATAGTTCGGCAAAACGTAAATCATAACATATACTCATTCCTAAATTATGTCCACAAACAGAGACTAATTCAGGAGAATCACCTCGTTCAAAAACGGATGATTCTTTAATCTTAACATTATCTACTTCAACGTCAAACAAGTGCATTTTTCGATAAACACCAATCACCGCCCCCTTGTCACTAATCATAACAGATGTATTATAAACTTTTTTTGAATTAGGAATTAACTCTGAAATACTGCCTAATAAAATATAACAATTATAGCTTTTAGCTAAATCCTTAAAGATTGTCACACACTTACCATCTAACGTTTCTTTATGAATGGCTTCCGATTTATATCTTTTTCTATAGTTAAATACTTCTGGAAAAGCAATTAATTTAGCATTCTTAGATAGTGCTTGCTTCGATAACTCTATTGCTTTTTGCAAATTCACTTCTTGGTTTGCCACCGAATTCATTTGAATTAAAGCAACTTTAATATCTTTTCTTTGATTAAAATTATTCATATTTTCATAATAAACTACGATTTAAGATTCGAAAAGAAATCATATACTGGCTTAGTATGATACTCATATTAAACGCCATCTACCTCTTGATAAATAATATGGCCACAATGTTTACAATGCGATGCATCAATATCATGGTATTTTAATCCACAGTCTTTACATCTCAAACTTTTCTTTTTTGATGCAATAATCCACTCTCTTGCAATTTGACTAATTTGCCAAGGAATCACCAAAACTCCTGATAAAATCATCATAATTGTAACCCACTTACCCGCTAAAGTAACAGGCGTTATATCGCCTAAACCGACTGTAGTTAAGGTTACTACGATATAATAAAAAGCATCAAAAAAACTCTCTAGTTCGGGATTCACGCCTGCTTCAACATACCAAAATAAAACTGAACCTACAAAAAATAGCACTAAAATGGATAAAAACAATCTCATAATATGCAATAAATGGCTTGATACTTCACTAAATAAAAAATGATTTTTTGAAGTAAATCGTAACAATCTCATTACCCTAAATACTCTAACCATTCTCAATAATTTTGCAAATCCAATATATGCCGTTGTTGGCGGCAATACAACAATTAAAATTGTTGGCAATATGGATATTAAGTCAATCATTGAATAGATGTTTGTTATATATCTAAATCTATTTTTTGACGCATACCACCTTAGTCCATATTCGATTGTAAATATACATACCAATACGATCTCAAGAAACCATAAATAAGTCCTAATTAGTTCATAATTTTGTTGAATTTCTATTAAATAGATAATACAGAAAATACTATTTAATATAATTAAAATAATATCAATTACTTTCCCTAAAAATGTTTTAGAGTCTACTAGATAAAATTCAATGATCTTCTTTATTGTTTTTTTTTTATCTGTATGAATGGATCTTTTATCCTTAGTATTTTTATTTTTTCCCATATTATGTATTATTGACGGTTTTTATTTTTTTAAAACATTTTTTTAACTAGTCTTAATTGAAGTTTGTTATGTATTTAAATTAATTTCTGTTATTATTTTGATTATGCCTGACTTATTAAAAGCAATTATACTGGGAATTATTGAAGGAATTACTGAATTCTTACCTGTTTCTTCAACAGGACACCTTATACTTGCTAGCGAGTGGCTTAACTTTAAAAATTCCGAAACGTTTAATATTTCTATTCAACTTGGTGCAATCTTAGCCGTTGTTATCCATTATTTTTCTTTTTTTTATAAATTAGCCCATCCTAAAAACTGGCTTTCAAAAGAAATGAAATTAATTTTCATTGCTATTTTACCTGCTACTACGTTAGGTTTACTCGTTCATGACTTTATTAAAACTCACCTATTCGAATCGACCACGGTTATTATTGCCTTGTTTTTGGGTGGTATAGTAATGATTTATGTTGATTCGGTTTATAAGCCCAAAGAATCGACAAAATGTATCTCTAACATGACCTATAAGCAATCACTATTTATTGGGCTTTTTCAATGCTTTGCTTTATGGCCAGGCATGAGCAGGTCTGGATCTACTATTGTGGGTGGTATTTTTTCTAAACTTGATTATTCAACGGCAGCTAAATTTTCATTTATTATAGCGGTACCTATTATGTTTGGAGCTGTTAGTCTTGATATCTTTAAAGCTCTTAAATCTGGCTCGTTATCTAGTCATGATTTACAACTTATTGGGATAGGGATGCTTGTATCTTTTATTGTTGGTTATTTAAGTATCGTCACCTTTTTATCGCTTTTAAAACGATGGAAACTATTTCCTTTTGGCTGCTACCGTATTGTTCTTTCTGTTATATTCGCTTATATTATATTTCTATGAACTCTTTTAAATATTATATACTGCTTATTAGCATTTTCTTACTCCCCTACTTTATAACTATTCATGCAAAAACAGACTCTTTTTTCTCCCCATTAGAATGTGGATATCAGATTGCGCAAGATTTGGCATTAGATACCCCTGCCTTGATTAGCACCGTATCCATCAATTATGCTAATTCTGCTTACTTTACAAAAGCCATACAACTAGCAAGATCCTTAGAAGATGACTACCCGTTAATTTTTAGCCAAACTATTTCTCAAATTATGATTTCACAATCTGATAATAATGATGTTAGCAAAGCCTTACAATTATTATCTACAATGCTTAATCAAAATACACAAAATTATGCCGCTGAACAATTATCGTTACACTTACTATTCTTAAATAAATATGATGAAGCCAATATTGCAATTAGCTATATCAATAACATTACAATACAAGAACGAACTCGAGAACAACTCATCAAAAAACTCTTAAAATATGATGACTATCAATATGCATCTTTAATTGTTCAAAGTATGAATGACTCTATTTATAAAAATAATGCTTACTTTTTGCTAATTGAATATCTTATTCAAAACTACAATTTCTCTATGGCCTCAACATTAATTGAGTTAGTTCAAAACCAACTAAATACGGATTTCTTTCGATCAAAAATAGCTATCACTTATTTATCTCGGGACTCTGTTAATAAAGCTATTGAGTTTCAAGATCAAATCTCCGACCCAAAATATTATGATCAAGTTCAAGCAGAATTCGTAAAATATTACTGTGAGTCTAACCAGTATCGAAACGCATACGAAATTATTAATAACATCAACACCCCCGAATCATTTTCTTACGCTGCGGTTTACTTAGGAGACTCATTTTTACAAAATGACCTTATTGACGATTTTATACTTCTGTTAGATAGTATCGATACATCTTCTGCTCATTACAAATTAACTCTCAAATTAGCATCTTATTATATTAGTAACCAAGACTTTGAAAAGGCTGTAAATTGTGATCAGTTTTTAGAAAATAAGTCTCAGTTGTCTACATTTTATAATCACATATCTAAATTACTGGGGAAACGTAACAACCACCATCAAGCACTATTTACCATTCGAAATAATATTACCTCCGACTACCAAAATTCTTGTTTAAAAGAATTTATCATTAGTTATGCTTTTCAAGGCGACTTTACAACAACTCGCCGATTAATTCAAAACATCTTAGATATAGAACTTCGACATTCAATTATTTCTGAACTTGTTACTTTATTTTTAAAATCAAAGAATTGGCACAACGCTATTAATATTTGTGATGTAAGCTACGACTTGCCATTTAGAATAAAACAATATCAGTATATCATCGATACTTCGCCTTATAATTATAATTTATTTAAGTCTATTAAAACTAATCTTAATGATATGGATACCAGTATATTAACGCCTGAACAGTTTGTTGATTATAGCATTTGCTCATTTGACACTTACAAGAATAATGACATTAAATTTGCAAAAATCATTATTAACGATGCTTTTGAAAATGCTCTTTTAATTTTTAACAGTAAACGACTCAAAAAAACTCGCATTAATTATACTAGCCGACTAATTCAATCTGGTCATAAAAAAAATATTATGAAATACCTTCTTAAACTGCCATCTGATGAACTAATTTACACATTAATTAATTCTGGAGAAAGATTATCCTCGTTTACGCTTAAGGAGCAAATGACCTTTCTTGATCTTTTTTATAATGAATACTCAAAAAAGTAAAAACCTTAATTAGACCTTTTCATTTTAATAAGTTTCTTTTATAATTTAATTGTTATGCGGGAGTAGCTCAGTTGGTAGAGCGTCAGCCTTCCAAGCTGAATGTCGCGAGTTCGACCCTCGTCTCCCGCTCCAACACTTCTCTAATATCAAACTCAATCATTTACAAATCACAAATATTATGTTAACTTAATTTTTAACTTTTATTATAATTTATTAATAGTTTATAGTTTATAGTTTATAGTTTATAGTTTATAGTTTATGTTTATGTTTATATTGATATTATTTCAAATTCATATTTTCATTTATAATATTAGGAGTATTAAATGAGTCATGCAACAAGACAAGTTTATCGTTCTTTAAGTGCAAGTAAAATTTCTTTACCCCCTCCTTTAACAGCCGAGTTTAAAGAAGCGTCAAAAATTACTTCTCAAAAAATAGATCGAAAAAAACCGCCACAAAAATCAGATCTTGAGGCAGGAAATAGCGTTTGTTCAGTCTCTTCTGAAAACAGCGCATTTGACTCTTATTTTTGGGGCCCTGAAGATTCGTTTGTAAACTTACTCACGGGTCCAAGTCCATCACCTGGGCTTATAACCCCTAGATCATCTTTAGATACAACAATTAGCAGAAAAGGATCTCCTTGCTCAGAAAGACATGCTGAAGCATCTGCTAAAAATGAACGAGTTTATAGATCTATGACTTTAAGTTTTATCCCTCAAGAAGTAACGATACATCGAGACCCTCACCGCCCATGCACGCCCATTGATAACTTCACGCCTAGATCCAGACCATCTCATGATAAGCAATAAGTAGATTCTTTTGACTACTTATATACATTTTTAATGAGTTGATATATTTAGTTATATGATTTACAAAAAAGTACCACTTATTTCTAGGTTCATCTTTTCTTCGGAGTCAAAGCACACCTGTCGCTTAGTTAATCCAGATAAAAAACAAAAATCAAAACATTTTATTAACTTTTTGCAAGAATATATTAATAACTTAGACTACAGTCCAATCATCAAATCATTAATTCAAGGACTTTCTGAACAAGATTCCACAACAATCATTAAATTGGATTTAAATGATATTTTAGATATTCAAAAAAAATTAACCGAGGCAAAATCTCTTCCGCGTGTACTAAAATACTTTAATCAATTCTATCTCAACACTTTTCCTCTTGCGACAATCCATTTAACGTTCAAAGAATTAATGGTATTGAGCGATCATAATACTTCTAAACAATTCAATATTTTATTAAATGCAAATATTTCGACTACAAAAACTAATTTTAATTATGATAAATTATTAAGTGAATTAGAAACAGTTTTAAAGTATTCAAAAACAAGTTTATTTAAAGATTTAATTGATAAAGTTCAATCAGCGATTTCTACTATTTCTAAAGATAAACCTATTCCTTTTCGATTATTGATAGAATTATATGAAGGGCTACAAACAAATAGCATTCATCAAGAAGCACCTTATTTAAACTATTTTATAAATACGGCTAAAGTTCCATTTCGAATTACTTTTCAACAATTAATCTCAATTTTAAATTCACCTGTTTCCAAGTCTATATCTTTTAAAAATAACATAACTAATCTCGTAGTTTATATTCCAATTGAAAAAAAAATTGTAGTTCATCTTGAAGCAATTAATACTAATACATCTACTTTATTAATCAGAGATATTAAGAAATTTTTATTAACTCGTATAACATCACCTTTAGAACCTGTGCCTTTATTTGTTTTTAAAACATTTTATAACTATGACAAGCACTCATCAAAACTAGCACAAAGATCAACACAAAAAATTAAATCCGCTCTAAATTTGATAAAAAAAGAATCGTCTCCTAAAAAACATAAAACTATTGTGTTTGATGAAGCGTTTATTAATGGAATTAGCACCATCCAATTAAAGTTAAACCGCCTTATCACGTTAGTTAGAGAACTTGATCAAAAAACAGAACGACTTGCCCCACCTAATTTACTTTTATTTCTTTTAGATCTAAAACTTTGTGATTTTACCTCTCCAAAAAAACAATATCAAGTTCAATCATTAATATCAGATATCACGAATGAATTATCCACATTAACTAATATTTTTCCTAATATTCAATTTAAAGATGATGAGTTTGATAAAGTTTCACAATTTTTTTCAAACAATAATAGTGATTTTCAAATTATTAACTCTAATTTTATTTCTTATATGCAATATGATCCAACATTAATAAAATCTTTTTTTAAAATTTACTCGTTCAAATCAATCCAATCACCTATTTCCAACAAACAAAAATTGCACGAAAACAACTTCACTCCAATTCTTACGTTTTCAAATAATGAAAGACCTATGAGTCCCATACGATTAGATAAAACCTCTAACCCAACTATAGAGCTCCGTCGATCTCCATCTCCATTAGGCCCAACTACCTTTTCATCATCCTCTAATCGTCCACAAACTCCGACCAACAAAAGACCTCGGTCAAATAGTTCACTAGACTCCGGTATTACGATCTCGCATTCTAAGGAATTTAGAGCAAAAATTCGGTCTTCATTTGAATACCCTAAACTTTTTGAAAAGAACTACCAAGCACTTTGCTCTCAAAATAATGTCCAAAATTTACACGTATATAATACCAATAAAATCATCTCTGACTTTTTTGATGAAAATGAGGATATTAAGAGGTCTCTTCATAATATCTTTAAATATTCCTTTTATATTCGATCTATGCTTTTAGCACAACAGCAATTTTCTGATCAAATACAATTAAGTGTTCAATATTTTAAATACATTGCTGATAATCATACTACATTCAAGGATATTTTTAGTTTAATGGATCAAGACCTTAAGGGTCTCTCTCAATATAAAGAGCTTCATAAGGCAGTCATTCAAAATCCAAGCTCAAGTGACCATTTAGAAAATTTTCATAGATACATTTTTCAAAATAGAGTTCATAGTTTACTATATATATCTTCTATATTGCATAATAATTATAGTCAAATTAGAAACACTAATAAAGCCTTAAGAAATTCACAACTAATCTTTGAAAAACTTTACTATTTTTTAGGCTTTCATTCTGTATACTATAAACGAGACTTTTTAAAATTTGACTACAAATTACTTAATGATATTACTAAAAATTACCAAAGCTTCGATCAACTTCTTGAAGGTATAAAAAAAACAAATACCGACAGGTATAGCTTTATAGATAAGCATTTTATCAGAAAGCTATTTGAGAATCTCAATAAGCCGGTTTTTAACTTTAAACGAAACGATAAATACACAAACTTAGAATATTTTCATTTACCTGTTTTTGAATCAAGCTTTAGTGAGTTTGAAAATGATGTTGTATCAAACTCTAAACTTGGCATTCTTTATGATATCTTTAATGCAAGTATTCAAGATAATAATATTGCTTTAAATTTACGAGAAAAATATGATTATTTCAAATACTTTTATGCTAATCTTTATGAAGTATTTAATTGCTCCACTTCTATCCATCGTTATCAGGCTTTATTTCCAGCTTTTTTCTATAATAATCAAATGCCATTATCATACAATCCATTTCGATATTTAACGTTTCGGATACCATATAGCTATTTCCAGTCCATCGATCAAAAAGAAGATGTCGATATTAAGAGCGAGGAACCGATCAATTTTCTTAAAAAGTTCAAGTACTCTATTTTTGACTCACATCCGTTTACAGAAAATGAAAAATATAATCTCAATAAATTATTGTTTAATTTCCATGACTTCTTTCCGGATCAATCAACTAATCAATATCACTCGCTTTTAAGACTTAAGGATGACTATCTACCGGCTCTCTCTCCCTTAATCGTCTATTTCTTTCTACGATCATCTGCTTCTATCGCTTCTAGTATGGCTAGAACTACTTACTCAAACCAATACTTTAACTACTCGAATCTTGATACCTGCTTGTTTGATAATCAAACAGATACCGATGACTCAACAGTATGCCTAGATTCGTCTTATCAAATATTAAGCACTTTGATTTTTACAATATCAGATTTGAGTTCTTCATCAATGTTCTTAAATTTTATTTTCATAATCATCCTTCTTAATAGTATTTTTAGCATTAATAAAACTCGTAATATCAAACGAACTATACCAGCGCTTCTATCGGCTAACCAAATTATTAAATCCTCTAAATTCAAATCAAATATAGGTGCGATTAATAAAACTCTTACTAGTTTACCAAGTAACAAATCTCTTAAATACCCTATTATAAATCCCACAGAAATTGAACTTATTCTTCAAAAAATATCTAAAAACACTTATAACGAAGATTATTATAATCAACTCGATACCCTTTTAAAAACATTACCTAATATAAATTCAATAATTGCAAATCATTATCAGTTTCTGCAACCATTAATGCCATTTTTAATTCATCAAAATTATTCACAACTTGCTGATATGATCGTTAAATTTAAGTCGTCCCCTAGCTTTAGTAAAGATGCTAAAGTTTATGTTAATCTAATTGAGCAATTAAATAACGCACAATTTCTTAAACTGAGATTTGAGTTATCAAAAATTAGAATGCCTCATGACTTAAATAAATTACAAGGAATTATTCCTTGGTATAATATCGTTAAATTTCAGAGCCCAATAAAAAATAGAGCTCTTAGGTCTCCATTAACTTCTAATATTAATATATCTCAGATTAGATTTCAAAATACCGATACAAACAAAAACAGCCCTTTTAATATGATTCGAGCATTTTCCAATTTAGCAATTACTGACCAGTCTCCTTGTTATCGAGAGCCTTTAGATAACCTTTTTTTATACTTTAATGGTTCCACTATAATACTTAATGCTGCTCATTTTAGAGGTCTTTTAGAAAGATTCGAAAATGATAATAAGCTCAACAGACGCTTTTCTTATATTTTAAGTGATATGTTTGGATTTGGATCTATTGGTAATATTATGGTCTCTGATCGTTGGAACACACTAAAATCTATATATCGACATTCTATTCACTTTCCGTTGGAGCGAAACCATAAACAGGTCTTTAGGACTCAAACAACGGATGTTATTATGACTTTCTTTAGTCCAAAACAATCTAGTGATTCACTGCTAATTTCATCAAAAGATTTCACTGAAAAAATTCAAGAACTTATATCTGCTATTAATATAGAATCTTTTTTTAAAGCTAAAGTTAGTTATGCTGATTTTGCAAAAAATAATTTTCTGGACCTAAACAAAATAACCGATATATTAATTAACAACATCCTTAATCCTAGTTCATTATTATTTTATTATTTTAAAAATAAATTAAATCTTTCTTGCTTTAACTCTAAAAATCCTATTAGAGATGACCAAGTTATTACATTCTTAAAAAAATATTTAAATGACTATGTTACAAAGGGTACTAAAGATTCAGATTCGAGCATTGATTTTATTGATAGCTTTAAAATTGACTATATGTGTATTTATTTATCTCAAAGTGATCAATTTACTTCGCGAAATATTAAAAAACCCCATTTCAAATCAAAAAAATTAGCAGAATTCCATCAGTTAATTAAAACAAACCCCACTCAAAAAAAGAAAGCCTTAGATCATATTTATAAAAATATTTTTGGGCTTCTTTTTGCTAGTTTTGGGTCCTCAGCTCTAAGTGTTGGTCCTTTTTTTATTTATATTATCAAATCTTTTTTCGATAGTAATTCTCAATCTAGTAATGTGTACAGTAAACTATATCATGATTGCATTAATCAAGCTATTAAAGCTGAAACGACTGACATTTTTGATATTAATTTTTCTAATTATGAGGAAAAGATTAAAGAAAACTTTTTAGAATATCTCAAACTATACACACCTGTATCTCTCTTACCTGCTAGAAAAACCAAAGAAACTTTAACTTTATGTGGATATGACCTACCAAAAGGTACAAATGTTATTTACGGCATTGAAAATACAAATAAAACAGATGATGCGTTTGGATTTGGAAAGCATCGCTGCCCTGGAAGAAACTTTGTTTTATCTGAACTAGCTACAATAGGTGCACTTTTATTCAAATACTTTGAATTTGAATATACTCCAGCACATATAACTGAAACTTTATTTTCTGAACTTAATTCTAGTGACGACCCTACACTTTCTACTTATGTTTATAATACGTTAATTGAAAATAACATTATTAATAAAGAAGGATATATTATTTCAAAATTAATCTTAAATGATGTATCTAATATTTTTTGTCCTAAAGTTTTCCCTTTTGCTAATCAGATCACTTCAATTTTAGAAAAACAAGAAATGATTAAATTAATACCTAAAATTAATCCAGACTCTTTTATTTTGCAAGATAAAATTAGTGCACAATTATCAATGACTATATTTAATGCATTAGAGTTTAATCAAATTATTCATAAAAATGGAACGGCTAAACAATCTACTGTCTCAGAAGAAACTTTAGGTTCAATTTTCAAGCATAATGCCTTTATTACACCGGAATTAATAACTATTATTCATAACACTTTAGACTCTCTTTTAAAAACAAAGGAAAAAAATCAAAGCTTATGATAGATACAACCTTAAAAACATTTGAATTAAAAAACTTAATTTCGGAAACTTTTTATGACTCTCTTTATAAGGGGTTTAATAATAATCTTAATAAGGATTGTTTTATTAGGATATGTAAAAAACAATATCGGCATCATGCTATGCTTGCTTATAAAGCTGACTATGAAATAGCATCTCGACTAACAGAACTTCCTAATATTCTTCATATTGACTCCTTCGAAAATAATCACTCTAACCCAACGTTAATTTATAATTTTGAACCTCTATCTTCGCTGGATAACTTAATTAAATCAAATACCTTATCAGAGTTATCCATACTACGTATACTTCTCAATGTATCTCACTTCCTGGTTAAATTGCATACTCTCTCCTATTCCCATTTATCCTTATCTCCATATAATATTTTATGCAATCCAGATACATTGGATATTTTTATTTATTCATTTTGCTACTCTAAACAATTTAATCAAGAAAACTCACAAATTGTTGAACTACCATATCATATTGATTTACTAAAATACATCTCTCCTGAACAGTCTGGCCAACTTAAATTACCTATCGATCATCGATCTGATCTGTATAGCTTAGGTGTTATAGCCTACTATTTATTATCAGGCAATACACCATTTAATAGTAATGACCCTCTCGAACTTATCCATCAGCATGTATCGACTCTGCCGCCTACTATTTCAAATATAAAACGCTCATCAACACCACTTCTCTCTCAACTTATTAAAAAACTTTTATCTAAAAACCCTGAAGATCGATATCCAAGCGCCTTTAGCCTTTATTCTGATCTTAATTATATCATTAATCACTACAAGGACCCGCCAACAACATTTGCTCATGAAAACAACTACTCTAATAGCTATTTAAACCTACCTAAAACACCTATTGGTCAAAAAAAGCAGCTTGATGGTTTAAATACTATTTATAAGTCTATTCCCCAGCGTCGCCTACAGCTGATAACTGTTAGTGGGCCCTCTGGTTGTGGAAAAACATTTACTCTTCAATATAGTTTAGGTCATATTGAAATACCTAAAATCAGTATCTTTTGCTTAGAAAACAAACTTCAAACACCGTATTTTTGCATTAAAGAACTGTTTAGATTACTAATAGATTTTTTACTTATGTCTAATGAGCCTCAAATTAATACCTTTCGAGAATATATAAAATCTAACTTTTCTTCCCAAATTGATACTCTTTTAGACTTTTTCCCTTCTTTTCGACATCTTTTTAAAAACTATCAAGAAACTAAATTAAAAAATGAAGTCCCTCCTTATATATATGATTTATTTTTATTTACTTTAGAAACTTGCTGCAACGTTAGTAAAAATCAGTCCTTAATCATTTTTATTGATGATATTCAATGGATTGACGATGCCTCGTTTAAAATTTTAAATAAAATATTAACTAATAACCCAAAACTTTCTACTTTATTTTTATTTGCCTATAAAGATGATGATAAAAAATACCAACAAACGATAACTTATATTCAACAATTACATCAGTCAATCCGAATCCCTATTCATAATATCCAATTTGATCTTTTTTCTGTATCAGACATTACTCAGTTTATTAAAGAATCTTTAAATTTCAAGGATTCATCAGTGACGGCTCTTAGTAAAGTTATTTACAATAAAACGCTAGGAAACCCCTTATTTTTAATTCACTTTATTCATAAGATTCATAAAAATAATTATTTATTTTTTAACCACTCTAATGGTTTGTGGGAGTGGAACTTAAGAGACATTCAGCTGATTGAGTCATCTGATAATGTTGTCGATATCCTAATAAGCCATTTAGATTCATTATCCGAAGAAACGATTACCTTTCTAAAAATCGCATCTTGTATTGGATTATTATTTTCTTTAGATATTTTAAGATATATTTCAAAACTTCCTATCAATACTTTAAAGCAAAAACTATCTTCTGCTTTTAAAAAAGAATTAATCACTATTACAGATGGGTCAAACTTTGATCATACACCTACTAAATCATCTAATTTTTCATCATCACAACACATGTTTAAGTTTAACCATAAAAAAATTCAATATGCTGTTAATAAACTACTTACAGACTCTGAAAAAAAAGACATCCATTATAAAATTGGAAATCACTTATTGGGGTTTTATAAACATTCTATTAATAATCATATTTTTGAAATCATGTTTCACTTTATTCGATCTGAACCGAATAACATTCGTAATAGTGAGAGGCTTCATATCTCTGCACTATCATTACAAGCCCTTCTTAAAGCAAAGCTTAATAGAGCTTATGAAGATGCGCTTACTTACGCAAAAACCGGCATTAAATTTATTCATAATCATTCATGGAATAAACACTATGATATCAAATTCGACCTTTATTACGGTAAAGCAGAATGTGAATTTTTACTAAATAATTTTTCCGAAGCCCTACTATCTTTAAATAACTTATTCAAAATTGACCATCAACTGAATAATAAATTCAAATTATATTATTTACAAATACAAATTAACCACTCTCAAGAAAACACTAAAGAAGTTTTTAAAAATACTCAAAGTGCACTTAAACTATTAGGCGTACGTCTACCTCAATCAACTTGGAAGCTCCGTCTAATGATTTTAAATAAACTTATCTATATTAAGCTTTATTTATTTTTTAACGGTGAACAATCGCTTTACAAACTAGACCAAAATACAATACCTAAACAAATATATATCATTCAAATTTTATCTTATCTTATCCGTTCTAATTGGGGTAAACAAGAATATATTGGATTTTGTTACTTTTTTATGATGACTAATTCTATTAAATTTGGACTTTCTGAATATTCTAGTTATGGCTTTTTAGGGTATTGCTTTTATCTTATTTATCGAGGAAACTTAAAAAAAGCTAAATCCTTATCAAAGTTTGTTCTTAATATTTTTGAAAAATATCCCGATTCTCCAGAACACTTAAATTGTAAAGTTATCTATCTTGTTACTGTTTCTCCTTGGATTTCTCCTTATCAAAAAAATTATCAAACGCTATCTAAGATGTTTGATCCTGCTTTAGAAAGTGGCAATATTTTTTATAATATTATTATTATTCATTTTTCAATAATATTAGCTTTTTTAGGAGGCTCCAGTTTATCTGAAATCTTAAAAATATTTGATAACTTTGATAATTTTCAACACTTGTTCGGACATCTTCATAGTCCATCGACATCTAATTCATTCCAAGCTTATCGCATTTTTATTAATGCGATTGTTCAAGGCCGATCATCTGAATCTACCCCCCTAATAGATGAAGATTATTATGTATCAAAACTTTCAGATAATAAAATAACATTAGAGTGCTTTTATGTCTTTTATACCATTACACTTTATTATGACGAACAATATGATCAAGCGTTTAACATCTGTCAATCTTTTAAACCATCCATTGAATTAAAGTCGATCATTTTATACCCAACATTCCTTTTCTATAAATCATTAATCCTGTATTCGTCTTATATTAATGGATTAGTTTCAAAGAGGTCTGTTATGTTATTTTTAAAGAAATCCCTTCGATATCTTAATTCAAGACGAACTATCTGCCCTGACAACTTTCAAGCCTACTACTACTTAATTAAATCTAAATTAATTTATATTAAAAAAGGCTTACTTACCTCTATTCCCGTCATCAATAAAGCTATAAAATATGCTCAAGAATACAAACAGATCAATATTGAAGCCATATGTCATGAATTTGCTATCCATTGTTTTTATAGTAATAACAATAAAAACTATGCTCAATACCACTTTAAACAAGCTATTAATTGTTACTCTATATGGACATCTAAGTCTAAATTAAAACGACTACAGATTAAATACCCAGATTTACATGAAAAAAATGTACTATTAGAACCTTTTTCTTCTAATAAATTTGCAGAATTCGATATTAATTCATTAATAAAAGCTTCTCAAACTATTTCTCATGAAATTAACATTAATCATCTCTTTACAAAAACAATTAAATTATTTTGTGAATACTCAGGGGCTCAAAGAGGAACTCTTGTTTTAGGTAACCAAAATAACTGGTCTATTAAATCAACTTTCGCAGATTCAGAAATAAATTTAATTCAAACTCAGACGAATCAAGTTTCAAAATATATTGTTAATTATGTTTTTAGAAAAAACAAACCTATTATCATTGAAAAAGCTGACACTGACCACTTTTTTAATCATGATTCTTATATTTTAACGTTTAAACCTAAATCTATTATTTGTATTCCCCTAACCTATCAAGGAAAAACTGAAGGCGTTATCTTTTTAGAAAATTATCTAATGTACTTTGCTTTTTCTGAGTCACAAATTCCATTACTACAAGTTCTTTGTACTCAAACTGCTATTTCTATTCATAATGCTTTTTTATACAAACAAAACAAAGACCTTATTGAAAACCTTGAAACTCGAGTTGCAGAACAAGTTAATCAAATTAAAAAAGTTGAAAATGAAAAGTTAATTAGCCAACAAATTGCTGAAAAGGCAAACCATCAAGCTACGTTTGCAAATTTAACGCGTGGAATTGCTCATGAAATCAGAAATCCTATGAATATGATTTTATCTGGGATGGACTTAATTATGGAATCCTATGACGATAAAAAAACCGCATTTTTATATTTTGAACAAGTAAAAAAGTCTATTATCAGGCTATCAAAAGTTATGAAGACGATGCTTGAATACGGACATCCAGTGTCTGAAAACCGATCATTAACTAATATAAATGAACTAATTCAAGATACCCTGATTGTCGCTAGTGGAGAGTTTAAATCTAGATATATTAAAATATCTACAGATCTCACAGATACTCCTAAGGTTTGTATTGATAAATCTAGTATTAGTCAGGTGCTATTTAATATTTTACTTAATGCTATTCAAGCAATCAATCAAAATGGATCTATTCATATTTCGAGTACAGTTAGTCAGTTTAAAAATTCGCGATTAGAACTTATTCCTAGTATTAAAATTAGCATAAAAGACTCTGGGAAAGGTATCCCTCAAGATGTTTTAGATAAAATATTTGATCCTTTTTTTACTACAAAACAAAAAAATAGTGGTCTAGGCCTGTCTATTGTATTTAGAGTTATAGAAGAGCATCAAGGACACATTAATGTAGATACTAAAGAAAATGAGTTCACTAACTTTTCTTTCTATATTCCTGTAACATAACCTTTACTTTTAAAGCTTTTTTAAGTTCTTAAAAAGCATCGGACTTAATCTCTGAAACTACAAAATTTTCTATCAGTTTATTTAACGTATTTATTTTTAATTTTGATATTATAATATGATTTATTCCCTTCTTTTTTAAATATGTCATCAATAGGCTCTCTGACCCAGCTATGCAGTTGTCATCTAAAATGACTAAATCACAGACAACACCAGATAATAAATAAGAAATTAACTCTGAAGAATTTTTAAACCAAAAAAAGCTACAAAAACAATTCTTTAATTTTGATCTATTCTCTAAGATGTTACTACATATAAATACTTGCTTAGTTGTAGATAGATTCCATTTAAAATTTTCATCTGGAATAAATTGCAATCTATCTTTCGATCGCACTAACCACCCTTCGGATGTATAAATCCTATATAAATCTTGATTTACTTTTTGCCATTTATCAGAAAACTTCATTCAATCCCTCCGTAGTTTAGCTAACTAGCTAATTTACCCCTTTTTTCAAGGTAACTATGTTAACCTACTAACTTAACTCTGTCAACCCCTCACCCGCCTTAACACCTAACCGAAACCCAATATAATTTATACCATTTTTATGATATTATATTAAAATCCTAAATTAACAATCCTAAGGAGATCACGTCATGAAGTTTAACCAATTATTCGCAAAGATCAGATCCGAAAAAGGTCTCACCAAATCATTCCTTGCGAACAAACTCAACGTATCTCTAACGGTTATTGTTGACTACGAAAAGGGTAAAATCAAACCAACCTTAGAAAAAGGAAATAAACTATCAAATATTTTTTCATTATCTAACCATGATCGACTGCATTTTTTAAATTCATTATTATCAGAAAGACTATCCGAAAGCGACAGACCATTTGTTACAATAGCAGATCATGATCAACAAACCTCTCACACAATACCTCTTGTAAAAACACCCTCATCTAAACATGACACGCTTATCATTCAGGATCATATCCCATATTTCACAAAAACAACCCATAATCGCATCTACGCCATTAAGTTCCAAGGGCCTCACCCCATTACTGAATACGGCATCCAAGTTAACGATACATTAATTATAGACGAAGAACAACCCGTCACTAATCATTGCCTAGTACTTGTATGCATTGATAAAACTACCTATATAAGAAAAGTTGATTTTTTCCCTGAAGGAAACATCCTTTTTCAACCTTGTAATTCTACAGAATCTTCTATCATTTTAAATAGCATCAACACGCCTAATAAATTTCAAATTATAGGAAAATTAATACTATCTCTAAAACACTTTAGTTAGCACATGCAACCAGAGCTAACTTTCCATAGACTTAAGAATTTCATAAATACCACCCCTCATTAACCCTTTATTTACATCTAAGGAACTATCTCCATCTTGGCTGTCTACACATAACTTTTTAGCAGCATTTTTAGACTCCACATTTTTCTTACTTACCCTAGAAGCTAATCTATTAGACCGCTCATTTAAACCTTTAATAATAGCCATACAAAATACCCTCTAATTAAATCCCCAAACCTAACAACACCATATTTACCATAATAGTCCAACCCTGTCAATACTCAATAATATTTTCTTCTATTTTTTCATTTTCTTTTTTCATATATAATAATTAACTATGAAAGCTTTTTTTTTATCTATCACTTTTCTTACACTTTTTTATCACTCTATATTAGGCGTTATCCCCAACCAGTTTCCATACTTTCAAAAAATTAATTTACAAAAACAAACTTCTCCAAATAATCAACTAATTGGAGTTAAAATCCCTTCTACTATGCACACTCATTTAAATTCAAGCTTTTCTAATTTAAGAATATTTAATTCAAAATACAAAGAAATTCCATTCTCGATCATCTCAAAAAACAATAAAAATTATGATTTACCAAATAATATTTTCCAATCTACCGCTATACCTATTAACTTTACGGCAATTTCTGAATCAACAAAATCTCACATAATAATCCCTCCAACTACTCAACCCATCGATTCCTTAAAAATATCTTCTATTGTTAACTTAGAAAAGCACTTCCTAGGCATTAGTGAATCATCATTTAACTCATGGTTAACACTTCCTGCAAGCTCCTATTCTTTTATCAAAAAAGACAAGCACTACTTACTTACTCTTTTATCCTCTAAAAATAAAAAACTAAAACTTCATTTTGGTACAAGCTCACCATCTATTTCCAAAATAGATGCAATGACAAAAGACTACTTACTAATCCTTTCTCCTAAAAACTCTTCATTAATCAATATCTACTATGGCGGAGATACTAAAATTACTCCTACATATAAACTTAACGTCTCAAGTCCAAACAATAAAATTGCTATCACTACCCTACATCCAAGGCAAAAAAACCCTCACTATTCCCATTCTTTCCTTAATAAAAAAAGTGCAAAGAAAAGGTTTTTAAATTCTATTATTTTCTTATTTATAGGACTATTAGGCTTATATTTTCTACACTTATTTAGAATTGAAAAATAACTCCCCCCCCCCCCCTTTTCAACGATCTAAACTACTGCATTCTCTTCTAATGCAATATTCCATTCATCAACTCTGTCTTTCATAGAATCAATCAATGCTTTTGGATCCCCCAACACGGTTACTTCTTCAATAATATCATCCTGTTTAATGGCATTTACTACATCCTGATCTGAATCTTCCTGAACTGCTCCAAATACGGTATGATTCCCATCTAACCATGGAGTCTCTACATGTGTAATAAAAAATTGAGATCCGTTTGTTCCTGGCCCTGCATTTGCCATCGATAAAACACCTGGCTTATCATGCCTTGCATCTTCGCTACATTCATCTTCAAAGTTATACCCCGGCCCACCTGTTCCTGTACCTAAAGGACAACCACCTTGAATCATAAAGTCATCAATTACTCTATGAAATGTTAACCCATTATAATAACCTCTAGTGGCTAGATTAACAAAATTAGCGACTGTTAATGGCGCTATTTCTTCAAACAAGTTTAGTCTAATTGGACCTTTTGATGTTTGAATAATTACCTTTAGTTTACTTTCAGACATAATTTCACTCAATTCTGGATTTTTGTACTTAATCCTAATTTTAATTTATCAACGTCATATTACATTAAAATTATTCAATTGACTACCTTAATTATTTCTGAACTAAAATCAATCCTAATCTTTTAAATGGTATTTGTATTTTATAATTCAAATATTGACTTACAGATATCCCAATCAGAATTATTACACTCAAAACCAATAAATTTTTACGCTTAAAATTCATCTAAGCACTCCTTACGAAAAGCTATTTATTTCCCCCTTATCTTTATTATCGTTATTTCTTTAACAAAGTTATATCGAATTTTAACCATTAATTACAAATTGATCCACAAAAAAATATGATCAAACTTAATTTATAACACTTTTAAACGTAAGCTATACTTATTAAGAATATTCTAACTGACTCACTAACTCCGTCACACGGTTCTTAATATTAGAATTTACATTAACAGAATAGTTAACTTCTTTTATTAAACCTATAAAATAATCTTGTACTAATATTGGCTTAAGACTACCCGCTAAATACTCTTTATAACTTGTATAATTGCTTATAATTAAATTTGGAATAAAAGAATCGTCTTCAAACCAATCCCCTCCCTTTCTATCTGGATACCCCCACTTGCTACTTTCAGCTATAAAGGGATCTAAAATCGTAAATAACCGCTCCTCAACACTCTCTAATAAAACCAAGACACTACTTGCATTTACCTTATTAGACTCTGCAATATCTGATAAATTATCCCCTACTACCAATATATCTCTAGGTGTACACGTCCTTAATAAATTTTTCAAATTTAGCTGTTTATCTCCAGCAAATATTATTTGTTGATCAAAAATATCTATAATATCTTTGTCTTTTAAAAACTGCATTATCCCCTCCTTTGTATTTGAAGATAAGATCCCTAATCTTGACATCGTTGAATACCATTTAATTACTGATTCAACATCTTCAAATAAATCACATCTGTTCTTACGTTTGTTTAAATGCGTACAAATCTCATTAATATCTCGTTTTTCATTCTGAGTAAGCCCATATTTAAATGCCTTCATAAATGAAAACGCCATATCCTGAGTAGTCTTAAATAAATTTAGGTTGTTAGATACCTGCCACTCTTGATTCAACTTCAAACATTGCTCTGTATTATTTTCTAAGGTTCCGTCTTTATCAAATAATACATACCTAAATGAGCTCAGAAGTTCCTTACATTGAACTACTTTAACTTGTTTAAATATACGTTCAGCTATTTTAATAACTGATAAAACACTACACTTATCATCTTCACTGGCGCTTTCAAAGTGTATAATATTATTCCAAAATTTAACCATCTAAATTACTTATTTTCATTACCACTAACCTATAGATAGTTTCTAATACAGGTGTTTCAATTTTATTTAATGTTGCTATCCTGATAACGTTTCCAATAATTGCCTCAATCTCTAATGGTCTACCTTGTTCATAGTCAACTAACATGCTCGTTTTATAAGGCACCATCTTCCTGGTATCTTCGATCATTTTTTTACAAATGCTTATATCTAGATCTATTGATTTACAAGCCGCGACAAGACATACCTCTTTCATCATAGAAAAAATAAGGTTTTCTCCCGCCTTTGTTTTTAAAATAAATGACGTACTATAATTCTCACCTAAAATGGAGACCGGGTTAAACGCTGCATTCCACAATGTTTTCTTCCATCGCTCTCTTACAATGTTTTCAGATGATCGACACGGCACGCTTACATCATTTAACAGTTTAACAATATACGATGTAGATGCTGATACTCCTGAAGGGTAGTTCCCTAGTATGATTCTTCCATAATCAATATGATTAACACAATCAATTCGGTCTCTTACTACGCACACAAAAGCTAAACCACTAATTATTTCATTTTCACCAAATGCTTCACAATACGGCGCTTCAATATCAATACCATTTTGTATCAAGACTATTTTTGTTTCACTTCCTACTTTTGGCTTTATAGCACTAACTACATCTACCTCTGGAATAACCTTGGTACAAACTAAAATAAAGTCTGGAATACCTTTATATTGTTGAATATCAGAAATAACTTGATCAGGAATTAACGTATCATCCCCCCAACTACTCTTTACTTTAATCCCATTACGCTTGATAAGATCAACATTATTACGAGAAAAAACACTTACTTTAGCTCCAGACTGCGCTAACTTCAATCCATATAAAGACCCAATTGCTCCACACCCAAATATCAAAACTGATGGGCTTTTCCCTTTCATCTTCCTTGATGAATTCTTGCTAATTTAACATATTTTTCTGCCCATTTTTTATTTTTTTCAAAACTAGTCTCAGGCAATGTCCTAACTAATTTTGCGGGAACACCTACATACAATTCATTGGGTTCAACATGGCACCCTTCTTTTACAACAGCTCCAGCACCTATAACAGCCCCCTTTTTAACAATTGCGCCATTCAAAACTATTGCACCCATCCCTATTAAAGCGCCATCTTCAATTTTACAACCATGAAGAATTGCGCGATGCCCGACCGTAACATCATCCCCAACAATACAAGGCAAATCGTTTTCTAAATGAATTATGGTACCATCTTGTATATTAGACCTCTTTCCAATTGAAATATAATTAATATCACCCCGCAGTACAGCTCCATACCATATTGAAGACTGCTGTCCTATTCGAACATCCCCAATAATGCTTGTATTGGATGCTACAAAAACACTTTCATCTATAATTGGCGTTTTAATTTGAATATTTTCTCGTAAATCGGTTTTTTCCACTTATACACTCCTTGAATAGTTTAAATGTTCTTAAAATAAATATTATTTATTATACTTTTTAAACCTTTTTAAATATAATATTTTTTTTTTAATATTAGTTTATGTTAGAATATTTAAATATTATATTAAGTGAGGTTATAATATGGAACCAACTGAAGATCAATCAAATAAAGACGAACTTGAATATAACGATGGCCTAGGTGACTTACTTCGAGAAAAAGAACGATTAGAATTTAGTTGGAAAAAAACAACAATAGTTGTATTGTCCATGCTTTTTATTATTTTGGTTGGTGTTTACACGCTTCTAACTATAGGGAAAAACTCTATGACAGATACGGCTCCCTCTGTTGCTAAATCAACTATTCAAAACCAAAATAATATTGACCAAATAAAAAAGAATAATATAGACCTAATAAAAACAGCGGCAATTGAGCAAACGTCTAAATCAACTACTACTGTCAAAAAGTCTGTTCGTTCTAAACAAAATAAAACAAAAAGACGTATTGTTACAACACAATCTAAATCATCTCACTTTAAAGTTATCGTTGGAAGTTTTTCAAATAGAGTTAATGCTAATGCTCTTAAAACCTCTTTATCAAATAAAGGTTTAAAAGCATTTGTAAATGTTGTTAATAAAGGTAATAAAACATTATACCGAGTTCAATCTGGCGCTTTTAAGTCTAAGAAATCAGCCGTTAAGCATCAAAAGTTTTTAGAAAAAAAGGGTTTTCATAGTTACGTTCTTTATCAATAACGTTGACTAAAAAACTACTGTTAGCATCTAGTTCTCCTCGAAGACAAGAAATCTTGTCTCAATTTAAGATTCCATTTTCACTGATTCCTAATTTAATAGTAAATGAGCCTCCAATATCAACAACATCCAATATCCTTACTCAAATGAGACGTCTAGCTAAGTTAAAAGCTGAATCATCTGCGGTTAATCATAGTGAATGGATTTTAGCTGCAGATACTATTGTTATATTTAAACAATCAATATTTGGAAAACCATCATCGATAAATCATGCGATTTCAATGTTAACGACACTGTCTGGAAATACCCATCGCGTGATTTCATCATTCTGCCTTTATCACCCTATTACAAAAAAAACGATTACCAGAACACATTCAAACCTTATTACATTTTCTTCAATCTCTCAAAATGATATTCTTAATTATTGTAAAACAGCTACGCCTCTAGATAAAGCGGGTGGTTATGGTATTCAAGACATTCCAGATACATTTATTGCAAATATTAGAGGGTGCTATTACTCTGTTATGGGGTTACCTATAAAGTTTTTATTACCTATAATTAAAGAATATGATATAGTCTAATTGTTTTAATTTTATAAATTTGGTTTATAGTATTTTATGATAAATATATTTAAAAATCTTTTTATTAATGAAATCGGCATTGATTTAGGCACTAAAAATACAGTTGTTTATAATAGCGGAAAAGGTATTATCTTAAGAGAACCTTCTGTAGTGGCTATTGATCAACGCACTAATGATGTCATATCGATTGGGCAAGAAGCCTATAATATGGTAGGTAAAACACCCAGTAATATTATTGCAATACGCCCTTTAAGGGAAGGTGTTATCAGCGACTTTGACATTACTGGAAAAATGGTATCTAACTTTGTAATGAAAGCTTCTCCTAAAAAATTAATTCGTAAACAAATATTAATAGGTATTCCTTGGGGAATCACCAATGTTGAACAACGCGCTGTTTTAGATGCGTCTAATTTATCTGGAGCTAGCGAAACACTACTTGTCCCCGAACCAATGGCTGCTGCTATTGGTGCCGATATTGATGTTACAACGCCTAATGGTAATTTAATTATTGATATAGGCGGAGGAACAACCGAAGTTGCGGTTATTTCATTAGGGGGCATTGTTGTTTGTCACTCTGAACGGATTGCTGGAGATGCTTTTGACGAACAAATCATTCAATATTGTCGTCAAAATTTTAATATTCTTATTGGAGACCAAATGGCCGAAAAAATTAAGATGACTATTGGGTCTGCATATCCTTTACGAGAAGAAAAAACCTTAACTGTTAAAGGTAGAGATTTAATTACAGGGCTACCCAAACCATTTACGATTACTTCTTATGATGTTCGAGAAGCTATTACAGACCCTTTGAACACAATTATTAATCTTATTAGGGTTACTTTCGAAAAAACACCACCTGAACTATCTTCTGATATTTTGAAAAATGGAATTATTATGACGGGAGGAGGATCTCTTTTAAAAGGACTTGATGAACGTATTCAAGTTGAAACTCAACTCTCTGTTAAACATGCAAAAAATCCATTAACGTGCGTTGCCGTAGGAACAGGGAAAATATTAGAAGATTCTCAACTACGAGAAAAAGTTAGATCAAGCCTTATATCCTAATCTATAAAAATTAACTATTAATATTTAAACGAATACACTCTCTATGAATAAACTCTCTTGTATTATCTAAATAATTATTAGCAACTTTAGAGTTTAATAGTTTCATCAAACCATTTAACACTACATTTTTATAGTTTTTAATAAAATCTTTAATGTCTTCAGACTTGTTTGAAGTCTGTAATGAAAACTCAACCATTTCAGACCAAAAAGAAGCTGAAAAATTATAGTCTGTTAACGAGTCTGTTTTTCTCATTTTTGAAACTACAGTAGCTTTAATATGTTGTTCTGAATCAGCATATGTAAGTACCTGACTCTGTCTATTAAATGTTGATGACTTTATTATTTGCATTAAATCCTCTAAACCACTTTTTGTTATTTCTACTAACCATCTAATTAAATTTAAGTCTCTACTTTTATAATTTAATTGCTTACTTAACTCGTTAAAGTTCACGGACTTATCATCATCTATAAAGCTTAGCATAACTAAAGCCATACAATCCGTATAATCAAACATATACTCATCTTGAGTATCAAAAAACCAAATATCTGAAAAATACATAAAATACATTCTTTCGGCTTTATTTTGATTATTTTTTGAAATTTCTGACATATTTACTAACGGACCACAAATTTTTTCATTTGATGGCGCTAAATCAGCTAACACTTCTAACAATGCAGTAAAAATATTTTCGCCAGCCATTTTAGTCGCTTCACCAATTGCTGCAATTTCTTGTGGTAAAATATGATGCTGAATAATACCATGTCCTAATTCATGACAAATAATGGTATCACCCATATCTCCCAACCATTCAGACTGAATGTTTTTAATCTCGTTTACAGTTTGAACATTATATAAGTCAAATACAATATCTTTAATCCCTTCGGAAATAGTTTGATTAATATCGTTTCTATCAATATCCATTAACTCTGAACCTAAACATGGCACCCACTTTTGGTTAAATATGGTTAATAAAGACTCTTTTCTAATAAAAATCTCATCCTTACCAATCACAGCTGCCATTGCTACAATTGTGTTAGGACTTCTAATATATTCTTTTTGAAATTCAAAAATTTGATATTTACCGCGCTTACTATGACTTCCTTCTCCTAAAATAAATTCAATATAATAACCATAAAACCCACCTTGAAAAAAACACTTAGAATTAATCAGCCATAATAATCGATTAATATTCTCTGCCTGATGAATACCTAAAGATTGCCCTAAAATATCTATTTTTGCCTTTTTCAAATCCTGCTTTGCTTTTTCTATATTTATATCTATTAATGATCGTTGTTTTATTTCATACTGTACCTTATTCATAAATTCATAAACATGTTCTTGACTAATGTCTTCTTCAGGTTCTAAATTCAAAATATTTCTACAAAAAGAAACTTTTACTTGATGCTCTCCGGCGTCACCCCAGTCCTGACTAGCTTCCATATAAGCATAGAATAAATATGCATAATAAGTTAACTGGCTTATGATAGCATCTTCTGTTTTACTAATTACTAAATTAAGCTGATTTTTATCATATCTGATTTTTTTTTCATCTAATATATCTTCGAGCCTATGATAACAAGCCCCACTCGAAGCATCCTCAACTAAAGAGATGAAATCTTGACTATATTCTCCGTCACTATTAAATAGCTCTAGCTCGTTATGTTTTAAATCTACCAATTTACTTGCTATGTCCTTTTTATACCTATCTGTATAAATGAATCATAAATAAACTGTCTATGGTCATAAATATAAGACTCCGCTACTTTTTTACCTGCAGTGGCAATAAACATTTTTCTTAAAATATCTTTTCTTTCTTGCTCTAAATAAATATCTATAGACTTAATATCTTTTGAAAACAATCTAACATTATGTATCATTAAAGACCAATATTTTGTCATAAAACTATAAGAGCTTTCATCGATCATAACATTCTTCTTCTTAAAGTTATAATACAATAACTCTTTAATATATTTATATTCTTGTTTTTTACCGTTTATTTCAAACTCTATGTTAGAGATTATATTCTCTAACATTGTCGACCCAGATACTAATAACTTAAATAAAAAATTAACAAATCGTTTTGCATCTTTTTGATGAGGTTCTTTTTTGGGGTCAAAATACAAATCATGCTCTAGTGACTTATAATCTATTTGTTTATCCTTTTTTATGTACCTTAATAAAATTAATGCCATTAAGTCTGAATATAGATACATATATTCATCTTCTGTATCAAAAAACCATACATCTGACAAATACATATAAAACATTCTATCGGCTCTATTTCTGTTCTCTTTTGCAATGTCTACTAAATTCTGCATGGGCCCTTTCTGATCATTAATATTAGGTGAAAAATCTGCAATAATTTCCAATAATGTTGATAAAATATTTTCACCCTGAATTTTAGATGCTTCAATTATAGGGGATACTGTTATTGGCAAAATATCACTTTGAGATACTATATGACCAACTTCATGATACATAATTGTCTCTCCCATATCCTCAATAAATTGTTTTTCTTTTTTTAATAAAGACTCTTTATCTTGAACGTTATAAAGAGATAACGTATGATCCTTAATTCCTTCAGAAATATTTCGCTCAATATACATATCATCTGTAAATTCTGATGAATGATCAAACATATCAATCCATTTTTGATAAAATATTGTTTTTAAAGATTCATTTCTTATACAAATTTCTCGTGTATATGCACTATTAAATGCGGCTAAAGCCATAATTGCGTTTGGTGTTCTTGCAATCTCACTATTTAGCCATAAAACAAATTGAGAGCCAACCTTCTTCCGATTTCCCTTGCCCATAAAAAAAATCTTTTCACTGCCATAAGAACCACCCACAACAGATAATGATGACCCTAAAAATATTAACAAACTATTTATTTGGTTTAAATTTGATACTCGATACTTTTCTTCAAAAATATTCCATGTAAAACTATTAAGATGTTTTAACATTTGATCAGCATTTAAATTATCAACCTTATAATCTTTAGATTTCTTTTCAATTAAATTCATAAATTCAGTAGCATGTTCTTGAGTTAACTCCTCTGAATGCCCAACATTTAACAAATTTCTGCAAAATGAAATTTTAATCTGTTGTTCACCCATCTCACCCCAATTATTGCTTAGGTTATAATTAAGATATGTTAATAATTGATATTCTTTAAAAGCGTTACAAATTATATCTTCTATTAAGGCTCTAGCTTTTTTATAATGATCTTTATTATAAATAATTTGATTTTTCTCACAATATTCTGTAAATCTTGTATATCGACTTGCTAAAGGTTTATCAAATAATATTTTTTTAAATTGAGCTGTTATATTATTTTTTTCATTATAAATTTCTACTGTTTCTTTTTTCATAATTTCTTAGCTCCCCCCCCCTAAATTCAAAATTGTTTAAAATGATTTTATAGAGTTAGTGAAATAAAATGAGAGTTAATTTCGACTCCAATCTTATTCAACTTTATCTCCATCGTCTTACAATCTTGTTTAAAAGTTTGATCATTTTTTATTTCTTTTAAATAGTTATCCAAAAAGCTATTTAAAAAAACATTTTTATTTTTGTCAATACTAAAAGTAGATCCTCTTTTAGTAAGTTTGATTTTCTTAGTTAATTTAATCATAAAAAGCCCCTTTTTGAAAAAATAATTCTAACCAAGTTTTATTACACAATTTATATTATATAGATTTTTTGATTTATCGTAAAGAATTGTGGATACTTTCACAATTTGTTCTTAGAAATCAAAAAATAACCATTGCAATGAATGTCGCTATATCCTATCATTTATATAAAATCACTATTTATTTATCTTAACTTTAATTTAATTGTTCCACATTTAAGTAAGGTTAAAACATTTAAAATTTTTAGTTTAAGGATCTGTCTTGAGTGAACAAATTATAATTTTTGAAAACCATTTAAATACATTAAAGACACAAACGCTTAACAATATCAAAAATGCAAACAATCCCGAAGAGTTAGATAGCATTCGTATTTCTATTTTTGGAAAAAAAGGTCAACTAACAGAGGTACTCAAAAAAGTAGGTAACCTATCTGCTGAAGACCGCCCTAAATTTGGGAAATTAACAAATGTAATTAAGCAAGATATTAAATCTTGTATGGATGATAAGCATCAATACTTCGAACGTAAACAACTAGAGGCTTCTCTTAATTTAAAAAAAGAAGATATTACATTACCGACATATTTTAAATCATTAGGAAATCAACATGTTATATCTCAAGTTATAAGCGATATTACAGATATTTTTTCTCGCCTAGGTTTTTGCGTTAAAGAAGGCCCAGAAATTGAAAATGACTTTTATAACTTTGAAGCATTAAATATTCCTGATGATCACCCTGCTAAAGATATGCATGATACGTTTTATTTATCTGATGGATATTTACTTAGAACTCATACTTCTCCGGTTCAAATAAGGACTATGTTAAAAGAAAAACCTCCAATTCGTATTTTAGCGCCTGGTAAAGTTTATCGATGTGATGCCGATACTAGTCACTCACCTATCTTTCATCAAATTGAAGGTTTGCTTGTGGATCAACACGTTACTTTTTCTGAATTAAAAGGAATTCTGACATTTTTTTTAAAAGAATTTTTTGGTAATGACAAAAAAATACGATTTAGACCTAGTTATTTTCCGTTTACAGAGCCTTCCACAGAGGTTGATGTTGAGTTTCATACTAAAAAAGGACCTCAATGGCTTGAAATACTTGGTGCAGGGATGGTTAATCGAAATGTTTTCAGAAGTGTTAACTATGATCCATCTAAATTTACTGGTTTAGCTTTTGGATTAGGGATAGAACGTATGGCTATGATTAAATACAATATTCCTGATATTCGTATTTTTTATGAAAACGATTGTCGTTTTTTAAATCAATTTTAATTAGGAGTTTCTAGATGAAGTTTTCATTGGAATGGTTATCTGAATATTGCAATTTCACCTTAACTGCTGATCAGTTAGCTGATAGACTACCCTTATCAGGTTTTGAAGTTGATGAAGTCTTCAAACCAGGGGCACTCCTTAAGTTGATTATTACGGGAAAAGTTATAGCGATTGATCCGCACCCTAACGCCGATAGACTTGTTATTACTCAAATTTCTGATGGAGAGGCAACCCATCAAATTGTTACAGGAGCCACAAATATAAAGATTGATGATATTGTTCCTGTAAGTCTTGCTGGTGGTGTGGTAGCTAATGGAACTAAAATTAAAGCCTCTAAACTTAGAGGTGTTATTTCTAATGGTATGCTTTGCTCTGAATCAGAGTTGGGGTTAGCAGAAGAATCTAAAGGAATATGGATATTACCCAAAGATACTCCTTTAGGTGTTAATTTTATAGATTATGCCAACCTTAATGATGAAGTATTAGATATTGACATACTACCTAACCGTGGAGACTGTCAAAGTCATATAGGTATGGCTAGAGAAATCGCCTCTATATTAGGGCTGCCATTTAACCCTCCTGAATTTAAAATTAATTACGAAGAAACTCCTCCTAAAAACCAACGACAGATTACTGTAAATGAGTCTGATAAATCACCACTTTATATTGGAAAGTATATCCGTAATGCAAAGTGCTCAGAAACGCCGCTATTTATGCAACGACGATTGTTATCCGTAGGGATTCGACCAATTTCACTATTTGTTGATATTACTAATTATGTTTTATTAGAATACGGACAGCCTCTACATGCTTTTGATGAAGACTCTCTTTCTTCAGATCCAATTATTATTCGTAATGCAACTAAACATGAAATGATTGTTACTTTAGACAATGAAAAGCGTAAGTTATCCGAACAAGATTTAGTTATTTGTAACGGAGAAAAACCTGTAGCTATTGCTGGTATAATGGGCGATAAAGAAACTGAAATTACAAATCAAACAACTTCTATATTTTTAGAAGCGGCTTACTTCTTACCTGCTACTATCCGAAAATCTATGCATAATGTTGGATTAAGGAGTGAAAGCAGTATCCGATTTGAAAAAGGCGTTGATGTTGATAATATTATTAATGCTGCTAATCGAGCCTGCTTCTTTTATCAAACATTAGGTAATGCTACTATATTAAAAGAATTTGCAGAGTTCAAACAACAAAACCATCCTTTATTTAAAGAAAATACAATGCCATTCTCTGTTAACGATATCAATCAATTATTAGGAACAGCTATTCAATCAGAAACCATAACTAATACATTAAAATCATTAGGCTTCACTTTTAATAAAGACGAAACAATTATTCATGTTCCAAGCTGGAGAAAATTAGACATTAAAGAAATGCCTTGTTTAGCTGAAGAAATTGCACGGTTAATCGGTTTAGATAATATTCCAGAATCTTTACCTAATCAGCCAATATTACAAGGACACTCAAATAAATTATTTACACTTAAACAATCCATCGGTCAACACTTATCTACATTAGGTCTTCTTGAAGTAGTTACATTTCCTATGATTTCTCCTAATGATGTTAAAAAGTGTGGTCTAAATAACTTTAAACTAAAAGAAATCAAGAACCCTATTAGTATTGAAGAATCTATAATGCGTCCCTCTTTATTGCCTTCTTTAATTAATATTATTAAATTTAATCAAAATCGTAATCAATTTAATTTAAAACTATTTGAATTAGGAAAGCGCTACCAAGATGATACAGAAACATCGGTTTGTTCTATGCTAGTTTCTGGGGATTGGTTGCAACAGGTATATTCGCCCGGTTTTAAATCTTTTAATGATTTTTCTATCTATCACTTAAGAGGTATTTTAGAATCCTTATTTTTTCATTTAAAAATGTCTATATCCTTTTCTCTTTCTCTTAATCAAGATCTGTTTCATCCTAATTATCAGTTATCGATTATTTCTAATGAATTTACAATTGGTTATATTGGAATGGTTCACCCTTTAATTCAAAAACAATATAATATATCTAAACCATTATTTTTTGTTGAAATTAATCTAGATCAGTTAATTAAGACCCCTAAAAAAATCTCGACATTTTCTGAAATTTCAAAATTTCCTTCAACAAGTCGAGATATTGCCATTTTAGCGCCAAAAGAATTAAACTTTGATGAACTTTATAATACTATTCAACAATTAAAACCAAATATTGTAAATGATATAGCGCTATTCGACTACTTTGAATCAGACTCTATAGGTGCCGATAAGAAAAGTTTAGCGTTCACACTTCGTTATCAAACACATGAAGGGACTCTTTCGGATGACGATGTTAATGAAATGCATACTAAATTTTGTAAATCTTTACTGTCAAAACTACCGATTTCTATCCGCTAATAATGGTACAACCAAATCTGGATACGCCAATGCTAAGACAATACAAGGCTATTAAAGCTGAGTATGAAGATTGCATTCTATTTTTTAGGTTAGGAGACTTTTATGAAATGTTTCTTAAAGATGCTGAAATTGCAGCAAAGGAATTAGGAATTACGCTTACGGGAAGAGGTAAAGATGAAAAGCGTATTCCAATGTGTGGGATACCACATCATAGCTCGGAAAACTATTTAACTAAATTAATTCAAAAAGGATTTAAAGTTGCTATTTGTGAACAAGTTGAAGATCCTTCCGAAGCGTCTGGTATTACAAAACGAGAAGTGGTTAAAATTGTTACACCTGGAACAGCTATTAGTGATAAGTTATTATCAGAAGAGCATAATAATTATCTATCAGCTATTATGAAAATCCCAAAATCATCCTCTTATGGCTTTAGTTTTGTTGATATTAGTACCGGGGAATTTAAAATTTTATCTTTAGCAAATAAAGATGACGTTATTTCATTGTTACTTAAACTAGGAAGTAAAGAAATTTTACTGGATACAGATCTCGACCTTGCTTTACCTGACTCCATAATGATTAATCCTACAACATTTTTATCAGAAGATCATTCTCATAAACTTCTTTCCGATCATTTTAAAGTTAATTCTTTAGATTCATTTGGACTGTCTCATTTAAAAATGGTTCTTCCTGCCGCTTGGGCTATTATTGATTATCTTAAATTAACTCAGTTTAACACGCTTCTTCAAATTCAATCTTGTACTGAACTTGTTATTTCCGATACCTTACGACTTGATAATGGTACTATTCAGCATTTAGAATTATTTAAAAGTCTTCATACCAATCAAAAAGAAGGATCTTTATTTTGGGTTCTTGATCAAACTAAGACTGCTTTAGGTTCGCGACAATTGCAGCATTACCTTAAACATCCTTCAACAAATGTGACGACAATTAATTCTAGACTCGATGCTGTTGAAGAATTAATGAATGATTTATTATCTCGAGAAGAAATTAGAGAATTATTACATCAGGTTTATGACCTAGAACGTCTTATTTCACGGATTGTTTCAGATCATCATAACCCTCGAGACTGTTTGGCATTAAAACAATCCTTTATTGCCATTCAAGATTTAAGTCCTATTTTATCTCATTTTGAAAAGTCTAAATATTTAACAGAATTTAAACACTTTTTTGATTCTTTTACGATTAAAGATAGTCCTTTTAGTTTTATTATTGAATTATTAGAAACTGGAATTACGGATACACCGCCAACAACTATTCGTGAAGGAGGTATTATTAAACCTGGCTTTAGTCAAGAATTAGATGATTTAAATAATTCATTTAAGTCGATTAAGTCATGGATTCAATCCCTTGAATCAGTAGAAAGAAATAAAACAGGAATTTCAACTCTCAAAGTTGGTTTTAATAAAGTGTTTGGTTACTATTTTCAAATTCCGAATGGTCAAAAGCATAATGTTCCTAGTCATTATATCCGAAAACAAACCTTAACTAATGGAGAACGCTATATTACGCCAGAACTTAAAGAAAAAGAAACTATCCTTTTAAATGGAGAAGAAGAGCAGTTTGCTTTAGAAGCTAAGTTATATAAAGAAATCGTAACATCTATTAAGCAACATATTAGCCATATTCAAAAATGTGCGTCTATTATAGCTGATCTTGATGTATTTCAATCATTTGCGACTATTAGTCTAAAGCAAAATTATTGTAGGCCTAAATTTGTTCCTAGTGAATCGTTAACATTAAACTTTGTTGATAACCGACATCCAGTTCTTGAACGAATTCAATCTACGGCTGTTATTCCCAATACTATTTCAATGAATGCTGAAGATCATACGTTCTCTTTAATTACAGGGCCAAATATGGCTGGAAAATCAACATTAATGAAACAAGTAGGGTTAACCGTAATAATGGCTCAGATTGGTTGTTTTACGCCTGCTAAAGACGCTTCTTTAAGCATTATTGACCGATTATTTACCAGAATAGGTGCTGTTGATTATTTATTTTCTGGACAAAGTACATTTATGGTAGAAATGCTCGAAAGTTCTACTATCTTACATAATGCAACATCGCAAAGTTTAATTTTACTTGATGAAATTGGAAGAGGAACAGCAACATTTGACGGCATGAGTATAGCTGGGAGTATAGTCGACTACATTCATAATACTATTGGGGCACGAACATTCTTTGCAACCCACTATCATGAATTAACAGCATTATCTCATCGATTACAATTCTTAAAAAACTTTAATATGGAAATTAAAGAAATTTCTGGACAGCTTAGTTTTACTCATAAGTATATAGAAGGTGCAGCAGATAAAAGTTATGGTGTTCATGTTGCTAAAATGGCGGGGCTACCTGAACCTGTTATTGAAAAAGCCAATGAACTTTTAAGAGGGTTCGAAAACCAAGGCGCTCACTATCTAGAACACCATCCAAAGCAACTTATTCTTTTTTAACGTTAAATTACTCTCTAAATATAAATCCTGTTTCTGGAATTATATTAATAGTTACTTGATAATTTGATTTTGTTAATACGATGTTTCTTGTTACTAAAATAATGTCATCAGAAACTTCTGCTGGACTATCACTAATTGGCGATTCATAGGGCAAACCTAACCTATTAAAAATAATTTGAGATGAAGGCAATGTTGTTGTTAATTTTATCTTATCTGAAAAAAAAGCGGTTGAGTTTTCTTTTAACTGCCATGTATTCTCGATTTTATCTTCAAAATAAACTTTGTATTCATTATTTTCTAATAAGAACTCAATTTTAACATATTGATCATTTTGCATTGCTAAATCTCTAGTATTTAAAATATCTTGGTGAATTTTTTTTGCGTTTACGGTTAACGACCATTCTGAAAAGGTTTTAATTAAATAAGGTGCTATAATTGCAGATACTAAAGTTAATAAACTTACAGAAACAACAATACTTAATAAATTAACACCTTGATTATTTTTAACGATACTTTTAATTCGAGCTTTAATCATTTGTTTAACTCAACAGATTTTAGATTTCAATTGTTAATTTTTGATAGTCCTATTATACACCAAACAAAACAGCTGACATAATCGGATTAAAATAAATAAAATATAAACCAGCTATAAATGTAAATGATAAAATAATATATATAGGATCTAAGTAAGTGGTTAATTTCATGATATAAAAACGAAATTGGTTTGTATATAACTTGGATAAGGATTCTAATTTTTTTTCTAAGTTTCCCTCATATTCAGCATCTTGAATCATTTTAATCATAAAGTGAGGAAAAATCACACTTTTTTCAAAACTCTCTGAAAATGCCTTTCCAGACTTAATATTTTTAATAATTAGCCTTAACTCACTTCTAAAAACTGGGCTTTTAAAAATATCATTACATAAGTCTAAACTTCTTATTAGTGGAACTCCATTACTAAATAATAATGTTAAAACTTTTGTAAACTTTGCAACCATATAACTCTTATAAATGTACCCAATAATTGGGAGCTCAATAATTAATCGATTAATCCACTTTGAACCTACTTTTGTTAGCGAACTTAAAACTAATATCGCTATAATAAATCCTAAACTTAAAAAAATAATTGTATCATATTTAACAAACCACAATGCTGCATCAAATACAACTTTTGAATACGATGGAATAGGTGTTCTTAACTTTCTAAATAATACAATTACTTTTGGAGTTACCAAGTAAATAGTCATTGGGATTAACGGCCCAGAAAATATTAAAAACATTAATAATGAATTTCCAATTAATCGAGTTTGTTTTTTAATATTTTCTAACCAATCTAATAATTCCCAATTTTGTTTTAAAGCATCCGCTAATTTAGCTACTTTTTCACCACTTTTTACAGAAATTAAATATTCATTTGGAAAACTTGTGTTATATTGAACTAATGAACTCGAAAAAGGATTTCCCATTTGTAATGAATGAATAATATTATCCATCATTTTTGTAAACTTCTTGTCTCTGATTAACGACTTCATAATATGTAGCGCATCCACTAATAAAATACCTGACTCCAATAGGCTATATAACTCTTTTGTAAATGTCATTAACTGCTTTTTAGATAATTTTGGTTGTGGTAACCATTTAAACATAGTCGTTGTTAAAAAATGATAAATTTCACCTATGATTGGATTTAAGGGAATCAACTCAACATTATGACGTTTTTTTATAAAATAAAACTGATACATTATATCTTCGTCATGACGGGCAAATACGACCCCTCTCTGAGTCTTTCCAGAGTCATTTATATATTTAAAACGATACCAAAACTTCATTATAATGTTATAACCCTGGATACTTCTTCAACTGTCGAAATACCCTCTTTTATTTTTAGTGCGGCATCTTCTTGAATTGTCGTAAAACCAGACTTTATAGCAATATCCTTAAACTCAGTATATGGTAACTTTTGTTCAATTGCTTTTTGAATTTTAACTGAATCTAAAATTAATAATTCAGATATACATATTCGCCCCTTAAATCCTGTAAACAAACAATTTGAACATCCACTCCCTTTAACATACTCTGCGTCTTGACTTAATTTCAAACGCTCTAATAAAATTGGAGATGGCTTGTATTTAACCTGACAATAAGGACAGTTTCTTCTAATAAGTCGTTGTGCTAATACGGCTGATAATGTTGATGCAATTAAATAAGGAGGAAGACCTAAGTTTTCTAACCGATCCAATGTTCTAATCGCATCATTACTATGAAGTGTCGCAAATAACAAAGCTCCTACTAAGGCATTTTGAACTGCAACTTTGACTGTTTTTTCATCTCTAATCTCACCAATTAAGACAACATCTGGATCTTGTCTTAAAAAAGCACGGCATATTTTTTCGAAGTCTAAATTAATTCCAGGATTTGTTTCCACTTGATTTACATGATCTAGCCTATATTCAACGGGTTCTTCTACCGAAAGGATATTTTTAGAAGAGTCTTTTAACTCTTCTAATAATGCATATAAAGACGTTGTTTTTCCTGAACCTGTTGGCCCTGTAACTAATATCATACCTGTTGATAAATTAATTAATTTATTTAATTCATAAAGAGTTGTTTTTGAAAAACCTAATTCAGTTAGAGATACTCTTAAGACCTCTCGATCTAATAGTCTAATTGTTATTTTCTCGCCATAAATTGTATTAACACTTGCAACCCTAACTCCCACTACTTTATCTTTTAATCGAATTTCAAAATGACCATCTTGAGGAAGCCTAGACTCGGTTATATCCATGTTTGATTGAATTTTAATTACAGTTACTAAGGGTTTATGAAATGAACTTGGAAAAACTCTGAATGTATGTAAAACACCATCTAATCTAATTCTGATTTGTAGTTGATCTCTTGTGGGTTCTATATGGATATCTGATACGTTAAAGGTTACACCATAGTATAAAATAATATCCAATAATTGAGGAATAGTAGGAACCTCCTTCAAACTTAATAACATGGTAATATCTATCTCTCTGATAAATGTTTTTTTCTTTATCTGATTTGTTGATTTAGGCAATGTGATTCTTGCAAAAATATCATCTAATTTTCCAAATAGGTTTATTATTGCTCGACGAATATCTTCTGACTCTGCATATACAAATTTAATAAGTAGATTAGTTTCTTGTTGTAGTCGGTCCTTTAATTCTAAATTTTCAGGTGTGTTTGTTGCTACGACTAAGGTTCTATCTTCTTTTCGAATAGGGACTACTTCATATTTTTCAACTAATCTAATTGGGATTAAATCTAAAATCATAGGTTCAATCGATATATTACTAATAATAATATGTTCAACGTCTTGAGACATCGTTATCCTTTTTCCTTATCTTCAATTAATTTACTATCTTCTAGGCCTTCTATATACGGTGTAATTAATACGACTATTTCTCGTTTTAAATCTAACTGTTCATTTGATTTAAATAGATACTTTAAAATAGGTAATTTTGATATCCAAGGTGTGCCCTTTGCAGCTTTAAGGTCTTTCTTTTGTATTAATCCCCCAATGACTAGGGTTTGTCCATGCTTTATCATTACTTGTGTTTTTGCTGTTGTTGTTGATGTTCTTGGTCTATTATTTTCGACACTACCTTCAGATACTTCCGGCTCGATATCCATAATAATTTCATTATGGTTATTAATATGGGGTGTAATGGTTAATTTAACACCTGTCTGTAGAAAGTGCATATTTTCAAGTGTATTATTTCCATTTGTTGATAGCGTTGTATATCCAAATGAATGACCGGCCAAAATACTAGCATTTTTATGATTTGTTACTAAAATTTTAGGGTTAGCTAAAATATCGATATTAGAATTAGTATATAGTAAATCTAATGGAATTTTACCTTTAAGCACATTAAAATCTAAACTACCATCTTTAAGGATATTGGTAAAATTAACACCAAAAGTTTGCTGAAAGTCAACCGATGTTTCTAATATTTTAGCTTCGATTCGTACTTGTTTTGGTTTTTGGTCCAAAGAATCTATAATTTCTGATAATTGAGCTAGACCTCTAATATCGCCATGAGCAATAATCGAATTATTTGACTCTTGAATTTTGATATTTTTTAAATCAGCAATACCAGTAATTGCATCTACAATATCCTTAACGCTTGCGTAATTCAACTTGAATACTTTTATCGGAAAATTATTTTCAATAAATACCATATCATCATGTAAATACCATCTACACCCCCAAGAGTTCACTAATGTATCTAATACATCTACAGGGTGAATATTTTCTACAGAAAAACTGACATTTTTTTCTAAATTTGTTCCATTATATAGAATATTAATTGAATATTCTTCAGAAATTAAATTAATAAATCCCTGTAAATCAATATTTTTAAACGAAAAATCGCTACGTAATTCTTTTCCTAAATAACTTTTTAATAAATCTATATTGTGTTGTCGGTTTGAAACTGTTCCTTTTGGAATTCCAAAAATGGATAATGGTTTATCATTAACAACATATTCAGCCTGTAATAGTCTTGTTTCTTCTACATTATCGTTAGATATCGCTTTTAAAATATAAGAATTATATCCAGCTTTTGCTTCGACTGGCACCTCATAATAAAATTCACCTTTTTTATTTATATCTAAAATGTAATTATTTAAATATAAATCTTTAACATTCTTTACTTTTCCACTTAAAACAAATTTTTCTTTATTAACTCTAAATGTATTTTGGCTTGGAGTATCTAACCTTATTTCTGGTTTTTCAACTTTTACCATACTGGTTTCACTTTGTGGAATAAATTTATTTTCTGAATTGATTAAATATAAGCGAGGCTTTTTATATGTTATATCTTCTTCGTATTGAACAACTGATGCAAGGCTCTGGCTTGAATTAATGGGTGTTTTAATTTGAGCAGACGCTCCTAAATTTTGTTCCGACAAAAAATATCGTTTTGCTAAAACCATGTTATTACTTAATGTTATTATTAATACGATTGATACTATTAATTTCATCATTTAATTCCCTATTTTTATTTCTTTTTCTACATTATTATCTGATAATAGGATGATTCTCTTTTTATTTATTTTTTTAATTCGATAATTTAGAATTTGGTCACCTGATATATATACCTTGTTATTGATTAATGCTTTATATGAATGCTTTTTATCTTTATTTTTTTTAACCCAAATTGCCTGTAAATTTATTTCACTTTTATTTTCGGCAAATGTAGTATTTGTTTCTTCTGCTATAATCGTTGATTCATTATCTACAGCTTTTTGATTTACCAAATCTTTTTTAGTAAAATCTAACTTTTTTGTATTGGATTTATTTTTTAAAATATTTTGAACTTTTTGAGATTGTTTAAATGGGTTGTGAGGCCATTTAGATTCAATAGAGGTGGTTGAATTATTTATTTGAATAGGGCTTTGATTAGCGATTATATATGAATATCCAACTAATAGAATAACGCTAACAATTAAAATAATTTTTACTACTATCATTGCTTAACCCTTTTTTATGATTACATACTCTTTAATTAGTATGTTCCCCATCATTTACATAGGTTAAACATTTAAGATTATCTAATGGTTATTCCGTATTGGTTAAATATAAATCTTGAGGTACGATAACGTTTACTCCTGGAGATAATGCAGATACATCGTCAACTAAACTCGTATCAATCGTTAATCCATCATATAAACTAAACTTTTCTACGATTTCCATTAATTCGCCATCAGAGTCAACCTGAGAAGGAACTGCCACATCTTGCAATTCTACATCTCCTTTATCTTTTGCTGGCGCATTCAACATTTTAATGTAAGGAAATTCATGTGCCTGATTTTTACCACTAAATGTAATGGGTTTATTATCGCCATCATCACCAACAAGAGTTACAAAAAATCGAATTCTAGTTACTTTATCACTCTCTGAATCCACTACCATCTGAATGTATGATGCTGTCCCATGATAATTATTTTCAGGATTATAATTATTTTCTGCAGTTGCTTGAGATGGATCACCTACCTGCTTTATTACATTTTTACTTTCTAAAAAATCTAAGGATAATACGGTCCCCGACTCATAATCGATATCGGCTAATAAGGTGGAATCTAATCCCAGAGCTATAATATCTTGAATTGTTACCGCATCAAAGTATTTACTGCCCTCCGAAGATTGCTTTATTTCACTAGTTAGAAGGTTTTCAAACGCAAAGGCCATTTTATGAGCACTCTCAACATGTTTATCTCTAATTGCATTTTCTACAGCTACCTCTAACGTTAAGACAACGATTCCTACAACGCCTATCAACGTTAGTATCGTCGCTATATTCGCTTTTCCTTCCTTATTTTTCACTATCTTTTTTAATCTCTCAAACCATCTTCTAACCATTATTTCCCTCCTTTATTACCCTATTGTAGGTCTGTTGTTAATAAATTTTTTGTTTCTTCATACATATCAATCCCCCAGACTCGCTTACCTTGAGGAGCTTGCAAATCTTCGGGAATTATCACATGTCTTTTTGGATCTAGCTCGTAGGCTGTTTTTATTTCCATATTACTGTCGCTATCACTTAACTTTACAGTTAATCCAGAAATCCCTACCTTATCTTTTATTTTAGTAAATTCAGGTGCATTAACATCCATATCAAAATCTATAATTACCTCACCCCAAATATCTTGGGTCACCTCGGGCTTAAACATTTTAATATAATAAATTTGATGTTTATCTGACTCAGGCACTTTAGATTCATCTAATAACCCTTTAAAATCTAAATTTACCATAGACCATTTCCTAACGGAGTCTAGTGTTGTAAACCCACCAAATTTATCGTTTGAACCAACTAAATTAACTTTATAATTAATGCCCGTTACTTCTAAAATTGGAAATGGGATTCCATTTCGACTGCCAAAATAGCCCGTATCTTGCCAATCTATTTCAATTTTTAACATACTAGCAAATTGATGATAATCGTTCATCTTTATATAACTCTTATTTAATTGAGATGGATCACCTTTACTCATTACAAATTCATCATACATTAATGAATATAATGTATTTACTTCGTCATCATCATAACCAATATCCCAAAAGTTATGTAAATAAACACCTTCTTCAATTACTTGTCCGATACTTTCAAATTCAGTTTCAAACAACTCCGAAAAGTTGTCGACCATTCTTTTCTCAACTGCTTTAGCGATACTTACAGCACTGTCTACATGAACTTGCCTTTTTTTATCTTGCAAACTGGTTTCTACTTCGACTGCAATTAAACCTGTAATTGCAATTAATGCAATTACAGCTGAAATTGTTTGCTGAATATTACCAATATTATTTGTAAATAATTGTTTTAACTTTCTAAAAATAATAATCCCCCCAAAAGTTTACTATTTATCTAATTTAGTTATTCCCATCTTTTGTATTTTTAAAACATTTATTTTTCTTGATATATTTTTATTGCCCTTTTTTATCATACTAAATCCAGAAAAACTATAATAAAGGCATCCCAAAAGCATCTTCATCACTATCACTAGTATCACTATCACTACCATTTTCATTATCATTATCACTTAATAGCATGAGTAACCTTGAAGTCTTTGCTGAACCGTTACCTTCAACTTCGTTTTCTTGCGCCAAGGCGGCCTTTGCTTTTGCTATTACTTGCTCATTCGACTCTTTTTCTTTACGGGTATCGCCTACTGTTGCCATTGTTGCACGCCGTTTTAAAGAAATTGCTTTTGAGGATTGCTTTTGACCTATCATATCTACTAAAATTTCCTCTGACCTTAACAACGAGGAATCGTCCGTTGTATTTGCTTTTGAAGCTGAAGATACGTTGTTTAACGCAGACGTTAAATGAACATTTGCTTCATCAGATATTAATCTCTCTTGTGATAGTCTTTCTACTTCAGCAATAGTTTGACCTGATACAGATAATTTTTCTCCTGCACTGGCATTCATATTAGATAATGCTTCTCTACTGTTTGCCGTAAATCCACGAATAGCTTGATTAACTTCAGCGTTTTTTTGTTCTTCTCTTAATCTTGTTGATTCTTGTTTAGCTCTATATATTTGTTTTTCTGCATACATACGAGCTATACTTTGGATCTTGGTTGCAGATTCTCTTAGACTTTCTTCTCTTAATCTTGTTGATTCTTGTTTAGCTCTAAATATTTGTTTTTCTGCATACATACGAGCTATACTTTGGATCTGAATAGCTGATTTTGTTTGCTTGTCGTCCCTTAATCTCATTAATTCCTGACTTGCTTTTAACCGTCGATATAATTGTTGAACCTTTAGTGCTGATCTTAATTGTCTCAACTTTTGTCTAGCATTTCGTCCACGAACCATGTTTTGAATTTTAGTTGCTGATCCTCCTATTCGCCTTTCTTCTTTTAACCTTGTTAATATTTGTCTTGCGTTTGAATTTCGATATAGTTGTTGAATCGCTAGTGCTGATCGATTTACTGTTCTTATTTGTCTTACCCTATTAATAGCTTTAAATCCTCGTATTGCAGTTTGTATTTTTATCGCTGAAGATATTTGTTGCTGTTTTAGTCTTCTTTTTTGCAAAGCTATAAACTTTCGCCTAGCTGATTGAATAGTTATTACAGAAAAAATCTCTTGAAACTTTTTATGTTCTTTCAATAAATCTACAATAGTATCCTTTAAATCACTTTTCACACTATTTAGAGAATGATTCTGTAAAATACTGTCTGCTATTTTTTCTAAAAGAGAATTTAGATTTAAGTCTGAAAGCTTTGAAAAACTTGTTAATATTTCAAATAAATTTCTGTTATTTCTGTTATTTCTAAACCACTCTATTTTATGTTCTTGTAATTTACCTTTATGTTTTGCTAATTGTAGTTTAATTATATCTTGTAAATTGATTAATTCTGAATTCTTTAACTTTCCTAAAATAATTTGTTCAACAGCCTCACTGCTAAATTTTCGTTTTAATATTAGTCTAAACATTGTTTTATCAAACTGTTTATCTTTATCCTGTTTATATTTATATAACTCCACTATAACATTAAACAAATTCAGATAATCACTTACTTCTATCCTTGACTGTCCATCTAATATAGCATTATGTAAAGTATACTTTGTTAGAGGTTTATTATTTGTAACAATAGAAAACTCATTCTTGTTCTTTCGATTATAATGGGACCCTTCACTTATCATATGTTTTTCTTTTAAATTTTCCATCTTCACTTTTTGTTCATTCAATTCTTGAATTTTTGATGTAATACTAGAAATGCTTCCCTCTGCAGACCCATTTAAATAAGCTTGCATTTCTCGTTTGTCTGTTTGTACTTTTTCTTTTCTTTTAAAAGCTTCTTCGATTTTAGTTTCTAATTCCTGAAGTCTTTTGCTTTTATTCTCTAATTCTTCAGTGCTTTCTTGTATTTGTCTTTCATAACCCTTTATAGTTTCATCGAAAGATTCTTGCATTTTCATATAATTTTGTTGTCCACTATTAGCGACAGCATTAAACTTAATATTTTTAACAAGTATATCAACGATATCTAATATTTCTTTAGTAAACTCTTTCACAGATTTTATATCAGTTTTTACTGATAAGTTATTTAAGATAGTTGTTCTGTTTCTATCAAACAAATTGGTGCGTCTTTTTGTGCTTTCTAAATCTTGATTTAATTGTTTTAATTTATCATCAGTTTCAGTTAGTATTTTGTTGTTTGTTTGCTGTTGTTCCTTTACAGAGGATAACTCACTATTTAATTTTATTAAACTATCGTTTACATTTTGTATTTCTGTTTTAACTGTATCTTGTTCAGTAGACGCTATATTTTTTAATTTTCTTTTTAAATTAAATATTGAAAGTTTTAAACTATCTATAGATTGATTTAACTCTAATTCTTTAAGATATAGGTCTGATTTCTTATTGATTATTAGATTGCTCTCTTTTTTAGTTTGAGTGATCTGATCTTTTAACGTCTCAATATCCTCGATATTTTTATTTGAGCTATCTAATAGCTTTTTAGCAATTTTATCTATTACTTTTGGACTTTGCAAACTAGAAAAAAACGTTACTCTTTCAGTAATTTCTTGATCATTATCTGATATTAATATTGAAGATATCGCTTTCGAATAAATCGTTTCTTTCAAAACATCTTTATTTTGCGCCAAAACTAAAAGTTTATTTAATTGTTGGTAACTTAAACTTTGAATATATTGATCTATAATTGGTTTTATTGACGCTTTATAATTTTTTATTGACTCTTTTAATTTGATTAATCCAGTATATACAGTTTTCACATCTTTTGTATTATCAATAATAGTTGTTATCTGTTGAATAGACCATTCTTTGTATTTTTCAGCAAAATTTTTGCTTGCTAGCTGCTTTCGACCTGAAATGTCATTTAAATATGTTGTTAAATTAATACTATTTCTTAATATTTGTTTTCTTTTACTTTCGTCTACTTTAAAAATTGCATCCACTATCTTTAAATCAAAAAACTCTGTACGAAACGTATTAATGATATCTATAAATGAAGGGTTGTCCATTAAAATCAAAAAGCTTTCAGCATCTATATCTTGAAGGGCTCCTAATAATTTATCTTTCAAAGAATTAGAATATCCGGAACTCTTAGTCTCTTCTGAACTCTCCATGGATAATAGTTCTGTTTCTAATTCACTAGTAATTTCCCATAAAGTCATAAAGTTATCTGGTCTTATGTTCTTTTTGTCGTCTAATAAGTTGCTCCAACCATCCTTAATATCTTGTAAATACTCTGCAATTATTTGATTACGAGCGTCTTTTTTTCTTTGTTTGGTCTCTTCAGTTTCTTTCTTAAAAGTAAAACCTATTCCACAGGTTATATTTACTTGCTTGTTGAAAATCTTATTTTGAAAATATAAAGTCTTATTATTAAAATTGAACGTTTCTTGATCTGTTATCCAATCTTGACGAGATGTTAAGATTTCAAATAAGCGAAGTCCTACAGTATCTTTGGGGTTACCTAGATACGCTACTTTTTTATTAAATTCTTTAGGTTTTCTATTTGATTTTACTTTTGATTGCTTTGACTCTTGATTTACTTCAGGACTTAAAATACCTGCTATCGTGTTTTCTCCAGTTCCTATTGGAATACTTAGTGAACTAAGATTTTCGGTTACTGGCTTTATTAATTTTGTTTTAGTTTCAGATAAGCCAATTACTTTTTCATTAGGGATTGCAGTAAATTTTTTCATGTATTTTCTCCTATTATTTTATAGAATTTTAAATCGAATGAATATCATTCGTAATTCATGTTTTCATTAAATGATAAAATATGTTTCCCCTATTTTAGTTATGGGATAATATAGCAAGTATTTTACAATTTGAAAACAGTTTAATTTAACATTAAACTCATGCAAACTTAATAAAACAATAACACTCCTTCAAAATCTTGAAGGTTTATTAAGTCTTAAAAATACACAGAGATTACTAAAACTACTTTTAAAAGTGTTTTTTTGTAACTTTAAAATTTGTAACTTTAAAAATTGATATTATTGCGCCTGCATCCGTTTAATAACAAATTCTGGTGTTCCAGGTGGCCCTTTTAATCCTTTATAATAGATGTAAGTTCCATCTGAAATAAAATGATAACTTGCTTTCCAAAGTAATCCTTTCAATCCGACTGGCTTCATTTCAACGACAATAACTTTCTCTTGTTTTTCATTAAACGCTCGCTCATATTCATCAACTTTGGTAACTACCATTTTAGATGCTTTTAAGCTATCTGTATTAATTAGCCATATATATTTTTTTTGCTCTTTGGATATAATAAAGTCTTTTAAATAAAAACCTGGGGAAGCCATCCAATCTAGGTCACTAATTTTAATCTCTTTGTCTATCTTTTTACCGTCTCTAATTCCTTCCGCTAATACAATATTGCCTTTTCTAGTTAATGTTATATTTTCGGTTTTAGACTCTTTAGACCAAGAATCACTCGCACCTTTACCAATCATGGTTATCTTTTCAGGCCTGTTGTTTAGCGTATATTGAATTTGTTTTGTTTTTAAATTCGTTACCTGCCAATTTAAAGTAACCGCATTACCTTCGCTCGTTTCAATAAATAACATATTATTGTTCGATATTATTTGACTGGAAAAAAATAGAACTAAACTAAACATAATCGCTACATACTTCATTTATACTCCTTATAAATTATAGATAATATTATAATATCAAATTTTATCCTAAATATGTGAATGCTTTTGGCACATTTTGAGTATAAAAAAGCAAATCTTGTTCACTTGCAGATTGCATTACTTGAGTAATATCTGTTACTTTATCTTTTTGAATTGTCATTTCTATGACTTCTTTTTCTAGATTATGTTTACTACTCTTTTTAAACTCTAAAAATTCTTTACCTAACTCAACTCCATGAAAAATGTTTGCGCCGGGAGCTCCTTTAGATAACGACTTTTTAACAAGTTCTTCTCCCTGTCCTCTAGGTGCTATGCATGTTAATCTGACTAAATCTAATAAATATTCTCTATTTTCATACTTTGATTCATCAGTTCTAATTTCAACTTGTCGCCACCGTTTACTACCTTTTAAATTATCCATTTCCTTTATTAACAGTTCTAGCATTTCAGTTGAGTGGCCAGCTCTATGAACGGTTCTAATATTGATCATTCCTTGATCAACAGGCATCATGTAAATAAAGCCTGCTCCGGCAACGTTTAAGTGTCCTGCCGTAATCATTGCATCAAACATTTTATCGGCAATGTAATCGTCAACTACCACTGAGATAAATTCTTTTTCAGGATTAATAGCAATTCTAATTAATCCTAATCGATCTCGAATACCTTTTCCTAATGCATAAGATATGATAGGGCCATGGCTCCCTTCATTTAAAGCTACCCTAGCAATTTTTTCAGCATTTCCTTTTTGAACAACGCAATAAATTGATGTAAGCCCATTAATCATATTCTTATTGGTTAATGGCTGGCTATTACTAGACTCTATTAAGGGGCCTTTACTTATTGTTTGTTCACAGCTATGAGTATAAATTGCTCCTTTTCCATATCGATCTAACTTACCTTTTTCTATTATAATATCTGTTACTCGATTAATATTTTTATTGGGAACCATCAATTCAACAACTTCTTGTTCTGGATTAATTGTTGGTAAGTACCGTTGATACCATGAGTCTTTTACTAAAGTCCCTCTAGCTTTAACCATTACAATGGTTTCACATAGAGTAATTATTTCATCTGTAATTATTTTATTGGATACACTTTTATTAATAATGACTCTTAATAAAGTATATCCATTATTGATACTATTCATGACTGACTCCCTTCGATATTACTGGGTTTTGGCTTTTTGCCTTTTGATGACGACTTTAGTCTCACAATTATCCCAACAATTAAAACGGAAATAATTGGTGCTACTGAGGCTAATGATAAAACTCCGAACCCATCAATTACACCCGGCACGTTCGCTCCAACGCCTAAGCCCATTGCTAATACTAAGGGAACGGTTATTGGTCCTGTGGTTACCCCTGCACTATCCCAACCAAAGTTCACAAAATCTTCTGAAGAGGCAATTGTTAAGAATATTAAAATTATATAAGGTGGAATTAACAAGTATTGTAATGGAATATTATATGCAATTTTAAATACTCCTGTTGCAATTCCTATTCCAACTCCACTGGCTACCGTATTCATTAATAAGCTCTTTTTAAAGGCACCTGTAGTAATCTTTTCTACAGTAGCGCCTAATGCATTAAGTGCAGGTTCAGCTAATGTAGCTCCAAATCCTAAAAAGAAAGCAAATACACATGCTATTATTTTACCAACAGAATCTGATGTTAATGCCATTTTATGGCCATCTAACCCCCACGGTGAAATAGTTGTAAATGTTGATGGAATGTTACTTCCTAACTGTTCGCCTAAAGGAGTTAAACCTAATTCAATTCCAATTACAAATATAGCCATCCCTACTACAGCAAATAAAATTCCTATTGAAATTTCATCGGCATGAGGAACTTTTTCTCGTAAAAAGAACCTTAAGGTTATAAATAAAAATAACGATAACGGAATAATGGCTATTGCAGCTGTTAATACGGCGCCCTTTAAAGTTGCTAAACCGTTTGTATCAGGGTTTAAATGCTTCAATGAATTTTTATCAATATTATCTTTACTCTTTTTGGAATAGATTGCACTAACATTTTCAACAATTATTTTGCCACCTTCTAGCCTTGATGTTGTTCCTGTGTACTCTTTTTCTGTATCCTTAGGCAAATTCTTAGATTTTAAATATTCTTCATATTCTGTTTGTGTAAACCCAAACGTTATATTTTGAGACGATTCTTTATAGCTTTCTGAAATATTACTAATAACTGCAGTTCCTTTGTAGTTTGGTTGTCCAACATAATCTTGAGCATGAAAATGATAAATACTTAAAATTAAAACGGCTAAAATGGGAAATAAAGAAGCTAATGTTACAACTCCAAAACCAGAACCGCCATCATCACCTTTACTAACAATTCGACAAATACCTATTCCTAAGGCTAATACTAATGGAACAGTAACAGGACCTGTTGTTACGGCTCCACAGTCCCATGCAAGCCCAATTGTTGCACTTATTGCTGGATTAAAATGAGCATAAATTGTTAATCCTGATAACAAAAGAACCATGGGTATAATTAACATTTTCAATGACCATCCATACATAAATCTTAAGGCGCCAAGCATAACAGCAATGCCAACCCCTAGCCCAACCATTAATACTAACTGTCCGGAAAAATCATTTAGTAAACTATATAATAACGGGGCTTTATCTGGAGATACCGAAGATCCCGCAGCCTTTAATACGGCAATAGCGGGTTCTGCAAATGTAGCTCCAATACCCAATAGCAAAGCAAATAATAAAATACCTGGTAATGGAGACTTTTTAGGTAATACGGATCCTATAATTTCGCCAAAAGGCATTAAACCAATCTCTAACCCTTCCATAAAGAATGATAACCCTACTATAACCCAAAATATTCCAAATGAAATGGTTAGCGAATAAACAATTGGTAAATTTAATACTAATGTTTGAAAAATAATTAAATATGTAATAATAAACCATACCGATTTAAATTGATCAAGTAGTTTATTCCAGGCATAAGGAAATATAACTTTTAAACTTTTCTTTAGTCCTAAAGATACCCTTTCTGTTCCATAGTTTTGAACTTTACTCATAACATTAACCCCTTTTTATTTTTAGTACATAGTAATAGTTATACCTCTGTGATTTACTTTTAAACATCTATTTTTTTTAATATATTTTCAATTAAGTTACTCAATCTATTTTGTGATGGTCGATGTAAAACATTTTTGTCTTTCATAGCTCATTTTTGTATAAATAGACAGTTTATTTTAATACCCTAATCTTCCTTATTTCTTAACTGATACTTATTTTTAAACACCCTCTTCAGACTGGCATCAATATTGCATTTTAAATAATTATTAAAACTTTGAAAGGTATTTATTCTGATTGATTCGAACATCATTACTAGTATCTAGGTCTTATTTAAAAAAAAGACCTCCTAGTATACGCCCATTTCCTTACCAAGTTCCTAAACGTACAATTCATAGTGATCGCTATTATAAAGTGGCCTATCCAACAGCTTTATTAGGAATTGCAGGTTTTTGTTCTGGTGCAGTATACGCAATTGTTAGTGGTGATTTATCAGAAAAACTTAAAAAGTTACAGCCAGCCCCTTGTCGAAAAGGTTTTTTACAAAATATAAATCCGTTAAAGGGTGACCATGTGGGGTCTATTCGAGCTAAACTATTATTAAAAGATGTGCTTCAAAATAATAAAATAGCAATCCTAGACGGAGCAGGTGGTATTGGCAAATTTAGTACAGCACGCAATGTTGGTCAGGATATTATCGCTAATTCTAAAAATGCTAGTTTTTTTTCGATTGATTGTAAAAATCCTCAACACTTTAGACAATCTTTAATTTCTGTTGCTACTATTCTTGGTATTTCAAGTCCTTCTCATCAATCTGATTTAAATCTGATTAAGTCTATCAATATCGAACTCGATAGACGAGGGCCTTCATTTATTATATATAAATGTGTTCGGTCATGGTTAATTAATCAACAAGATCTATTTCTTCAACAAACACCGTTACAACACTGGTTTACTGGTCAAAAATCTAATATTGTTATTACCACTGGAGATAAAAATGTCATCCAATGGGCTAATAACAAGAAACTTAGTGTTATACAGTGTAACCAACTTGCAACAGTAGAAGACTTACACCAAATGATTACGAATGAACTAAAAGAACCTGCTATTTTATTGAAATTAAAACGAGAATTTTATGAAGGTTGGGGAATTGGCCTGCTAAATACTATCGTCAATAACCCTAGATTAACCGTACAGGTTGGCGCTTGTATTATCAATAAACATCAAGACCTAAACAAGAACAATAATAATATTATACTTTCACTTACAAATAAAATTCGTTGTAATCCAGAAAAAGAAATCATTCAATTTTTACTAGAAGATACCGATGAGTCGGTTAGGCATTTATTACATATTATTTGCCAATTAAGTATGGAGTCCTGCGAAGTATCGTTTTCTAAGGTATTTAAGTTATTTTTAACATTAAATCATTTAGATAATCCTGACACCAACACTCTTCATAATATAGAAATTAAATTAAGAAAAGCGGTTGGCGAACTTGTTAACCGATGCTTAATTAAATACGATCCAGAACATGACATTCTTTATCGACGCCTATTAAATTCACAGGTTAATTACATTTTAAATGCTAATGAATTAAAGCAGCATCAACATATCAACTACTCCTTGTTCCAATCTAATCTGCTTCACTTTCCAATTAAAGACTTTAGCTTTTATAAACTCTCTCAATAACGATAGATTACGTTGTTTTAGCTATTTGATTAGCCTCTATATTATTACTAGCATCTAAATCTTTCTTGCTACACGATGGCAAATAAATCGAAACCTTTGTTCCTTTATTTAAAGTTGATTTAATCTTTAATTTCCCGCCATGTTCCTGAATAATTTGATCTACTTTTGAAAGACCTAATCCCATAGCTAACTTCTTTGTGGAATAAAATGGATTTACTACTTGAGAAATCGATCCTAATGCTATTCCACAACCAGAATCCTCAATTGTAATCACAACCCCTTTTGTGATTTTGTTATTTACTTGATTCAAGTCCATATCCTCTGTAGTTATGGTTATGTTTCCTTTTTCAGATATTGCCTCCATACTATTTATTAAAATATTTTGTAGTATCTGATAGATTAGATTTGGAACACCTTTAATTAATAGTTGTGCTTGTAAATTAGTAAAAAAGTCTATTTTTTTATGTTGATTCTGATTCTTAATAATTCGAATACAATCCTTTATGACTGGGTGAACTGAAAATATTGTTTGTTCATTACTTGATAAGTCTCCATATCTTAATAATGTATCTGTAATTTTGAGAATTCGCTTAATGGTAGACTGAATTGAGTCAAATAACTCTTGAATTGTATCAGGAACATTTTTGTATTCTTTTAAAATTTCAGCACTTGTATGTAAAATAGCCATGGGGTTTCTGATCTCATGAGCGATACCCTTGGTTAATGTTGCATAGCTTACTTGCTGAGATACTTTATGTGTATGATCCATTAATTTTCGATTTTGCTGAAACATCGTAATCATTTTCTGTTCAATCCCATTTAAAGCAACACAAAAAAATCTAATTTCTAATATTAATACAAGAACTGTCACACAAATAAAGCTATAGTAACAAATATTTGTTTGTAAATATGATAAATTCATTTTAGGAAGATGTTCTAATATCAACGTTTGAGAACTTATTAGCCCAACAACTGGAAATATTGATGATACAAAAATCCATATTCTTTGGTTAAACTCAAATAAAATCATTGGTAAAATAATCATTGCAAAAAACACAAGGTGAATGCCAGCCTCCTTACCACAAAAAGCAGAAAAAATTGTTAACCCAGTACAACTACATACTACTAAGTTTAATCTTGCTAAATTATTTTTATTAATCTTTAAAAAGAACAGGGTTAGCAAAAACCAACCAATTGAAAAGGGAATATAATAGGTTAATAAAGTAATTTTAAAATAGGAAAACAAAAAAATATAGGGACAAGAAATTAAAGCTCCTACAATAGCTAACTTTTTACTAATTATTAATCGAGAAGATAGCTTTATTGATTCTTGGTAATGCAATAACTCTTCGTTTTCATTATTCATATTATTTCTCCAAGTCACTTATTAAGTATAACCTAGGATTTTAGCGATTCAAAATATTTTACTATTTTCTTTTTTTATTTACATTTGAAGAGTTTGGAAATAATTTCCGCTTATTGCCTTGATTTTTACCAGTAGTTTTTGTTTCATCACTTTGTGTTCGATATCGACTATCTTTTAATGATTGTAAATAATGCATCATTATCGTATGTTGTGCCAATACTTTCTTACCTATTTTATAACAAAATTCTAATTGATCTTTAATTCTTTCATCCTTTTCCGATAGTTGTTTTTTTCTTAAATAAAACGCTAATTTTTTTGGCGAATCGTTTGTTAAGGATTTAATAAACTTCATCCCTGAAATTAACCCCATAAAGTCTAATTTATTCCATTGACAAATATATTGTAACGCGTTTACAAAATCTCTTTCCGTAAAGTTTAAATCTTCAACACTTTCAATTTCTAGTTCTCTAGCATCTTTAGTTATTTTCTTTGGACTTTGGTCTTTTGCCTTTTTATGTTTATTTAAAATCACTAAAAATAACGAATCGGGATCTTTAATTTCAACACGTCCAACATCAAAACTAAATTCTCGCTTAATACTCATAACATCATGTAATGTTAAAATAATATCTGTAAAAATTTGAAACATCACTCTAAAAACTTCTTGATCTTCTCCATCATTATTAAATAAACTATTTCTGATATCTAATTCTGTATCTGATAGTTCGTGCTCAGATACTAACATTAAAAAACAACCCGTTAATGCACAAGCACTGGTAAAGTATCTAAATTCTAATTGCTGTTCTTGACTATTTATGTAAGAGCTTTCAGCTCTATGTTTAGCCTCTATTTTTTTATAATTAAACCCTTTTTTTAACATAAATAAAAAACTTTTCCATAATTTAAACTGATTTAAATGTCCTTCAACTTTGCTTAAATAAATATCTTGCAAAATATTAACTAATGAAATAGCTAACCTTTTATCAAACTCGTCTAATTCATGATATGTTTGAGACATAAACTTTAATTCAATCTGATTAAATTTGTCTTTATCTAATTCTTTTTCATTTTGAACTTCGTCGATAATGGTTTCTATTAAATCTAAAAACTGATTAGCATTTGAAATATCCGCTGGGTACTTTTCATCTGTTATATCATCCTGCAAATAGGAAAAAGTGATAAAAAATAAGAGCAACTCAAACTTTTTATCATCCAAAAGATTTTTGTTTAAACAATCATCACTACAATTTGCATACAAACTCAATACAATTTTTCCATAATCTTTTATCTTTTTTTCTGATAAGGCATATCTATTTATGGGTAAGGACCCGTTACTGGCAAGGCCTTTTGTCATAAAAAACTTAAATACTGCTTTTGCAGATTGGCTAATAACTTTAGATATATTTTGATTTTTAGAAAACACTAACTTTTGCCAGTCAAATGCATAACGCTCTAAATCTTTAGGGATTGTATAATCTAGATTTACTTTCTTAGCTCCTAGTTCTATTTGAATAGGAAAGTTCTTTCCCGAAAAATTTTGTATTTCTTCTTTTGTAAACTCATTTATATGATTTAGAAGAGATTTTGTTATTCTGCTTTTTAATTCTCGTTTTCTTTCATTATAAGTTGATGACCGGGCTGTTAACGGGCATTCTTGTTGTCTTCGCTTTTTTGTAGGCGTTAAAACTTTATACGGTGTATTGGCAATTATTTTTGTTTTCATGGGAACTATTATATTAAACATTTTTTTGTTTAATATCAAATTCAATTTTATTAATGAATGTCTTATATTGTGGCACTCATTAATACTATTTTGTAATATATAATTATGACTAATAACTTACCAACTGTAAAAAAAATACAAGCACTAGAAAAACGAATGCATTTGTTAAATATTAAAGAGTCTGATATTCAAGAACAATTTATACTTGGATCGGGAAAAGGAGGACAAGCAGTTAATAAAACACATAATGCTGTTCTTCTTAAACATATCCCTTCTGGAATTTGCATCAAATCACAGAAATCTCGTTCTCGAGAACTCAATAGGTTCTATGCTAGACGCCAATTATGTGATGCTTTAGAACTTAAGAAAACAGGTATTGTTCAATATAAACAAGATAATGCAAGCAAACTTAAAAAACAAAAGTCTAGACGAAAAAGACGGTCTTCTTCTAGAATAGTAAGAGTCGAGGGTAATGAATGACAATACAATGGTTTCCTGGCCATATGGCCAAAGCAAAAAGGGAAATACTAAAACAACTAAAACAAATTCATTTAATTGTTGAAATTATTGATGCTAGAATTCCATTTTCTAGTAGAAACCCTTTAGTTGATGAGTTTTGTCAACATAAACCACGACTAATTGTCCTATCTAAATCAGATTTAGCAGATCCTAAAAAAACGCAACAATGGTTAAGTTATTTTAAAGAAAAATTAAATTGTTATTCAATCGCTATTAATACTCATCAAAAAAAAGATATCGGTAAAGTTACTAGACTTTGCCAATCAATTATGACTGACCGAGTAAAGCTTAAAAAGTTTCAAACTAGTGCGCTAATGATTGTTGGGATTCCCAATGTTGGAAAATCAGCGTTTATTAATCAATTGGCAAAACGAAAAATTGCTAAAGTTGAAAACCGTCCAGCAGTAACTCAGCGACAACAGTGGATTCCTATTGGAAATCGATTAACATTGTTAGATACTCCTGGTATATTATGGCCTTCTTTTGAATCGGATAGTATTGGATGGCGGCTATCTGCTACAGGGGCTATTAAAAAACATATTTTTTCTGCGACTCATATCGTTCAACATTTAACAACCTATCTTTCAAAATTTTACCCTAACTGGCTTTCGACTGGTTACAGTATTGATACACCCCCTACTGCTAACGATCATATCATTCAACTTATTGGACAAAAACGGGGATGCCTTCTTCCAGGAGGAGCTATTAATGAAGAAAAAGTTCTAGATATAATTCTTCAGGATTTTCGATCAGGAAGGCTAGGAACTATTACTTTAGAAACGGCCCCATTAGATTAACTATGAGATATATTTAAGTTTCTATACAAAAACACAATCCCTTATCATACAAATCCGTAACATATACATACCCAATAACAAATCCAAAAAAAAATCTCTACAATTTTGTCCTCATAATAACCATTACCCGTAATATTCGCCTCATAAATCTTACTTTGGCACAAAAACTGTTAATCCTCCAAATAAGCTCTTCAAATTAAAGAGACACAAAAAAGGAGGTTTTTTTATGCAAAGAATTCCAAATAATGGGTCCTCCCCACCTAATATCAGCTTATTACCAATTAAAAAAAAGTTATCTATGTTATATGACTGCTCTCAAAAAGTTAAAGAACGGTATCATAAACAGAAATACAAATCAGTTCAAACCGAATTAAAATTAGAGCAACTATTTGATACTCTCATTAAACTTCATACTCGAATTGAGACTATCGATAATTCTAGTCATGAAGTTATCGCTACAATAAACTCATTACTTGATGAATTATCTAGTATCACTATTCAACAATGCCTCTCCTTTGGATTTGATAGTCTTGAAGAATGCTTACTTCTTATCATAGGATTTGGTATTAATTCACTTTTTTCATCAGAATCTGAATCCCTATTAAGATTTTATAACTCTATATTTAAACCTAATGACTTTACAACAATTTCATCGCTTAATGATCGACTTTTAGAAAAATCAAAACAAAAAATACCATTCATTGTTCCTGTAGGTACGTTTATTAAGCCTGCTCTAATATCCCATATTGATGAAATTAAAGGAATTGAACTATGTATCCCGATTTCACAAAAATCTATATTGGTTTTAAAAGGAATTATTCATAAAGATCTAACATTAAAAGAGTTGCCAAAATCCTTACAAGATAAATACCAATTCACTCTTGATTCACTTATCTCTAAATCAAAGCCTGATGATGATACGCCTATAACGAGTGGTTTGTTTGATCTCTTTGACCCCTTTGAATCAAAGTATGATAACGCTTCAGATATGGAAACTAGTTCATCTAATGACGAAGACACTTCTTCTATAAGTAATAAAGAAAACTCATCCAAAGAACAAAATATTATTATAAGACCATCGTCTAATCGACGACAGCACCATGTTAAACCAATTATCCACCGTCGTCAAAAACCTCTCGCTAATATTAAAGAAGCAGAAGTTAAAGAAATGGCACAAAAAATAAAATCAAAGCAATCGCCTAAACAACCCTCTACAGAATTTATCAGATCCTCTTTTTCGACACTTTCATTACGAGATATTATTGTAGAACCTATCTCGTCTATTCAATCACGAATCATGCAAATGTTTCATCTTTGGAATTCTACTCATAAGCTAAATAATAATAAACTGCGTCGTCGGTTTACTAGAATGAAATTAACTAATCAACAACTTATGATTCAATGCTTTTTAGCTCAACATAAAAAAGAAAAAGCGTTATTTCTTTTTAATTTACTTAATGATTCAACGAAAGACGTTATACTTCCCTGTTTAAATCAATCTCTAGCAAAAACATTATTGTTTGAACAACAGCAATTAAATGAAACAGATTTACAATATAAGGTTAGACAAACCACAAGTTTAGATCTGTTACGTGCAAAATTAGCGCTGGCAACAAGCATCCCGACGTTAACCAAACAATGGGCCTTAAGAGAGATTATAGAGCTTTCTAATCGAGGTAGCAGTGACTCTACATACCAAAAAAAAATTAAACGGATAGAATTAGTTAGCGATATTTTTACCCCAAAAGAAACGGGCCTTCCAATTTCAATGAAAGACTCTGCATCTGATCGCCATCACTTTCTTTCACAAATCCAACAAAATCTTAATAAGGTTACTCATGGCCAGGAAAAACTCAAAGACAAATTAATTCAATTAACTGCCGAGCTCATATCAAAACCCTCTGGCAAGGGAAGCGCAATGGTTATCGCTGGACCTCCAGGAACTGGAAAAACGACACTCATTCGGGATGGTTTAGCTAAAGCAACCGGATTAGACTTTTTTGAAATTCCTCTAGCCGCTGCCAACGTTCATACTCTGGATGGGTGGGGTTTTACCTGGGAAGGCTCTCAACCAGGCGAAATAGCTAGAGCTATGTCTAAATCTAAAAATAAACGTGTTATCTTTTTTATGGACGAACTTGATAAAGTTGGAAATGATAGCAAAGCTGAAAAAGTAATTAATAAACTTATTCAAATTATTGATTTTTCTCAAAATGCTAATTTTCATGACAAGTTTATTCCTGAAGCGCCTATTGATATTAGCCAATGTATCTTTATATTTACGGCTAATCACTTAAATAAAATCAATCCCATTCTTCTTGATCGTATGGATATTATTAAAATAAATGCACAAACCGTAACTGAAAAAATGCATATTGGACTTGATTTCCAATTTCCGAAACTACTTAATGATATCGGATTTCGATCAGGAGATGTCCATCTCAGCGATTCTGCCTTATTAACGATTATTCAAAATATTCCATGGGAAGCTGGTAGCCGGCAGCAAGGGCACCTACTCAAAGATGTTTTACAAAAACTCAATGTTAATCGAGTTATTTCACAAGGTTGGGATACCTTTTTCAGATACTCCCCTCCTGTTTATCAAAAACTTAAACTTCCTGTTGAAGACTCTGCTTTTTTACTTCCTTACCAAATTAAACCTGATTTAATTATGAAGATTTTAGCCGACCGTCATGTTCCCACTCCTAAAATAAAATTATCTCCAACTATTGGAGAAGTCAATGGGTTATATGCAACAACATCTGGGAAAGGGGGGATTCTACCTATCCAAGTAAAACTTATTGAATCTGATCAAAATAAGGGAGCACTACTATTAACTGGAAATCAAGGTAAAGTTATGAGTGAAAGTATGCATGTTGCCAGAACTGTTGCTAGCACTATTCTAAACCATAATTTACTAAACCAATCATTGCATATCCATGCAGTTGAAGGTGCTGTCCCTAAAGATGGTCCATCTGCAGGGGCAGCTATCACTGTTGGTATTATCTCTGCAATCACTCGCATCCCTGTCAAACCTACAGTTGGTATTACTGGCGAAATTGACTTACTAGGCAATGTTACTCAAATTGGAGGACTCCAAGAAAAATTAGAAGGTGCTAAACAAGCAGGTGTTCTCACGGTTCTTATCCCCTCTCAAAACCATGATGACTGGGTTGCTATCCAAAAGAGAGATCCTTATTTAACATCTATTATTCATGTAATTGAAGCTGATAACATTCTTGATATTTTGCCCAATATTTTAGATATGACGCCACAACCGTCTCGACTATCACCCGTTATTGAAGACTTAACCCAAGAAGGTGAAACTAATGATGAATCAGAATAAGGTAATAAGGTATTGACTATTTATTTTTAACTTTAGATTTTAAACGGTTATTTGCTTTATCATCTGCTTTTTGGTCGGATCTAAATTCAATATTAACGCAACATCCAATAAATCCACCAAAGTACTGCCGAATACGCTTTTCTAAGTATCTTTGATATCCCTCATTTACAAATGATCCGTTATTTACAAAACATACAAAGGTTGGGGGTGATATCTCAGCCTGCGTAGCATAATAAATCACTACTCTTTTCCCATATTTTGCTGGTGGTGGATTTTGTTTTATCACGTATTTTATAAATTGATTTAATTCTGATGTAGAAATTCGCGTTTCATTTGTTTCGATAACTTTAGGAATAATCTGATAAAGTTGACTTACTTTTAGCTTTTCTTTTGCAGAACCAAAAATAAAAGGATAATTAACAAGCGGCGGCATATCTGAAGTAAATAAATTATAAATTTCTTTTCTTTGTTCGTCTGTACGTTCTAGCAAATCCCATTTGTTAATAAATATTAAAAAGGGCTTATTGGCATCTAATGCAGCTTGAATTATTAATTTATCCTGTTTAACAATACCATTATTTGCTTCTAATACAATGACAATACAATCCGCATTTTTTATAGATCGATTTGTTCTAACCATTGAAAAAAACTCAACAGATTCTGTTACTTTTGACTTTCGTCTTAGCCCTGCTGTATCAATAAACTTAAAGCAAACGCCTTTATTTTCAATTAAAACGTCTACAGCATCACGAGTGGTACCAGCTTTATCTGATACAATTACACGATCTTCATTAGCTAATGAATTCAATAAGGATGACTTACCAACGTTAGGTCTTCCTATAATAGCAATGTTGTACATCGGTGTCTGACTAACATCGTCTACCTTTGTTCGCTTAACTCCAGCAATAAAAGAATTTAACAGTTCTTTAAATCCTGTTCCATGAATTGCAGAAATAGGTAATGGATCTCCAAAGCCTAACCTAAAAAAATCACTCACAGATGTCAATTCTTCTATACTATCAACTTTGTTTACGGCTAAAACAACTTTTTCCTTCAACGGTCTTAATTCCTTAGCTATTGCTTCATCCAATGAATGAACACCAAATTTATTATCAGTAATAAATATTATTTTTGTCGCTTTTGCTATTGCTTTTTTAACTCGACTATTTATTTCAGATTGGATTAGGTCTTCTTTAGACTTTTTTTCTAGAGCCATTCCACCACTATCCCAAATATGAAGAGATCTACCTTTCCAAACTAAACGATGCTCTATCAAGTCTCTAGTTACACCTGAAACATCTAGGGTAATCGCATCATTCTGTTGTAACAATCGATTAATTACGGTCGACTTACCAACATTTGGTCGCCCAAGAATTAAAATATTTATTTGCTTACTCATAAAAATCAATATCCTTATCAATTAATTCAATCTACATTAACTAAGTTTAAGATTAATTTCAAGTTATAGATTCATTTGTTATAAATTTGATATTTTCTGAAATTCGTTATAATGATACTATTATTACTTATGACTAAAATATTATTTTTAGGTAGCCCAGACTTTGCTACTACGGTTTTAAAAAAAATATATAGTGACTTTTCTAAGTATCTAGTTGGTGTAATTAGTCAACCTGATGCAGCAAAAGGTAGAGGTCTTAAATTATTTCCAACGCCAGTAAAAGCTTGGTCCATGTCGAATCAAATCCCTGTCTTTACCCCAGACTCTAAAACAGAGTTATCTGACAATATTCAATCAATTAATCCGGATCTAGTTGTTGTAGTGGCATACGGTATGATTTTACCAAAACAAATCACGGATAATTATGTTTGCATTAATGCTCACGCCTCATTACTACCTTCCTATAGAGGAGCTTCGCCTATTCACTCATCACTATTAAATCAAGATTCAAAAAGTGGGGTTACAATTATTCAAATGAATGAAAAGATGGATGAAGGCCCTATTATATCAAAACAAGAAACCCTGCTAACAGCTTCTGATAATTTTGAAACGCTTCATAACCGTTTAGCAGCTATAGCTGCCAATTTATGTCATGAGTTTATTTCAAATTTTATTAAAAGTCCGACTATATCAACATCTATTCAAAATCATCAGTCAGCTTCTTATTGTAAAAAATTAAGTGCCAAAGATTATCAAATTCTATCAACAGATTCTCCAAAAGTCATACTGGGTAAAATTAAAGCGTTCTCTCCTAAACCGGGCGCGTTTATCATTAGAAATGACCGCCGAATTAAAATTATTAATGCTACCTTAACGCAAGACCAATTTACGATTCTTACTGTTAAACCTGAAGGAAAAAAAGAAATGAGTTATCATGATTTTTGCTTAGGAAACCCTGAGGGAATTACGCTATGCTAACCAAAAGAATTATTCCTTGCCTTGATGTTACGAATGGTCGTGTTGTTAAAGGGACTAACTTTGTACAACTTCGGGATGCTGGAGATCCTATCGAATTAGCTAAATTATATGATCAACAAGGAGCTGATGAGCTTGTTTTTTTAGATATTACGGCCAGTTCAGATAAACGAAAATTATTGATAGATCTAGTGGAACAAACAGCTAAAGAATTATTTATTCCCTTTACAGTAGGTGGTGGAATTGGAGATATTGATACTATTCGAAATGTTCTCAATGCTGGTGCAGATAAGGTTTCGATTAACACAGCCGCTGTTCAGAACCCATCATTAATTAATGAAAGCTCTCTTCAATTTGGATCACAATGCATTGTAGTTGCGATTGATGCAAGGCGTATCGAACCAATTAATATAAAGCCAAAAATAACAACATCACTATCAAAATTACATTTAGATTCTTCTAGCCAATGGGAAGTATTTACTCATGGCGGACGGTACCCTACTGGTATTGACGCCTTAAAATGGGCTCAATATCTTGAAGAATTAGGAGCTGGAGAATTACTAGTTACATCTATGAACTGTGATGGAACAAAAGAAGGTTATGATATCCCATTAACCCACACTATTGCTAAAAATGTTCAAATTCCAGTTATTGCTTCAGGAGGAGCAGGAAACTGTTCTCATATTAGTGATGTCTTATTAGGTTGCGAAGCAGCGTTACTAGCCTCTTTATTACATTTCCAAGAATTAACTATATCTGATATTAAAACTCATTGCATTAAGTCTGGCATTTCAATTAGGCATTAAATCTGTATTGAGCTTATTATTCATCAATGTCTTTTTTAATGATTATGTGTGAACCTCTTTTTTTTCTTAAAAACTTATACTCAACTTGCTTATAACTTTCCTTAAACTCATCTTGAAAATTTTCACCGTTATTTAAAATATCTCGCTCTATCTCTTCAAATGACTTAGAATGAAATACAGTTTGATTAAGATTAATTTCGGTATCTACGGGTTCTTCACTTTGCGCAGCATATTCTTCAAACTTATTTGGCATCTTTTCTACTGTATCTGACATAGAATTAACAATCTCTACTTCTGCAACTTCTTTTACTTGCTCTTCTTGTACCTCTGCCGCTGTTACCTCAGCTTCTTCTATTTTATCGTTATCAACTTCTGATGTTTCTTTAACCTTTGATATATTCTCAACCATTGAAGAATCCTCCCCCCTAGAATCGGCAGCTTCTTTAGTTTTCAGAGTCTGACTCTTATCTATTGGCGTAGTCTCAATATTATCATCCAAAGTTGACTCTAATTCTTCATCAGGTACTTTTTTTCCTAATAACTTTAAAATTATACGATCAATATTAACTGGCTGTTGTAAATAATCTATTATATTTTTTAAAGACATCATTTCCCCCTTTACTCCTAACATTTATTATTTGTTCCCTAAAATAACCTTTTTTAAACATTTATTTTTTTTGATTATAACATGACAATACTGTTTATCCATTTTAAATCAACTAAAAATCATTTAAAATACAATTTATGCGCTATATTATTGATGCTTATAATTTAATCGGACAATTGCCGCAACTTTCTCTTTCTACTCCTAATAAAGAAGAACAATTAATTCATTTTTTAACCCAACTATCTCGTAACTCTACTGATAAGTTTCTTATTGTTTTTGACGGACATCAACCTGATATTGACCATCAACAAACTATCCAAAAAGGATCTTTAAAAATTATTTATACCGATAAATGTGATAGTGCTGATGATTACATTATTCGGAAGATTGAATCGACAACATCAAAACATGTTACTATCGTATCGTCAGATCGTAAAATTCAATACTCTGCTAAACGAAAAAAAATTCCATATATCAGTTGTTTAAAATTTATCAAAACATATCGTAGAGCTACTATTTTTAAAGAGCCGCAAAAACCAACTATAAAGCCTAATGACCCAATGATTAATTTTTGGCTAAAAGAATTTGGACAACTTTAAAATTATAATACTTTATTTTTTTTTTATTTATATATACACTATATTCTTATTTAAATTTAAATTATTTTAATTTTATTCAGGATACTAAACACTATTATGAAAAGAAAAAAAAGAGTTATTGTAGGTATGAGCGGAGGGGTTGATTCATCTGTAACTGCTGCTTTATTAAAAAAAAGAGGTTATGATGTTATTGGCATTACCATGCAACTACTTCAAAAAGATTCAGAAAAATTATCAGCCTGTTGTAATTTAAGTTCTATTAATGATGCTAAACGTGTGGCTCATGCTTTAAAAATCCCACACTATACGATTAACTGTCGATCCAATTTCCAGCAAAAAGTAATCGATTACTTCATTAATGATTATCTTTTAGGTTATACTCCTAATCCATGCGTAGAATGCAATCGATATATTAAATTTGATGAACTCTATAGTAAAATGAAAGACTTAGATGCCGATTATGTTGCTACTGGACATTACTGTAAAATCACATCAAATCCTAATAAGACCCGATTCTTTTTAAAAAAAGCCAAAGATCATTCAAAAGATCAATCTTACTTTCTATATATGATGCAATCATCACAGCTTAAGTCTATATTATTTCCATTAGGCAACTATTTAAAATCTGAAATAAGAAAAATGGCTCAAGACCTTAAATTTGTAAATGCTAATAAACAAGATAGCCAAGAAATTTGCTTTGTAACCAAGGGATCTTATCGTCAATTTATTGAAGATAATGTATCTGCGAATCAATTAAGAGCTGGCCATATTACCGATATTAATGGAAAAATACTAGGCCAACATGATGGAATACATCGCTTTACTATAGGGCAAAGAAGAGGAATACCCATTCAAAGCAATGTCCCTTATTATGTTATCAAAATTAATGCAAAAACAAATACTGTTATCGTAGGTCAAAAAGGTGACCTTCATCAATCCTCTGTTAAACTACATACATTTACGTTAGTCAATCACGATGAATCAATTATCGGAAAAACGTTTAATATTAAAAGCCGATATCAAATGGTTCCTTTTAAAGCTACGGTATTAGACTATCAAGATAACCAAGTTATTTTAAAATCTCATACTCCACAACAATTTGTAACCCCAGGTCAAAGTGGCGTTCTTTATCAAAATGATCGTGTTGTTGGTGGCGGTATTATAGAGTTTAATGAAGCTACAAATTAAACTAAAAACTTCTGCATTATTCCAAGTTGAGTCAACTATTTACCGAAGATTATCTTTAGTAAAAAATTCTGGCTAATTAAAATCTCTTTTAAATAGATTTTAACTTTTATACTACCCCACTTATTAGTCTTTTTCTGTTTCATAGTCTCTACTTTAAAATTTAAAAACAATTAAAAAAATTGATTTCAGAATTTAATAAGGCTAAAATGATTTTATGGAGATATTACATCAACTATATATTGATATATTTTTAAAGCTTTATCCATTAATTCATAATCATTTTGTGAGTTACTTATTATTTTTGGTTATTTTAGCTTTTTTAATCTTTCAAATTTATAAAATCATTACAAAAAATAAGAAATCCAAATTTAAACGCTATTTCTTATTAATGTTTCAAGGCTTTTTAATTTCATATATGGCCTGGTATGTTCTTGTTTTTTTTCATACATATAAAAACTTTGATACGATGGAACATCAACCGATAAAAACAGCTCAAAATACTAAGTAGCTTTAATAATTTCAACAATTTCTTTAATTTTATTATAGTCTTTTTTTCCAGGAGAAGACTCTACTCCAGACGAAATATCTAATGCATAGGGATTAACAACGCGTATTGCCTTTTGAATATTATCTTTATTAATTCCGCCAGATAAAATCATTGGAATCTCAAAAGTCTTAGCCTTTACGGCTAACCCCCAATCAAAAGTTTCACCTGTTCCCCCTAGCTTATCCTTAGACTTTGTATCTAATAAAATAGACGTTACTGTTCCTTGGTATTTATCAATTTCAACTAAATCATCGGGACCTTCTACATGAAAGGCCTTGATAACAGGTCTATTAATCTTTAAACAATCAGACGACGACTCACTACCATGTAATTGCACATAACTTAAATTACACTTTTCAGATATTTGATTAATTTTATCAACACTTTGGTTAGCAAATACACCTACTGTATTAATAAAAGGAGGTAACATATACGTTAACTCTTCAACTACTTCCGGGGTTACAAACCTAGGGCTATCTTCAACAAATATAAATCCAACGGCATCAACGTTTAGTGCAATAAGATAGTTTAAATCTTCCTTATTTGTAATTCCACATATCTTTAATTTCATAATACTAAGTTCAGAACCTATTCAAAATTAATTTTAGTTTATCATTATATCTATTAATTATTTTCGATGCAATTATTATTTTCTCTATTCGATAATATAATAGTAATCAAAAAATAAATTACGGGGAGGAACTATCATGACAACTATTACTTCTAATATCGTAAGTTTATATGTTCATGAATTAGATGGAGGAAAAAATTTAAAACTAGATCTTTCAACTAAGCATGATCGAAATAAATTAAAGTATTTACTTGAAAAACAATGTTATAAACTAAGAAAAAAAGATATTGATCGTTATAAGGATTTTATTGTTAATTCCTTCACTAAATAAATATATTTCTTTATTTTCTCTTTTAATTGGTTATAATGATATTAAAAGGGATTTAATTTATGCAAAAAAAAGAAGTTAATGGAAATATATTAACTGTAAAGTTATATGAACTCAATTATACTCGTGAAGAGTATATTAATTTAACTTCTCCAAAAGATTTAAAGAAACTTGACCTGCTAATAACTAATCATTCTCATCGTTTAAAAACCAAAGATAAAATAAGGTATCAGGAAATTTTAAAAAAGCATCGTCAATTAATTAATAAGAAAACACCGCAACTTTCACGATTTAGTCATCATTAAAACTTGATTATTTCTTTTTAAAATAATCAATAATATCTTTATGTTTAACTAACCCTTCTCCTATTAATACACCTGAAAAACCAACCGATTCTATAGCCTTTAATTCAGATACTGAACAATATCCACTTTCTGCTACAGTTAAATAATTATTATTATCTTTAAAATAATTCTTAAATAAAATAGATGCTATATTAATATCAACTGAAAAGGTGTTTAAATTCCGATTATTAATTCCAATAATTTTCACCTCTTTTAAATCTAATACTCTCTGCAACTCACTTTCATTATGAATTTCAACAATAACATCCAAACCTAATTGGGCAGATAAATGGATTAATTCCTGTAGCCTTGAATCCTCTAAAATAGCAGCTATTAATAAAATAGCATCAGCGTTTAAACATCTACTTTCATAAACCTGTAATTCATCAAATATAAAGTCTTTTCTTATAATCGGAAGATTTATATCGCTTTTAATGTAATTAATATATCTTGGATGTCCTAAAAAATACTTCTTCTCTGTTAATACAGATAATAATGAAGCTCCATTTTGGGCATACTGTTGCGCCACTTTTATTGGATCAAAGTTAGAATTTATAATTCCTTTAGACGGTGATGCCTTCTTTACTTCTGCAATTAATTGCAATCCTGGTCTGGCTAAAACAGAAGAAAAAACAGATTTAAACTGGCTATCTTGTGAAACCTTCTCTTTAAAATAATTCAAACCATACTTAGACTTAAGAAAATCGACTTCACTTTGCTTAGCTTCTATTATTTTATTTAAATACTCTGGAATTTTTTTTTTAATCATTGTTAACCTTAATCACCTTTTTTTCTACTCGACGATAATGATCTGATAAATATACTTTCGTATTTTTTTCTATTGAGTCTGTTAACCACACATTCCCACCAATAACTGAGTTTGCTCCAATTATGGTTTCTCCGCCTAAAATAGTACTTCCTGCGTAAATAGTTACGCCATCTTTAATGGTAGGATGCCGTTTAATATTAGAATTATTCTTAGGAACACTAAATGCGCCCAATGTCACACCTTGATATAGCTTTACGTTATCACCTATTACTGTTGTTTCTCCAATAACAACACCCGTTCCATGATCAATACAAAACGATTCTCCTATCTTTGCCCCTGGATGAATATCTATACCGGTATCTCCATGTACTATTTCGGACATTAACCTAGGGATTAGTGGTATTTTATGATTATATAAAAAATGTGCAATCCTATAGACTAAAATAGCCTGAAATCCTGGATAAGCCAATACAACTTCAGTGATATTATTTGCAGCTGGATCTCCAGAACTAATGGAAATAGCATCTTTTTTTAGCTTTGACCTTAATAACGGAACTTCTTGAATTAAGGCATAAACAATCTTATAACATTGTTCATTTATAGAATCCTTATCATAAGGCGTTTCTTTTTTTTCCCAAGCTAAGCATTTATATACTTCCTCTACTAATCGATCGATAATAAAACTAACTCTCTGTTCTGTTATATCTGGAATATCCTTAACTGTTGATATTTTTTCATTAAAAAAACCAGGAAATAATAGCTCCTTTAGAAAGATTAATATCTGATTTATACTTTCTCTAGAAGGAAAGTGATGTTCATCAATTTTATTAACAAAACCAAGAGTTTCGTAAGACTCTAAAATTGCTTTAACACACACTTTTTTCTTTGAATTTTCGGGCACTATAACTTCCTTTTAATTATATTTTTTTTAAATAGATATTTATTATCTTTATAGATTTTTTGATTTTTCTGTTTCTTATTATAATAGGAGATCCCAATTAAAAATAGGTTTGGGTTTGAAAATTTATCAAAAAAAAGATTTTTACTATATTCTGTAAAAACACCGATTTGATTATTAACAGGAATAAGAATACCTATTGATAAGGCGCCTCCCATATAAATTTGATAACTTTCCTGATGTAACATATGACATCTAGCACCAATACTAACATAATTCCTAGCTTTTAATTTAGATTTAAATATATTAAATGGACTAAAATAGAAAACTTTATCTACTCTCACTGGAATCCAAACTGTTAAGGGGCTCAACTTATTATTAATGTAAGATACTCCGAAACTATAATTAGCACTACTTTTAGCGCTTATTTTTTTCACCCCAAATTCATATAAATTTGTAGAATAATAATTGTTAATAGTTGTTATCCCTGTACTCAAGCTAATCATGTTTGCACTAAATGCAATACTCTTTGAGGTAAACGCTATGATATATATTAATAACAAACCAATTTTTTTCACTTTTAACAACAACACCCTTCGTTACTTTTTTGTAACATTTTACATTTTTGTAACATTTCTTAACATTTCCTTAACATTCCACCTATTCATTTTCCCTTATTTTAGTTCAAACCACACCACTTATCAATTGGCATGATTTTCGCAATAAAGCACATACAACAAAAAGCAGGGAGCTAAAACTATGAAAAAATATAAATTTATTAAACTAACTCTTCTTTTAATATTTATATCGTTATTAGCGACTCCTTTTCATTCAATTTTAGCAAAAAATTCAAGCTATACAAACGATGTTCATTCATTTGCAAGTGTAAAAGGCTCGGGATATCAAGGTCCATTTTTAGTTGTTAGTAAAAAAAGCATGAAAGTTAGCTACAAAATGGCTCAGAATTTAAATATAATGTCTCCTAAAGTAAATAAAGAGTATCGAGAGTATCACCCTATTATTTCTAAAACAAAAACAAAACCAGTACGCATCAAATCTACTCGACGACAATATTCAAAATCGTTCTCTGATGTAGTTCTTCAACAACATAACGACAATAAGTCCTTAAACAAAAGAAACCGATATTCTAGGTTAGCTTCTGTTATAGATCAAGATTAATTCAACCGTCTTTATCTGTTTATTGTTCTTAAACAGGAAGTTTAGTAAAATAATACTTACATAAAATCATACTAAAAGGATAATTAGTGCAAATTACCAATATAATTTTTGATGTTGGAAATGTGTTATTTTCTTATAATCCAAAGAAAATTATTAATAAACTAACGCCAGACTCTTCGTATAAATCACTTTATTTAGATGCTTTATTTTCAAGTCATTATTGGCAACAATTAGATGAAGGTACTATTCGGAAAGAAGACGTGATACACGAAATTTCAAACACTCACAATTTATCTCACAACCAAAAACAAGAACTCAATCATTTAATTGATAACTTTATTTATGAACTTGACTTAATTCATGCAACTAAAGATATATTTGAACAACTTCAAAAAAGATATAAGATATTTATTTTATCAAATTTTCAATCTCCACAGTTTGATCGACTTGCAAGAGAATATCCGTTCTTAAATTCTGCTGATGGCAAAATAATTTCTGCAGAAGTAAAACTAGCGAAACCAAACCCCGCTATTTACAAATGCTTATTATCTACATACAAACTCAATGCTGAGGAGTGTCTTTTTATTGATGACTTAGCGGCTAATATTTCTGCTGCAAAAAAACAAGGTATTCATGGTATTATATTTCAAAATGAATCACAACTACTTAACGAATTACAAAAATTAACCTTATTATGAATGAACTAAATCAAGAAATAAATCGTAGACGAACATTTGGTATTATTAGCCATCCTGATGCAGGGAAAACAACATTAACAGAAAAACTACTATTATTTGGTGGTGCTATTCAGGTTGCTGGTGCTATTAAAGCTAAAAAAGCATCAAAACATGCGACATCTGACTTTATGGAAATTGAAAAACAAAGAGGTATTTCCGTTGCAACTTCTGTTATGGGCTTTTATTACAATGACTATAAAATTAATATTCTTGATACTCCTGGACATAAAGATTTTTCAGAAGATACCTATAGAACACTTACCGCTGTTGATAGTGCTATTATGGTATTAGACTCCACAAAAGGAGTTGAAGGACAAACTCATAAATTAATGGAAGTTTGTCGAATGAGAAATACACCCATTATGACGTTTATCAATAAATTAGATCGTGATGGGAAAGACCCTATTGAACTTCTAGATGAAATTGAAGATAAACTTCAAATTCAAGTTCGCCCAATGAGCTGGCCTATTGGAATGGGAAAATCCTTCAAAGGGGTATACAGTTTATTAGAAAAACGAATATTTTTGTTTAAACCCCATGCTAAACAAGACTCTCAATCGATAGAAATTAATAATCTAAATGACCCTCTATTAGATGAACTACTCGATGATCAAGCAAACCAATTAAGAGATGATATAGAGCTAATCTCTGGCGTTTATCCAAGTTTTAATGCCGATGACTACTTAACGGGATTAACTACACCTGTTTTTTTTGGAAGTGCTCTTAATAATTTTGGAGTTCGTGAACTGTTAGATTGTTTTATTCAGTACTCTCCTCCTCCACAATCTCGAAAAACTGAAACTGGAACTATTTCTGTTGATGAGCCAACTTTTTCTGGTTTTGTTTTTAAAATTCATGCCAATATGGACCCTAAACATCGTGACCGAATCGCCTTTCTTCGAATTTGTTCAGGTATTTTTGAAAGAGGGAAAAAGTGTTTAAATGTCAGAACTGGGAAATCCCTTAAATTTAGTACCCCTACTGCGTTTATGGCACAAGAAAAGTCCATCATCGAAAAAGCCTACCCAGGTGATATTATTGGGCTTCATGATACTGGAAATATCAAAATTGGTGATACACTTACCGATGGCAAATCGTTTTTATTTAAAGGAATTCCCAACTTTTCTCCAGAACTATTTAGACGTGTAGTTAATTTAGATCCTTTAAAAACTAAACAATTAACCAAAGGATTACAACAGCTTTCAGAAGAAGGTGTTGCTCAAGTATTCTACACGATTACTGAAAATAAACAAGTTTTAGGAACCGTAGGGGCTCTCCAATTTGATGTTATTCAATACAGACTAGATAAAGAGTACCGTGCGACATGTCGATTTGATACTCTAGACTATAAACGAGCATGCTGGATAAGAGGGACAACCCAAGATATAGAATCGTTTATTTCTAAAAGAAAAAATAATATTTGCACTGATGTTAACGGTGATTATGTTTACCTAGCAGAGACTCAATGGAGTTTAGACCGCGAAATTAAAGAAAACCCAACACTAAATTTTCGATATACTTCAGAAGAATAGTCTTAATAAAAAATACGTTATAGAATGTATTTTTTATTCTTTATAATTTTTTAAGTCTTTCCAATTTGGACCTACTTCTACATCAGTTTTTAAAGGTACTAAATAATTAACTATACGTTCCATTTCATCTTTAGCAATACGAATCAATTGATCTAATTCGTCATTTGGAACATCAAAAACTAACTCATCATGAACTTGGATAATCATTTTAGATTTTAACTGCGCATCTTTTATAGAACTTAATACGTTTATCATTGCTTTTTTCATAATATCTGCTGAGGTTCCTTGAACTCGAGTATTTATTGCTGTTCTTTCTGCAAAATTTCGTTTACTAACATTATTAGACTTGATATCAGGAATTTCACGGATTCGACCAAACTCAGTTTTTACATACCCATTTTCTTTTGCATATTCAACGGTTTCTGCCATAAATTGTTTAATACTAGGAAAATTATTATAATAATTCTCAATCATTTCTTTTGCTGCCAGTTTAGTAATTCCTATATTTTCTGATAATCCAAAGGCAGATATTCCATATAAAATACCAAAGTTAACAGCCTTTGCGCGATAGCGCTGTTCTGGATCAACGTCATTTTTATCACACTGAAATATAATTGAAGCTGTTGAACGATGTATGTCTTCGTTATTACAAAATGCCTCTATCATATTTTTATCTTTTGATAAATGAGCGATTAACCTTAACTCTATCTGGGAATAGTCAATCGATACAATACTGTTATCTGGATGACTTGGAATAAATGCTTTCCGAATATTTTTACCTAATTCTGTCCTAATTGGAATATTTTGCAAATTAGGTGATGAAGATGATAATCTTCCTGTAACTACAATCGTTTGATTAAATGAAGTATGAACTCGATTAGTATATGAATCTACTAACTGAGGCAATACATCTATATAAGTATTTCTTAACTTTTCTAAGTGACGATATTCTAGAATTAAAGCTGCTATTTTATGATCTTTCTTAAGTTTTTCTAAGACAGCAGAATTTGTAGCAGTTCCTGTTTTTGTCTTTTTAATAACGGGTAACTTCATTTTTTCAAATAATACTTCAGAAAGTTGTTTAGTAGAGTTAATGTTAAATACTGCTTTTGATTCGCTGTAAATTGATTCCTCTAAACGCTTAATCGCTTGAATCACTTGCTTACTTAATTCCATTAAATAATTCGGATCTATGCATACACCAGTCCGTTCCATTTCTCCTAAAATAATCTGTACTGGCATTTCTATGTCTTTAAATAAGGGCCATAAGCCTTTATCCATTAATTGAGGTAAAAATAATTCATATAATTGCCAAGTAACATCCGAATCAGCAATAGCATATTCAGCTACTTTTTCTACAGGAATATCTTTTATATTATTATGATTTTGGTTTTTATCACCAAGTAACTCTTTAAATGACGTCATTTTTCTAGATAAATGTTGAAAAGCTAAGGACTTTAAACCTACAGGTTGAGATGGATCAATTAAAAAAGCAGCAATCATTGTATCAAACTCAATCCCTGTTAAATTAATATTATAATTTTGAAAAACTAGCCACTCGTATTTACCATTGTGCGTCATTTTCTTTATATTATGATTCTCTAAATAAGGTTTTAAGGCATTTAAGAAAGGGTTACATTTAAATTCTATTTTATCTGTATTGGTTGCCTCTTTAAATAAAGGTGTCATACCTTCATAATTTTCTGACTCAATATACTTATTTAAAGGGATATACCACCCTGAATATTTTTTAAATGTAATAGAAATCCCTACAATTTGCGCCTTATTTGTATTTAGAGATGTTGTTTCTAAATCTATCGCAAACCCATTTTCTAATGATGGTAATAAGGACTGCAAATCATCTAATTTTTTAATTATCTTATAATTATACTCTACTGAACTGTTTTGATTCTTAATAATATTCGAAAAATTATTTTCATACTTTCTTAGTAACGTATTAAATTTAAATTCTTTAAATAAGCTATATGCGTTCATCCAAGGCACTGAGAATTTTAACCCATTAATGTCCCGATTAATTGGCGCTTCACAATTAATTGTAGCTAATACTTTTGATAAGTACGCATTATTTTGATCTTGCTCTAATTTACTTTTAATCGATTTAGACTCGATTAATGTCAAATTCTTATATATATTTTCTATTGTTTTAAACTCAGATAAAAGCTTTACAGCTGTTTTATCTCCAATACCCTTAACACCAGGGATATTATCTGAGGAATCACCTTTTAATGCCTTATAGTCAATAACCTGTTCGGGAAGTATCCCATATTTTTCTTTTACAAGTCCGGGTGTAAATAAAACTAAATTGGATACTCCTTTTTTATTCATTGCAACTGTAACTGTAGGCGTAACTAACTGAAGAGCATCCTGATCTCCAGTTAATATAATCGTTTCTATATTTTCACTATTTGCTTGCTGTGCAATTGTACCAATCAAATCATCCGCTTCATAGCCCGCACACTCTACTTGATGAATATTAATTCGGCTTAGGACATCTTTTAAAAGAATGACTTGGCTAATAAAATCTTCTGGTGCAGGAGGTCTGTTAGCTTTGTATTCTGAATACTGCTTATGTCTAAATGTAGGTTCTTTTCTATCAAAGCAAACGCATAAATGAGTAGGCTTTAAGTCTTCTAACCCTTTAAATAATAATGTTATAAACCCAAAAACAGCATTAATTGGGTTTCCATTATTATCTGTTAATGAAGGAGGATAAGAATAATAGGCTCTAAATGCTAATGATAAAGCATCAATAATAAGTAACTTATTTGGCATTATATTATTATACTAAAGTATTTAATATGTGTGTATATTGATTATGATTTTCATTAATTTTATTTTTTGTATTATACTTAACAATATGAATGAAGCCATTTTACAGTTTAGTTGTCCAGATAAGCCTGGCATTGTTGCTAAATTATCTAATTTATTTTTTAAACATAATATCAATATTATCTCCGCCAGCCAATTCAGCTCTGACTATTTTAATGGCGACTTTTTTCTTAGAATGAAAATTTCATCTTATGATACTAGTTTTAATCTTATTCAGGATGAATTAAAATCTATCGCGTTATCATTTTCTGGACAATTTAATTTATTTTCTACTGACCAACCATTAAAAGTAAGTATTTTAGTCTCAAAAACAGATCATTGTCTAAAAGAATGTCTTTATCGCTATAAATCTGGAGACTTACCTATTCATATTGATAGTATTATTTCCAACCATGACTGTCATCAAGACTTATGTGCTTTTTATAACGTTCCTTTTCATTTTTTACCTGTTACAAAATCAAATAAACAGGAAGACAAAATATTAGGATTAACTCAAAATACTAATTTAATTATTCTCGCAAGATATATGCAGGTTTTATCGCCTAACTTTTTAGCCAGTTATTCACATGACATTATTAATATTCACCATAGCTTTTTACCCTCTTTTAAAGGGGCAAATCCTTATCTACAAGCTTTTGAAAAGGGGGTTAAAATTATTGGAGCAACAGCTCATTTTGTGACTGAAGACTTAGATGAAGGCCCTATTATTTCTCAAAATATTTCGTCAATTAGTCACAAACATACCATTTCTGAAATTAAGCAGAAAAGTCAAATATTAGAAAAAACAACACTTGCCGATACGATTAAGTTGTATGCTGAGCATCGAATTTTCAAATATAAAAATAAAACCATTATTTTTGACTAAATTAAGCTACTAATTTTTGAAAGACATATACTAATATCCCAGTAACGGAAACATATAACCAAATTGGAAAGGTTATTCTACCTAGCTTTTTATGAGGCTCATACTTTGATATCAATGCAAATGTGAAAGTACTTAATATTAAAGGCAAAGCTACTAAGGTTAATGCAATATGAGAAATTAAAATAAAAAAATAAATTGGCCTTATAATGCCTACCCCTATAAATGGCGTATTCCCATGAAAATGATGATATATTAAATAAGCAATTAAAAATAAGGCTGAAAATAACAATGATAAGGCCATCATTACTTTATGTTTTAGGATCTGTTTTTTAGATATAAACCATATACCACAACATAAACACACGGCTGAAATACCATTCAAGATACAATTAATTAATGGAATTGTATTAATAAATGGATGATCTATCAGTGCTACTGGCTTGAAGTAAATATACCATACTAAAAATATAAAAATAATAGTGCTAATGATACTCGCAATTGATAAAACGGATTTTAATTTCATGTGGATATTGTAACCTAAATACAATTATATTTAAATATTATTAAATTTGTTAATAAATAGTTTATTTTTTTAAACAGTACCCTTATATATCATAAACATATTCTCAAAATTCATTCATAAATCTAAACAATTTTTTAGACTTAATTTACTTTTTTTTTTAGGGGTTTTATCGCTTGATTTTGAAATTTCTTTATCCATACTTCTTTTTTTTAAGGTTTCTGCATTTAACTGTGTAGCTCTTTTTGCGTTTAGACTCAACAATAAACTCTTTATCATTTGAAAACTTTGTATTAAATTGTAATTTGAAGAATTATCGATTTCATCATCTTCGCTTTCATCGCCTGAATCATCGGACGACATACTAACATTATCACATTCCTGCCAAACCTGGGATTCATAATCTATTATTCTATCTTCTATTATATCTAAACTTGTTTTATTTTCTTCCGTTATTATATTTATATTATTTGAACTAGCAAGAGAATTAATCATAAATACTAATTTCTCTTCATTATATACCTCATTAAATTGTTCAATAAAAATATGTAAAGGGGTTTTATTTTTATTATTTACAGTTTCAATTAATTTAGGTCTAGAATTTTTCATTCTTATTATTTCATGAAAATAGAAATTATCATTCTTAACTAAAAGTGCATTATGTAAACAGGTATTTCCATTCTTATCTTGATGAAAAATATTTAATTCACCTATTAGAACTGTCTTAATAAGGTCTTTAAAAACTTTCCTAATACTCAACTTAGCATTAGTAAATGATTGCCTCTTTTCTACCTCAGTCCATGAATCATCATGTGCTGCTCTTACTAACTCTAATTTATCATCTAATTTTGACTCCGAAGAACAAATAATAAATTGCAAAAATGTTTGATTATTTTTATAACTAGGAGATTCCATATCATATGGAAGATCCTTAATTTTTTCATTAATAGAATCTATTTCTATAAAATGCTCTGGAGCCCGACATTCATATTGAATATGATATGCTAAACCAGCTCTTTTACCTAATAAATTTAAAATAATTTCGTTATGACTTACATGTTGAAAATATCTATCACTTTCAACAAATAGATTTAATACCCTTTTCAAACTCAACGATTCTTGACTTGTTTGCTTTATATTCAATTTTGATTCTTTCAATACTACATTTAGTTCCATAACATATAAGTCAACCATTTCAAATAACTCTGCTATTGTTTTTGGTTGAAAACTGTTCATATGCTCTAATAATTGATTTAAATATTTTTCAATAATTAAATTACCATCTATATCTGTAAACAACTTTTTATCTCTAATAATTTGTTTAAAACCTACTATATTCCGAATATATTTTTGATTACATAAAACTCGACTTTCATCTTCTACCTTGGATAAATTAATTCCCAATATATCTTTTAATCTAGAATGAGTAAAATCGTCAGGCTTTCCTTTTTTAGGATCATAAAGAATAACATCACTTATAAATGGGCTTCTGATTTCTTTTTGAATAGAAAGATCATTAACTTTATTTTTCTCCTCAATAATGTATTCTTTAAATGATTGTAAATGTAAAACATGATCTGGATATAAATGATTGCTTAAATAAACCATTTCACTTTTGGGAAATTCCTCACATGCAATCATACAATACACTTTCGGCTCTCTAGATTTTCGAATGGAAATTATTTTTAACATCTTCTAAGATCCTACTTTCAATTTCATATAAAACTACATATCATTATCGTAATTTAATACTTTTAGTTGCATTGAAATATATTAATACATACTTTGTTGAAATTAAGTTCTAATATATCATCTTTTATACGATGTAGCTGTTCATAATTATATAAACTGTATTTTAGTTTGTATATTAGTATTTATTTGTTAGTTTGTTTGAAAAATAGCTTGGTCAATAAACTTTATGTTTATTTTCAATTTTTTAAATACCATGCTTAGAGCATTATCCTGAGAATCTAGTTATAGATTTAACTTTTTACAACATCTTTATTTCAGGATTATATCATTACTAAGTTGTTTAAACTGCTAACTTTTTTAATGTTTTTATGGTATAGTAGTCCAAAAATCAATTATTGAATGGAAGGGCCTATATTTATGGAATATTCACCGCTAACTATTGAAGAAAAATGGTTACAAAAATGGGAAGAATCAAAATTATATCAAGTTAATAAGGATAATATATCTAACCCCTACTATGTTTTAGAAATGTTTCCATATCCTTCAGGGAATCTTCATATGGGCCATGTAAGAAACTATACGATTGGTGATACGCTTGCTAGGTTTAAACGAATGAATGGGTTTGAAGTTCTTTATCCTATGGGGTATGACAGTTTTGGACTTCCAGCTGAAAATGCAGCTATACAAAATAATGTAGATCCTAATCAATGGACACTAGCTAATATCGATACCATGATTAAACAACAACAACGATTAGGCCTAAGCTATGATTGGTCATGCAAATTGGCTACCTGCCAACCCGATTACTATCACTGGAATCAATGGATTTTTATTCAAATGTACAACAAAGGTCTTATCTATCGAAAAAAAGGCTGGGTTAATTGGGACCCTGTCGATTTAACCGTTCTTGCAAATGAACAAGTTATCGATGGTAAAGGTTGGCGGTCGGGAGCGGACGTTGAAAAAAAAGAGATTGAACAATGGTATATAAAAATTACTGACTATGCTGAAGAATTACTTTCTGACTTAGACTCTTTAGATGAATGGCCTGAACGTGTCAAAATTATGCAACGTAACTGGATAGGAAAAAATACAGGTACCGAAGCTATTTTTCAAATTGAAGATGAAAATGGTAATAATAAAGGATCTATTCCTGTCTTTACTACGAGACCAGATACATTGTGTGGCGTAACCTACCTAGTTCTTGCAGTTGAACATCCATTAACATCAAACCTTACATCAGGAACTAAGTATCAAGATGACGTTCAAAAATTTGTTCAAGATACACTTAAATCTTCAAACCAAGAAAGAACCGATATGAATAAACCTAAAAAAGGGCTATTTTTAGGTCATTATGTCATCAATCCAATTACTGGAGAAAAAGCGCCACTATACACAGGTAATTATGTTTTAATGGAATATGGAACGGGTGCTGTAATGGCTGTTCCGGCTCATGACCAGCGAGACTTTGAGTTTGCAAAAGAACATAATTTACCTATTAAAGTTGTTATTCAGGATTCTACATCGTCTTTAGACTCAGAATCTATGACTCAAGCATTTACAGAACCTGGACTACTTGTAAACTCTTCTCAATTTAATGAACTATCTAGTAATCAAGCTAAACAAGATATTACTCATTGGTTAATAAATAATAAGAAAGGTTCTGAAAAAACCACTTATCGACTGCGAGATTGGTTAATTTCTCGTCAACGTTTTTGGGGAACTCCGATTCCAATAATATATGATGAAGATAATAACCCTCATCCAGTATCTGAAGAAGAACTACCAGTTAAACTTCCTGAAAATGTTAACTTTTCTGGACAAGGAAATCCACTTGCAAATACAGCCTCTTTTGCAAAAACAAGTAAGCATAATAAATTATTTACTAGAGAAACAGATACTATGGATACATTTTTTGATTCATCTTGGTACTTTTTTCGTTATACCGATTCACAAAACAAAAAGCTTCCATTTGAATCTAAAAATGCTAATCAATGGTTACCTGTAGATCAATATATTGGCGGTATTGAACATGCTGTTTTGCATTTATTATATGCTAGATTTTTTACAAAAGTCCTTAGAGATTTAGGTTTATCAGATGTAAATGAGCCATTCAAACGATTACTTTGTCAGGGGATGGTGTTAAAAGATGGGGCAAAAATGTCTAAATCTCTGGGAAATACGGTTGACCCAGCATCAATAATTTCCAAATACGGAGCTGATACAGCTAGACTCTTTATTCTTTTTGGTGCACCTGTTGATAGAGATCTTGATTGGTCTGATGATGGAGTAGAAGGTTCTTTTAGGTTTTTAAAACGATTTTTTATAATTTGCTCTCAGTGGGAAAAACACCCACTTAAAGGGGATCAAAATAATTTAAACAAAAAACTACATAAAACTATTCAAAGTGTTACTAATGATATTCAACGCTTTAGTTTTAATACAGCTATTAGTCGGCTTATGGAATTAATGAATTTTTATTATAGTAATGGAATTTCAAAAGAGGCGGCTATTATAACTACGCAACTTATTGCTCCATTTGCTCCATTTTTAGCTGAAGAGCTATGGAGCATCTTAGAACAATCCAACTCTGTTCATAAAAGTAAATGGCCCAGCTATGACCAACAGCTAATTATTGAAGAAACAAGTACTATTGTTATTCAAGTAAATGGTAAAGTGAGGGATAAGTTCCAAATAGAGCGCAATACTGACCAGGAAACAATTAAGTCTTTGGCATTAAAAAGTGAAAAAATTCAAAAATACACCAATACGGCTGAAATTATTAAAATTATTCATGTACCCAATAAATTATTAAATATTGTTGTAAAGCCTTAGTTAAATATTTTATAAAAAGCCATGGTAGCTGACGTTTTCTGTGGTTGAAATTTATCCAGTTGTGTTTTATTTAAATTGATAATAAATCGTTCTCCTGAAGATAATCCTAAATTATCTATAACATTTGCCATTTTGGTTATTTCCCGCTTCTTAAACACACCATTATAACTATATTTACCAGATACATTTTGAATATAGTTAGTAATTAAAAAATCTCTATATAAGTCATCAAATGATAGACTTGGATATTTTTGTTGCAATGCTTCTTCTATAGCTAAATAGTTACTTTTAACATTTAAATAAATATCTTGAATTGATTTATCATCTAAATAATGTATTGATAAATACTTAAAAAACAAATACGCTAAATGATATTGAATAGCTTCTGATTTCCAGATAAAAAACGAATGATTTTCAGATATTGAATTGTAATGACCGTCTAAAGGCTCTTTCATAACAACATCAATCGAATGCTCTGCAATTCCTTCACTAATCCAAATATCAATATTTTCTTCTATTCCCTTCTCAATTAACCTCTTATTTAGAACTATCAAGTGATTAAATTCATGAATAATTGTTTTAACTATCTCTTTTGCAGAAAGATCCTTATTGTTTCCATCAAACCCATTAGCATATAACACCTCCTCATTATTATTTAATAAGTCAGAGGTACTAACAAACCCAGCTAACCCAGTAACCCCGGTTTTATTTAGGTTTCCTAAATAAATAATAATACTCCCGTTTAAATCTAAATCAGATGGTTTACCATAAATATTAATAATATCTGCATAATAGGAATTTAGTTGATCGCCAACCTCTGTTATTAAAGAACTAGAAAAGTTTACGCCTACTTCCCTGTATATAATTACAGGACTTTTATTATACTCTAATATACCTTGAGAGTTATAATTATTAGAACTACTAGGACTAATGTAGAACGATTTTAGGTTTGGTGGTAATGATAAAAGATTTAAATTTCTATTTTTTTTATTTTTAAGTGTATTAAGTTTTGAACAATCCCCAGTAATACAAGACATTCGAGATTTAAAACCTACTTGATCTTTTTGTTCAGCTAATCCAACTACGTTATCTCCTAAATCAGTTGAAATTAGCCCAATACTACCAGGTAAACTATCGTATACATTTTTATCTTCGTTTACAATTAGTAAAAAAGACGAGTTGATTCCAGTTATGTTCATTGTTGCAACCTTAGGATCTCCTAACGTAGAAAAGCTGCTTGGAGGTGTTAGATTCGTTGATATAACAATAGGAGTTGAATTAGAATCGTCTTTTGTTGCTTTTTGGAATACTTTCCCACAACCTATGCTAAAAACTAAAACTAATATTAACGCAATATTAATCCAACTTCTCATTGTTAATTACTCATTAATGATTCACTATCCATACAAGTACATATAAGCTGACGATCTCCCAAAGAGTCATCTACCCTACTACTTGAAGGCCAAAACTTATATTTTATTAATGAATTCAATGGATATACCGCTTTTTGGCGTGAATAAGGATGAGTCCAATTATCAGATACAATCTCATCCATAGTATGAGGGGCATTTTTTAAAACATTATCTTTCACATCACTGTTACCATCAATAATATCTTGAATCTCATGATAAATACTAATTAAAGCGTCGCAAAAACGATCAATTTCTTCTTTTGATTCACTTTCTGTAGGTTCAATCATTAATGTTTGAGGAACAGGCCAAGACATTGTAGGAGCATGAAAACCATAATCGATAAGCCGCTTTGCAACGTCTGAAACATCAATACCTGCAGACAGTTTAAAAGGTTTAATATCTATGATTAATTCATGAGCAACACGACCATTCTTACCTGTAAATTTAACTGGAAAATAGTCCTTGAGTCGTTCTTTAATATAGTTTGCATTAAGAATTGCTATTTCCGTCGCTTTTTTTAATCCATTTTTACCTAACATTCTAATATATCCATACGAAATCAATAAGATACTAGCGCTTCCCCATGGGGCACTTGATATTACACAATTATTTGAATGTTTATCTAAGAAAGGATGAGTTGGTAAAAAAGGAACTAAATGCGAAGCTACACAGATAGGCCCTACACCTGGCCCACCGCCTCCATGCGGGATACTAAATGTTTTATGCAAGTTTAAATGACAAACATCTGCCCCTACTTGACTGGGGCTTGTTAAACCAACCTGAGCATTCATATTGGCTCCGTCTAAATATACTTGAGCACCATAACTATGAACTAAATCGATAAGGTCTTTTATGTTTTCATCAAATACGCCATACGTAGATGGGTAAGTAATCATAATTCCTGCTAAATTCAGCTTATTCTTTTCACATATGTCTTTTAAATCATTATAGTCTATTACTCCATCAGCGGTACATTTAACCATTTTCACCTTAAACCCTGCACAAACAGCACTTGCAGCATTCGTTCCATGAGCGGAGTTTGGAATCAAAATCAAATCTCTTTCTTGCAATCCTTTACTCTTAAAGTAATCTCTTATTACCAATAATCCAGCGTATTCACCCTGAGCTCCAGAATTTGGTTGTAATGATGTTCCACTAAAGCCAGTTACTTCGTTTAACATCCCCTCTAACTCAGAAATTACTTGCTGATATCCACTTGCTAACCCAATCGGAATAAAGGGATGAATATTTTGAGTTTCAGACCAACTTAATGGAATCATACTTGCTGTGGCATTTAATTTCATCGTACACGAACCCAATGGAATCATAGCGTTGGCTAAAGATAAATCTTTACTCTCTAATCGCTTCATAAACCGAAGCATTTTAGTTTCTGTTCTATTTTCATTAAAGACTTTATCATGAAAAAAACTTGTTTTACGTTTAATTAAAATACTTTCTTTTTTAACATTATTAACCTCAACATTTTTTAGAGTAGTATTTAATATTGAAATCAACTGATCGAGGTCGCTACTTTTGGTATCTTCACTAATCGAAAGTGAAAAACAATTTTCTTTTTGATACAAATATATGTTATTTAACTTAAGCTCTGATTCTAAACTAGCTTTTTCGGTAGGAGAATCAACCTCAAACGTAACCGTATCAAAAAACTGTTTATTTTTGATATCAACATTCAGTCCTTCTAAACAGCGAAATATTCTTGTTGCTTTTTTATTTATACTATTTGCAATACGTATCAACCCATCTTGCCCATGATAAATCGCATACATAGTTGCTATTATTGCCAACAAAGCTTGAGCGGTACATATATTTGATGTCGCTTTTTCTTTTCGTATATGTTGCTCTCTTGTTTGCAATGTCATTCGGTAAACACTTTTTCCTAACCTATCTTTTGTCATTCCAATAATTCTGCCTGGAACTTTTCTTATATTTTCTTTTTTAGTTGCTAAAAAAGCAGCATGAGGGCCACCATAGCCAATTGGAACACCAAACCGTTGGGATGACCCTACAACAACATCAACTCCCCATTGACCTGGCTCCTCTAATATTGTCAGACTTAATAAGTCTGCAATTACCGCAACTTTTATACCTAGTTCTTGCGCTTTTTTTATTTGAGAACGATAAATTTCTATATCGCCAATAGAGTTTGGATATTGAAACATAAAACCAAAAACATCGTCTTTTAATCTAGCTATATCTCCATCCCATCGTTCTAGCTTTATTCCAATAGCTTCTGCACGAGTCTTCAAAACAGCTTTAGTTTGTTCAAAACAATAATCTGCAATCAAAAAGGTATTTGGTTCTGAATTCGCCTTAGATTGATAAATCCTATATAACATTATCATCGCTTCACAAGCCGCAGACCCTTCATCTAATAAGGATGCATTTGCAACTGGCAATCCAGTTAATTCGCTCACTAAAGTTTGAAAATAAAATAAGACTTCTAATCTACCTTGAGAAATTTCAGGTTGATATGGAGTATACTGGGTATACCAAGATGGGTTCTCTAAAATATTTCGTATAATAACCGGTGGTGTTTGAACGCCATAATAGCCCTGCCCAATAAATGATTTCACTATTTTATTTTTTTTACAAATATTTTTTATTTCCTCTAAGTAATCGAATTCAGTCAGATACTTTGGCAGGTTCAAGCTTTTATTCAATATATTTTCGGGTATCGTTTGCTTGATTAATTGATCTACAGAGCTACACTCTAAAACTTTTAACATTTCACTAACATCAGCTTCCGATAAGCCAATATGACGATGTAAAAACTTATCCTCCACCGATAGGTCAGTTTCTTTACTAACTACGACTTCATTCATTATTAATTCCTTATTTCTAAATTAAATTATAAACTATGTTACTAATATTACTCTAAGTTGTTTTAATTAGTAAATAACTCACTTTCATTTAAACTCTACAACCATTTGTATTTATCCAAGCTTAAAACTTCAACTAAGAAACCAACTTTAAAGTTTAAATATAATCTATAATCAATTTAAATCCCTTATAAACCACCCCTATCTCCAATTCAAAAGAAAACATTCTCAAACTTCATTAATATATCATAATATTTAGGTGTTTAACTTTCTCAAATAGTGGGTATATAAGAAATATAGAAAGTTTTTTTTTACATTTAAGTTTAAAAGATGGGGGTAACTTATGAAAAGACCTATTAAGGCTCTTAAGGATGAAACTTTACAAATAGAAGAAATGTTAATTATTTTAGAGGTATTATGTCATAAATTAGAAGATGGTGAAGAAGTAAATGTTAAAGATCTGCAAAAAGTTATAAATTTCTTCAAAGTTTTTGCTGAAGAATGTCATAATAAAAAAGAAGAAGAATTCCTATTTCCGGAATATAAAAAATGCCCTAAACAAGAAGCCCAACATCGAAAAGAAGTTATTGACGAGTTAAAAGGAGAACATCAACTAGGCAAATTCTACTTAATTGTTCTAGGAAAAATGATATCAAAAATTCAACGTGGCGATAAATCATGCCTTAAAAAATTCACTCAAATATCAAGAAAATACATCGATCTTGAGTGTCGCCATATCAATTTAGAATTCACTGAATTATATCCTATCTGTGAAAAAACACTTTCTGTTAAGCAAAAAGATACCATTGGACATCAATTTGATATGTTTGAAGATAAAACGTTTGGAGAAGGCCAGCACGACAATTTTCATTGCGCTATTAACAAAATGATTACAAACTTAAAATCTGTGTATCTAGGCTCGGGATCTTCAAATTAAATCCCTACCCCTAAATGCTCTCTTGCCTTTTTTATGAACGATTCTGCCTGTTCTAGCTTATCCTCAATCTCTTTCTTAGAGTGCTTCTTTAAATCAAAACTTAACCTTGAAAGACTGTATTTAGTATTTGATATCTTATATATCTTATTTAAAATAGGTGTAGTTACTACACTTTTTTTATTTTTAGATTTCAAATACTGAATTATCCTATCAAATGAAGCGCCTTGATTTACTAACGAACTCTTTTCTTCTTCCGTTAACTTACTTATTCTACTATATTGTTTAATTGTATTCAGACTCCGCCCTACCTTGCTTGCAACCTGCTCTAATGTCATACCTGCACTTACTCTTATCGACATTATAGTATCTGCAATTTCGATTGTATTTAGGTTCCGCCTTTCGAGATTTTCAGCTAGCTGCATCAACTCTCTATCTGACTTAGCTTTTATAAATGGAATTATTCTCGCTGTAATCTTTTTTCTTCCTAATTTTTTTACGGCATGATATCTATGCTCTCCTATTAACAATGTATACTTATCGCTACTATCTGGAATCTTCATTACGATAATAGGGTATATCAGCCCTTGATCTTTTATACTATTTGCTAACCGATCAACAGACTCATTATCAATTTCTCGTCTAACCTGCTTTCTTATCACTACATCTGATAACAAGATATCTATTTGAACATCCGAGCCGAACTGATCTACTTTAAACGCGTTAAAATCTTCAGCTCGATTCAATTTCCTATCTAGTGAAAACAGGGCCGGCTTCTTCTTGTTTATTTCGAATTTCTTGGGCATTCCTTATCCTTTCTAACAACTCTTTAGTCAAATTCAGATAATCTAAATATGGTTTAGTATTTGGAGCATAGGTCACTATTGTTTGATGACAATGAGGGGCCTGCTCTATCAATGTACTTTTATTAATAACAGTCTCAAACAAACGATCGCCTAACTCTTTTTGTAAATATTTTAGACTTTGTTTGTAAACATTCTCATTATTCACAAATTTAGCAAAAAATATTCCAATCAACTCTGTTTGACTATGAAATACTTCATTACAATAACCTAAACTATTTACCAATTCTTCAAGGCCTTGGTGAGAATAAGCGCTAGCATCAACGGGAACTAAAAGATAGTCTGATGCTATAAATGCGTTCAAACTTAATAACCCTAATGAAGGAGGACAATCTATTAAAACAAATTCATACTTAGATAATAATTGTTGATCTTGCTTTAACGCCTTATCTAACACAAATTCTCTATTAACCTCATGGTGCAACCTCAATTCCGAATTACTTAATGTTATATCTGCAGGAATTAAGTCTAACTCATAATCGCCAATCTTAATTGACGAAATTACGTCTAAAATTGAAAAATTATTTAATCTAAGTTTTTCTGCATATTCATCACAAGTCTGACTCATTATTAAATCATAACTAGTTTTCACGTTTTCAAAATTCTCTAAATCAGGCAATAACGTATCCGATGAGTTCCCTTGAGGATCTAAATCTACTAATAACGTTTTTAATTTTGAAAGTGCAAAAAAAGCAGCTAAATTCAAAGCGGACGTTGTCTTACCAACACCACCCTTTTGGTTAATAATCGCGATAATAATAGGTTTATTTTTCATATTAAAACCTCTTTTTTAAAGTTTTTTTCACCTTAATATCTTTCATTATGAATTTAGACTTTATTAAGTATTTTATCTAAAAATTTATTCAGATTCCAATTTTTATAAATATAACTCATTACTAGGTGTATTTCTTTTTGAATTTGATCTTTCCTACAAACCATTATTAATTCATTTAATTCAAACCCATTTAAATGTTCTATCTTTAATACTGAATTAATTACGAGTCTTGCTTCACTAGAAATTTTCAACTCTTTACCAAAGACTTCCATTCTTTTTAAATGTTCATAATGAAAATCTAAAGTTGGTTTTATAACTGGAATAAACGGAAAATTACTTTCTACCATAAGACTAAACAAGTCTGTCAATGAACCATCTCCACATGCTCCTAAAAAATGAGCACCATTAGTTTTTCTTTTTGCACTTTGTATACTAATTGATAACAGTGACTGGAATATTTTTTGATCAAATAAAAACCCACTCCAAATTATTAATCGCCGCTTACCTTCTAAACGTCTTAATTTATTTTTTTCATCTTCACTAAAATCTTCATATTTAATAATTAAATTAGTTTCTAACATTTTTGGCCTTATAATACTAACCTCATTAATTCCAAAATCATATAAAATAAATTTAATATTTTCTAATGTTTCTATTTTTGTTGAAGTTATTATTGCTATATCACGCATATCATCTTTTTGATTAATTAAAATTAAAAAAATAAAATTTAATAGCACCTTATTATACCGATCATTTGGATTTGGCCTTATATAACAACACGTTAAATAATGATTTTCAATAAATGACTCTATTGTTTTATTTTTTAAGACTACAGATAACTCACTCTTTAATTTCTTATTGTTTAATATATTTTTATACCAATCTTTAGAATGGAATAAAATACCTTTTGAAGACTTATTAAACCCTGTCCGATAAACGCCCTTACTTGCATACCCAGGGGACCTTCCATATTCTAAAAACCGACACCACTTTTTTTTATAAAACTTAAACACTTCTTTTCTAAATGGATATGAAACTGGAAACTCAATTGCTATATCAGCGGTATTTAAAATATCATTATATTTTTTATCCAGCTTAATTTTGCCAGGCCCAGGTACGCCATAATGAAAATGATCATTTTGTTTATAGCTCTGATAATCTAAGTTAGCAGTCAGATAAATATAATTAATTTCTGGTTCCGACTTTGAAATTTTTTTTAGATCACTTAACTGGCTCTTCACACATACAACAAAAACTGACAGTTTCTTAACTCTGGATCCCATCCTTAATGATCTAACAAAATTAAGCATGTTCCCAAAGTCTCCGTTACCCCCTGGCAATACAACATTAAGAATAAACAAGTTAATCATTAATTTTTAATTGATTTCTAACTTCTTTTCATTATCAGAATATACTACTTCCCCTCTAAATATCATTATAGATAGTTTAAATTTACTTTCTGACACTTCTTTCAAGATTGTAATATTTGGAGATTTAAATAAACCTACTTTTTTCAATTTTATCTTTAGTAAATTAGAATAAAAAGAAGATATCATCTTAGCAATATCTATTATTTCAAATTGAGTTTTAAGTATATCTATAAATTCCAAAACATTTAAATTTAATCCATCTAAGAAAAACGAATGAATTGATTCATTTTTAAAATATTCTAATAAATCGTATTTTTTAAAATTTTTAACAGAAGATAACGATAAACTACTCGTTAGTCTCGCATGAACTAACTTTAATTGTTGAACAATATCCACATCTTTCTTTGAAGTGACTAAGCAATGAATACTTTGGTTTATTCGGCTTACATACTCACTGATATCTTGATCTATCGATTTCAAGTCTATTATCACAGGCATCCCCAAGCTCAAATCAGATATCATCTCAATTTCTTTATCCAAAATTTTATCGGCTAAATAAACGCCAACTATTTCAGACTTAAGCTCTGATTGTTCATACTCTGATATATTTACTATTAACTTAGCCCCTAGCTCAACTACCAAACTATAAATAGAACTATCCTTATCAATCTTTACTTTTTTAGGAATTATAAATACAGGAGTTCCAATACCTAGCTTAAAATTCTCAAATGGGAGATTATTACCTATCGTATCAATGTCTTTTTTATTCAATTGATAAAATGCATAAGTATCTTGCAATAACCAACTATTTTTAGCATCTATAACAATTGAATCGTCATCATCTGGAATATAGCCTACCCCCATAACTTTATTATTTACAAATAAAATATTAGTAACATCAGATTTATTCAAATCTACGTCTACTAACTTTCCATTTATTAACGCGATCTTCTTGCTACCCGAGTTCATAATACATAAATTGTACCCTTTTTTTAATATAAATGATATTATTTTTAGTATTATGAAACAAGTATTTGTGGCTGCTACACGACAAAATGATGGAAAAACAATGGTTTCTCTAGGTTTATTTCAGGCCCTAAAAAACCGATTTTCGTCTATTTCTTATATGAAGCCAGTAGGCCAACAATATAAAGAAATTAATAATGATAAAATAGATAAAGACGTTATTCTATTTCAACAGGTTTATGATTTAAGCGAATCGTTAGTTGATATGAGTCCAATTGCAATTCCTAAAGGATTTACGCAAGAATACATTGAATCTGGGAGTAAATCTGTTCTTCAAAAAAAGATTCTTCGTGCACATTCAAAACTAACTAAAAATAAAGACTTTTTATTAGTCGAAGGAACTGGCCATGCTGGCGTAGGATCTGTATTTGACCTATCTAATGCAGATGTTGCTAAATTAATTGGATCTAAAGTTATTTTAGTTTCATTAGGAGGAATTGGACGAGCTATTGATGAAATTATGCTTAACAAAGCACTTTTCGATCTTAATGGTGTTGAATTACTAGGTGTAGTTATTAATAAAACTAAGCAAGAAAAGTATAATAAAGTTTCGCCAATCATTAGACAATCTCTAGAAAGTAAAGGCATCCCTGTTTTTGGTGTTATACCCTTCGTAGACATGTTGATAAAACCAACAGTATCAAGCTTGTTTGAATCATTAAGTGGCAAAGTCCTTTCTGGGGATATTGGGTATAACAACCCTGTTGAAAGGTGTATGATTGGAGATATGGTTCCTCATGATGTATTAGACCAACTAATGGTGAATACCGTTCTCATAGTACCCTCAAATAGAGAGGGGTTAATTATGACCGCATTATGTGGTCGTTTATTGGACCTCAATTTTAAAAATAATGTATCTGCAATAATCTTTACCGGAGGGAAAATCCCCCACGATAGTGTTTTTTCATTAATAACAAAAATATCTGTGCCTTTACTTGTTGTCAAAGAAGACTCCTTTACAATTGCTACAAAAATTACAAATATGCTTGTAAAACTACAAGCTAACGAATCAGAAAAAATAAATAAAATTCAAAATCTTATTGAAAACCATGTAGATATTGATACAATTTGTGAAAAACTAGTATGACAACTTTATCATTATTAAAATTAAAAAGTTTGGTAAATAAAGACTTACAAGAAATTAACGCCACAATTGATGAACAAGTTTTAGAAGCTGCTCCTGATAACGCAAAACAAATTTTCCACTATATTTTAAAACATCGTGGAAAACAATTACGCCCTATATTATTGCTTTTAATATGTTATGCTATTAAACCTAATATATCTCCTGATTCAAAAACAAATATAGTATTAGTTGCAGCAGCTATTGAATTAATCCATGTTGCATCTCTTATTCATGACGATTTAATAGATGATGCTAAAGAACGTCGAGGCCAAGAGTCGGTTAATTCAAAATGGGGCAAGGAAATTGCTATAACTACTGGAGTATACTTTTACTCAAATGCATTATGCTTAATTTCTAAAACAGGATCCTCTAAAATTTTAGAATCTCTAAGCAAGGCGGTTAAATTAATGTGCGCTTCTGAAATTTCCCAGTTTAATCATCGTTATCAGTTTGTTTCTGAACAGGATAACCATTATGTCGTTCATGGTAAAACAGCGGCATTATTCGAAACGACCTGTGAATGTGCAACATATCTTTTAAATACCAGTGATTATGATCAAATTCTAAAATTTGGAACAAATATGGGATACTTACTACAACTATCTGATGATTATATGGATGTCATGTCAGATGGTGATCAACTTAAAAAATCCATTGGTCAAGATATCCATTCTGGCCAATATACGCTGCCTATTATATTGTTATTTAATAAATTAAATGCAGAAGATCAAGCTAAACTCAAAAAAGCCCTTCTTCAAGGCACAAAAAGTCTCAATATATTAAAAACATACTTTACAAAGTATAATATAGCTGAAGACATTAAACAAAAACTGTTACATTACTACCAATCTGGCAAACAATCTTTAGAAATGTTAGAACCCTCCATTTATAAAGATCAATTAGACACAATTATTACGTATACATATCATCGTGCATTCCAATAATTAAACTAGTCATCGCTGCAAGTTAATGCGCGGCTAATATAATTGCGAATCCTTACTTTACTAACGACTCAATTATATGCAATACTTTTAAGTATTATGAAAATACATGAATATCAAGCTAAAAACTTGTTAAAAAATTACGGCATCACTATACAAGATGGTGAAGTTGTAGAAAGGGAAGAAGATATTGAATCTGCAATAGACTCAGTATCAAAAAGGTTAAACACATCCCAGTTTGTAATTAAAGCACAAATTCATGCTGGAGGAAGAGGAAAAGGAGGCGGCGTTAAATTTTCGCCAAATAAAGAAAGTGCTATTAAAAATGCTAAAGAAATTCTCGGAATGCAATTAAAAACACATCAAACTACTGAAGAAGGGCAGTTAGTAAGAAAAATATTAATTACAGAAGCTATAGACATAGCAAAAGAATATTATGTTGCGATTACGTTAGATCGATCGACTGGAAAAAATGTTTTCATGGTATCTTTAGAAGGTGGTGTAGAAATTGAAGAAGTTGCTGCAAAAACACCTGAAAAAATAATTAAAGTTCATGTTGATCCAGCAATAGGTTTACGTTCATTTCAAGCTTTAAAACTAGCTTCGGCGCTAGAGTTGTCTGGAGATGCCTTAAAACAAGGTGTTAAGTTATTCAAAAGTTTATATAAATGCTACATTGAATCAGATGCTTCTATTGCAGAAATTAATCCATTAGTATTAACGGAGCAAAATGAATTAAATGCTTTAGACGCTAAATTTAACTTTGATGGAAATGCTTTATACAGGCAAAAAGATATTTTAGATATGAGAGATACGAATGAAGAAGACCCAACTGAAGTTGAGGCAGATAAGTATCACTTAAATTATATTAAATTAGATGGAAATGTTGGTTGTATGGTTAATGGTGCTGGCTTAGCTATGGCTACCATGGATATCATCAAACTTAAGGGTGGAGATCCGGCTAACTTCTTAGATGTTGGTGGTGGAGCTAATGTAGAAACTGTTAAAAATGGTTTTAAAATTATTTTATCAGATTCTAATGTAAAGGCTGTTTTAATCAATATTTTTGGTGGAATCGTTCGATGTGATAGAGTTGCAAATGGTATTATTCAAGCTGTTAAGGAACTGGATTTAAATATCCCTGTTGTAGTTAGGTTAGCTGGTACTAATGCCGATTTAGCAAAGTCATTGCTCGAAAGTGAACAACTTGATATTATTGCTGCTCAATCATTAGAAGAAGCAGCTCAAAAAGTAGTTGATGCCGCTACAAAAACATCCGTAATGCATTAATATTAAGAGGTGAAATTGTGTCAATATTAGTAAATAAAGATTCTAAAATTATTGTTCAGGGCATTACAGGCTCTGAAGGTTCATTTCATGCAGCCCAATGTCATGAATATGGAGGAAATATTGTAGGAGGAGTTACTCCTGGTAAGGGTGGGCTTAAGGTTCTTGATAACCAAGTCCCTGTTTTTAATTCATGTGAAGAAGCTAGGCAGCAAACTGGTGCTAATGTTTCTTTACTTTTTGTTCCTCCGCCATTTGCAGCTGATGCTATTATTGAAGCTGCTGATGCAGGAATTGAGCTTATTGTTTGTATTACTGAGGGTATTCCTGTTAATGATATGTTAACCGTATATAACTACTTAAAAGGAACTAACTCTCGATTAATTGGGCCAAACTGCCCTGGATTATTAACTCCAGGAGAAGCTAAAGTAGGAATTATGCCTGGCTTTATTGCTCAAAAAGGTTCTGTTGGTGTTATTTCAAAATCAGGAACACTGACGTATGAAGCGGTCCATCAACTATGTTCTGTTGGCTTAGGTCAATCTACATGTGTTGGTATTGGTGGAGATCCAATTATTGGAACTAAAATGAAAGATTTATTATCATTATTTGAAGATGATAAAGATACTGAAGCTATTGTTATGATTGGTGAAATTGGTGGTTCTATGGAAATAGAAGCTGCACAATACGTTATTGATAATCTAACAAAGCCTGTCATTGGTTTTATTGCTGGGCAAACAGCTCCTCCAGGAAGAAGAATGGGACATGCAGGAGCAATTGTTTCTGGTGCCAACGAATCTGCCAGTGCAAAAATGAAAGTTATGAGAGAATGCGGTATTCACGTTGTAGAATCGCCGGCTGAAATAGGAAAAACGGTAAAACTAGTTTTATCATAAGTTTATAATCAATAAAAAACTCCAGAAATGGAGTTTTTTATTGATTTACTTTTAATTAATCTATTAAACTTTTACACTAAGTTAAAGCGTTAATATTTTTTATAATGTTTTTAAGTATTCTTGATAAGAGTCATAACTCATTAAGTGATCTGTGCTGTAATTATCTACTTTTAATTTAATTAACCAACCATCCTTGTAAGGCGATTCATTAACAAGCCCTGGATTGTCACTCAATATATTGTTTTTTTCGATAACTTCCCCATTAACAGGGATAAATAAACTAGATACAGTTTTTACTGATTCTAAAACACCAAATTCATCTTGCTTTTTATAAGATGAAGCTACTTCCGGTAACTCAACATACACTATTTCACCTAGTTCATCTGTTGCAAAATCTGTTATTCCAATTGTTGCTGTTTGTTCGTTAATAGAGACCCACTCATGTTCTTCTGTATACAAAAATGTCTTCTTATCCATAAATAATTAAATCCTCCTGTTTTTATTATTAAATTATTATATTATTTTTTTAATTTGTCTAACTTTTTTTAATATTACTCCTTACCTAAGTTTATGGTATTATTCTACAGATGAAAGATATGATATCCACAGATTATATTGTTATTGGCGGAGGTATTGCCGGTCTTTCTATTGCTATTGAATTAGTTAAATTTGGTCATGTAACACTTTTAATGAAATCTAATATAAATAGCTGTTCTACATATTATGCTCAAGGGGGAATAGCCGCTGTATATGCCTCAGAAGACACTCATGAATCACATATTAATGATACTATAATAGCCGGGCAAGGTTTATGTAATAAAAAAAATGTTTCCATATTAGTTAAAGAAGGAACTAACAGAATTAAGAGTCTTCTTAACGATAAGGTTTTGTTTACAAGAGATAAAAATAACAACGTTATTCTATGCAAAGAAGGTGCACATACTCACAACCGAATCTTTTACTATAAAGACTCTACAGGTAAGTATATTTTCAACCATTTATTATCCTCTTTAAAAAACTCAACCAATATTACCATTATTGATCATGCACAAGTTGTTAAATTACTTGTCACAGATAACCAATGCTATGGCTGCTGCTTTTATAAAAAAAATAAACTTTATTACATTTCAGCACAATCAACAATCTTAGCATCTGGTGGTAATAGCGATGTTTATCAATTAAATACATGCCCAACTGAAACTACAGGAGATGGTATATTCTTAGCATTTCAAGAAGGTGCTAATGTTACAGATATGGAATTTATGCAGTTTCATCCAACAGTTATTAATAATACGATGCAGAACTCATCATTCTTAGTTTCAGAAGCTGTTAGAGGTGAAGGCGGTATTTTAGTAAATCAACATGGAGATCGCTTTATGAATCATTACCATAAAGATTTAGAACTAGCACCCAGAGATATTGTCTCAAAAGCAATTTTTGACCAGATGCATAGACAGAATAATAAAACGTTCTTAGATGTATCTTTAATTAATTTTAAAGATCGGTTTCCAAATATTTTCGAATATTGTATTAAAACAAATAGTATTTCACCGAATAACCTAATACCTGTTTCACCCGCTGCTCATTATTTAATGGGAGGAATCAAAACATCAAATGATGCAGAAACATCTATTGATCGATTATTTGCTATTGGAGAAGTATCATCATTTGGAATTCATGGAGCAAATAGACTCGCGTCTAATTCTCTATTAGATGGATTAGTTTTTTCATATCGCGCTGCCAATAAAATATCCGAGCTTCGTAGGGTATCACAATTCTCTATTAAACCATTACCTTATAAATTCTCACAAGTCGACTTTACGCCCTATATCACACAGATCAAAGAAAAAATGTGGAACTTTGTTGGAATACAAAGATCGGAAAAATCGCTTATGGATACACTCTCGTTCTTAGATAGTTTACCTCGCCCTAAATCTTTTGATATTAAAGCGTTTACATATCAAAGTCTATTATGCAATGCTACGTTAATAACGCTCTTTTCTATTTATAGAAAGGAATCCAGAGGTGCTCATTATCGATTAGACTATCCTAACCAATCAAGTTATTATCAATACCACCAAGTATACAATAAACGCCTAAAAAAACCTTTTCTTGAAAAGATTTAACGGTCAGTTATAGATCTTAGTTCAATAATTCTTCCGAATTGTTTTTTTCTAATATCACGATCAAAAAATTCATTATAAATAAAAGAATAATTACACTAGATAAAGAACTTACTATTGTATCTAAAATATAAGATACTCCGGAAACATCTAAATTCAATAAAACAAGACTGCAAATTAATTTACAAAAAATTAAACTAATAAATAAAGAAACAAATAAACAAACTTCAATAAAATTATTTTTCAAAATATTAAAGAATAAATTTAAATACTCTAAAACATCTAAATTACGATAAAAAACTAAACTTGGTAAAAAAAGTAATTTTAAAGTAAATATCAATATTAAACATAAATTTATAAAATTAAATATTATGTTTCCCGAAAAGATACTTGAAAAAACTATTATACTTGCCCAGCATATAAAAATTAAAAAGTAGACTTTAAATAATGTTGCTAATTTTGATAAAAAAAGTTTATTTGATTTTTTAATTGAAATAACTTTAACAGATCTAATACTTAGCCCCATACTTAGGGTATATGCATTAATTAACGGATACAAAAAAAGTAATGCTATTAAACTAATTTGTTTTAAATTAAATGAACTAAAAAACAATCGTAAACTCTCTGGATCTTTTACATCAAAAAAAAAGTTACTAATTATTACTTGAATAAAAAACACAACAATCAAATATGGCACAAAAATAAACCAGTCTAATTTACATTGATTAAATGTTAATTTTAAAGAATGAATAACTTGAGCTAGTTTATCTTGAACCATTTTAATTAGCGTCGTTTAGATCTTTTGGATCTGATTAATAAATCAGATTCTATAGCAATATAATTATCTACGGCATTCACTAAATCTTCATTAGTGCTTTTACGAAATGACAAGGCCTCAACAAAAACACCCTTTGTCTTAATATGAGAAACTAAGTCAACAAAGTCCCCATCTCCAGAAACTAAAACAACAATATCTAATTTGTCGGCAAGAGAAATCACATCAATCGCCATTCCCATATCCCAGTCCGCTTTAGAAGATCCATCAGCTCTAAATCTTATTTCCTTTGATTTTATTTCGTACCCATTACCTTTTAACATATCTATAAAATTTTCTTGATCAATATCCGGATTATTTACAATGTAACAAATACCTCTAATTAATTGCCGACCTCTAACAGCCTTTTTCATTAATTTTGTAAAGTTTAATTTAGCATTCTCTAATCGTTTAGCAGAATAAAACATATTTTGAACATCCACAAAAACCCCAACTCTTTGATATTTACTGTATTCAGTTAATTTATCTTCTAATACTTTCATTTTTTTCCTTTGTATATATTATTTAAACTATTTGACTCTTCATTAACTTATATGATCCTTCATTATTTGTAAATAATTTATGAGCTAGCATTCCTTGAGCAGCTAACATCCCTTTTCCATTTTGAATTTTAGCTCCCCGCTTTAAACATTCCTTAAGCAGGATAGTTTTACTGGGGTTATAAATAATATCGTAAATGAAATGGTTCTTAGATACCCATTCAAAGTTTTTAACAGGAGAACGATCTATATACGGATCCATTCCTATCGAAGTTGTATTAATAATTAAATTAGAATCAATTAATTTTTCATAACTTTCTAAATTACCTACCTCAATATCAGTCTTATAGTGATTATTTAAATTTTGCTTTAAATCTTGTGATTTTTTTTCTGTTCTATTTAAAATAATCAACTTTTCTATTTTGTGTTCTAGTAAGCTAAATGCTATTGACTTTGCCGAACCTCCTGCTCCTAAAATAGCTACCGTCTTTCCTTTTAATGAGTAATTATTCTCTTCTCTGATGGAAAACACAAATCCATCTCCATCAGTATTGTATCCAGTTAATACCCCATTATTATTTACAATAGTGTTTACTGCACCAATGTTTGAGGCTTTAAGATCTACTTTATCTAGATAAGGAAACACCTTTTCTTTAAATGGAACTGTAATGTTTACACCTCTAAATGATTTGGTTTTTACAATATCGAAAAAACTTTTCAATTCATCCTCTTCTAAATGAAATGAAATATATATAAAATTCAAATCATTGCAACCACTGTAAAGTTTATTATGCATTCCAGGGGACATGGTATGCTTAATAGGATTACCAATTACAGCATTTATCTTTGTACTTCCATTAATATTTAAACTAGTTAAACTATTTTTCATTTATTTCGTTTGAATAATACATTTTATTTAAAAAATAATATATTGTATTTTTTTTCTGTCTTTTCAAAAGACTTAATAAACCTATTTGCATCTAAAAAAGTAATATTTTTGACTCCTAAGATTACAAATCTATCATTTTTTTTATATACTTTTTTGTAATTCTTAATATAAAAACCACCAGAACAATCGTCAAATTTAACTCCAAGTTTGTGAAAAACTTCAAAAATATTTATTAAATTCATTACCTACGATTATAAGTTATATATCTAAAATAAGTCTAATAAAAAACTAGACCTACCACTTTTTATCCTCTAAAAATAATTGTTAGTTGAATATATGAACATTAAATGATAGTATTTCCTTTATGATTTCAAGATATAGCACGCCTAAAATGAAACAAATTTGGACTCTAGAGAACAAATTTAACAAATGGTTAGATGTAGAATTAGCTGCTTGTAAAGCTCATGTTAAATTGGGAAACATTCCTCAATCTGATTATGATATCATTGTTGATAAAGCTGCTTTTTCTGTTGATAGAATTAATGAAATTGAATCAGAAATTCATCATGATGTTATTGCATTTTTGACTAATATTGCAGAGAACGTAGGTGAATCCTCTAGATTTGTTCACTTAGGACTTACTTCTTCAGATGTCGTTGATACAGCTTTCAGCTTATTAATCAAAGAGTCCGGCGACATTTTATTAGAAACAATAGATATATTATTATCAACTTTAAAAACTCAAGCTTACAATTATAAAACTACATTAATTATGGGAAGAACTCATGGTGTTCATGCAGAGCCGACTACTTTTGGCTTAAAATTAACCATCTGGTACGAAGAACTTAAACGAAATAAAGAACGTTTAATTTCAGCCATTGAATCAATTAATGTTGGAAAACTATCCGGAGCTGTTGGTAATTATGCTCACATGCCTCCTTCTTTAGAAAAACTAGTATGTGATGAATTAGGCTTAAAAACATCATCTTCTTCAAATCAGATTTTACAAAGAGATCGCCATGCTCACTTTGTTACTACATTAGCAATTATAGCTGGTACTTTAGAAAAAATGGCAACAGAAATACGTGGTTTGCAAAAAACTGAATTTAATGAAATCACGGAACCTTTTTCTAAAAAACAAAAAGGGTCTTCTGCTATGCCTCATAAGAAAAATCCTATAATATGTGAAAGAATTTCTGGTTTAGCTAGAACAATCAGAGGATATGCTTTAACGGCATTAGAAAATCAGAATTTATGGCATGAGCGAGATATTTCACATTCTTCCACGGAGCGAATTATTTTTCCTGATGCAACTGTAGGTTTAGATTATATGATGATTAAAATGATTGATGTTATTAAAAATATGGTTATTAATGAAGACCAAATGAAAGAAAATATTGAAAGATCTTACAAGGTCTTCTTTTCACAACAGTTGCTATTAAAAATGATTGAAAAAGGAATGAGTCGAGAAAAAGCCTATCGAATAGTTCAGCGTAATGCTCATGATGCTTTTAATAATAAAGTTCCTTTTGAATCTAAAATTGAAAAAGATCCTGATATTCTTTCTATGTTTAACCAACAAGATTTAGACTCTATATTTAGTTATGACTGCTATATACAGCATGTTGACTTTATATACAAACGAGTATTTAATTAAAAAACTACTCCCGTAAATATTTTTAGAAAATATTCCAAATAATTTTGGAGGCGGCACCCAGATTCGAACTGGGGATAAAGGTTTTGCAGACCTCGGCCTTACCACTTGGCTATGCCGCCCATTTAATAGATTATTATTTTAATCGATTTAAATAGAGTTTACAATATTAAATGTAGTATAATTTTAAAATTATGGTAAATATTTCACAAAAAAGGTTATTTATTTTTTTACTACTGTTGTTATTACTTACGGCAAATATCCCTTTTTTGGTTAACTCATCTATTTACTTTTCAACATTTTTAAATACTTTTACTTTATTTATCTCAATCTTTTTTATATATCACTATTTTAGAAATAAAGAATCTAAATTCACTCAAAAGCTTCAAAATAATGAAACATATAAAGAGCTAACCGTAGCTCATAATGTTCAAAAAGCTTTATTAGATATCGACGTTCCAGAGTCAACTAACCTATCGATTGTTAAAGGATGGAAATCGGCTAAATCTTTAAGTGGTGATTTTTTTACATTTATTGATAAAACCGATACTACCTTAAAAGAAAACTCTATAACACCTGGTGTTTTTGAATATAAAGATTCAAATGATCAATATATTGGTATTTCTATTGGAGATGTTGCAGGTCATGGCGTATCTTCAGCCTTAGTCATGGCACTCACATCAGGTCTAATTGGACGAATTGGTATGAATAATACATCACCCGCTAAAACCCTACATAGATTGAATAATGATGTACAAAGATTTATTAGTCATTCACAAATAACACATGTAACCACATGTTATGCGGTTATTAATACAACAACTAAAGAGCTTAGTTATTCTAATGCCGGCCACTTACCCATATTACTTATGAGTAGCAATGAATCTATTACTGAATTAAATGCGGAAGGAACCTTTCTAGGTATTTACCCAAATGAACAATTTGAAGAAAAAAGGCATCGTTTAAATAAGGGAGATCGTCTAGTCTTTTTTACAGATGGCATTATTGAACAAAAAAATGAAAAGAATGATATTTTTGGACTATCAAATTTCAAAGACCTAATTTCTAAAAACATGCATTTATCTAATAAAGATTTATTGAGTACTATCTTTTCTTCTATAGAATCTTTTTCTAAAAATGTAGATCGAAAAGACGATCAAACAATTGTTATTGTTGATATACTATAATGAGTTTATTATCCAAAATGTTATTTGTTTAATTATCATCAATGCTGTATTATAATTTTAACTTAATTTAAAATTAAACGGAGTAAATTTCATGCCTTCTATTATTGCACTAGTTAATCAAAAAGGTGGGGTTGGGAAAACAACTTCAGCTATCAATATTTCTGCGTCAATTGCTAAAACATTACAAAATCAAAACTCTACAAAAAGAGTTCTTTTAGTAGATATGGACCCTCAAGCAAATGCTACTCAAATTTTTTCGACAACAACCGATAATGATATTTCTATATATAATTTATTAATGAACTACTCTAATACTAAGTCTGCTAAGTCAGATGTTAACATTACTAAACTTACACAATCAACTTATATAGAAAACTTAGATATCTGTCCTTCTAATGTACTTCTTAGCTCTGCCGATTTAGACTTGGTAAATATTCATGGTAGAGAAACTGTTTTAAAAAGAATTTTTAAAGATAATGAAGATACACTTTCAAAATATGAGTATATTATTATTGATTGTCAACCGTCATTAGGTCTATTAACAATAAATTCAATTGTTGCTGCAGATAATCTTATTGTGCCTTTAAAAGCGGATGTATTTTCTTTAACAGGTCTTGAGCTTCTATTAGAAACTGTTAATAACTTGCAATCTGTCTTTGATATTGATAGTACGTTATTAGGGTTCTTTTTTACCCAAGTTAATAATAGAGAAAGTATGTTTCAAGAGAGCTTTTCTCTTTGTAACGAATATTATGGATCTCTATTATTTCAAGAATATATTCGGAATAATGTAGGAATTGATCATGCTAATGCAATGGATCAAAGTATCATTGATTATGATATAAACTGTACAGCTGCTCAAGATTATTTAAACCTTTCCCATTCATTAATAAACAGATTAAATTAATGGATAAAGAAACAAATAAAATATCTAGTAACTTTTCATTATCTAATCATAGCTTGTTTCAAAAACAAACTTATGTAAAATCTACTCAAGATATTATTAATAGTCGGATTAATAACTTTGGTGATAAAATTATCTTAGATATAAAATTAACTGATATTGAGATCCGAACACAAGTTAGAAAATCTCTTGATTACACTAAAATAGTTGCACTTTCTGAAGATATTGCTACCAAAGGTCTTATTCATCCAATCATTATTATGAAAAAACCTGATAGTAACTCTACTTACTTTCTTTTAATTGGTGAAAATAGGTATCAAGCCTTTAAACATCTTAAGCGTAAAACAATACCTTGTATTGTAAAAAATTACACTGATAACCCTACGGATATTAAATTACTTCAATTAGCCGAAAATATGCATAGAACAGATATAAATCCTGTTGAATTAGCAGATGCATTATCAGACTTAAAGAACCATTCAAATTTAACATTAAAAGAAATTGCTAAATCTGTTGGAAGAAATATAGATAGTATTAAACAATATAGTAGAATTAGTAAAATGACAGAATCTGAAAAAGCATACCACTTACTTCATAGATCCACAAAAAATGAAATTTTAAAATACCTTGCAAATCGTGATAAAAAAACTGTTAAACCTCCTAAACAAACTTTAATTAAAAATCGAAAAGAACAGCTTATATTAGAACAATTAAAAATTAAAAAACAAGGCTTAAAAAAAGACTCTAAAAAAAACATTGCAGATAAAATACGATATGCTAGAGAATTTATTCAAGAAGCCGAAAAATTGCTAAATATTTAATTTAGAATATGATTATACTCTACTCTAGTTGACAAATATTTTGACTCTTCCATTTTACCAGCAAAGAAAATAAATATAGGTTCCTCATTAATACCTAACTCGTTCATTAACTTGGCCTTTGACTCTGGATTTGATAAGGCAGCTACGGCTATAGACGTTTGAAACCCCATAGACTGAATTTTTAGCATTAATAGTTCAGCTAACATTCCACCCTCAATAAAACTTAATTTATTGAGATCGTTGCTACTTAATACAATAGCTATTGCCGATGACTTGATCATCGTTCCAACTAAGTTTGAGGCCTTTTTCGACACATTAAAATATCGCATTACAATTGGAATAATTGGAGATAATACGACGGAAGGCTTTAACTCTAAAGAAGAGATCCCTTTCATATTTTTTGAAAATGGCGTTTTAATCCACTTTGCCCACTCTAAACGAAATTCTTTTTCAGAATATAATTCTTTTAATACTTTTTTAGTTAAACTTGCAATACTATTAATTTTTTTATTATCATCAATAATATCAATCTTTATATTTTTGAATATGTTTACACTCTTAATATTATTTAATTGAAATCTATTAAACTTTTCACTTTTAAAAACACCTCTACTATTTTTTCGCTTAAGAATTTGAAAAAATAATTCATTAGAATAAAATGCTGGAATATTAGTTACTTTTCCAAAAACAATAACTAATTCAATTTTGTCATTTTGCTCATTATAAGAATAAGATTCTAAAAAATTATAATAGGCAGCCGCAATAATTACGTTAACAAAACAACAGCCTAAACTCATAACCTTATATCTATTATCTGGATCTGCAATCTTTATATTAATACTATTATCGTAAACTATTTTAAGAGTATTATCTTTTATAATAAAACTCCATGGCTGAGAGTTATGAGTTGAAGGCGCTAAAATTGCAAAATTTAATAAAAATTCTATTTTTTCTTTTATTGTTTGTTTTTGTTTAAAATCAGATATATTAATTAATCTTATTTTGGTTGCATTATCTAAAGTTTTCAAAAATAAAATCCCCTTTTTTAATGATTACTTAAAATTATAAATTATATTTTGCTTCTACACTTATAAATACTTTATCCTTATTTTTAATTAACTCAATTCTAAATAATAAATTATAATTTAGTTTTAAACTAATTAAACCTATTCCAGAAGCCTCTTTCCTATTTTCATAGTTACTTTGAATAGTATCTAAAAAGTTCTTATTTAAATCATTCTGTTTATAATTACAAATAAAACGTTCTAAATTAGTTTGCATCTCATTATTAACTTCATTTTTCATTTCAAATAAAATATATTTTGAATATAATTTTATACTTAATTTTGCATAGCCTTTTTTATTATTGTTAAATTTAATAGCATTATCTGCCAACTCGCAAAATATATTTGAAAATGTTTTAAACAAAACGGGTCTTTTTTCCTTGCTAGCACATTCTATAATTTTAAAAATTGACTCATTTACTTCCCATAAATCGTCACAATCTCTATCTTCAACAATAATGTGAACACTTCCCTTTGCAACTTCATTAATATTGTGAGTAGAGAACTCATTTAATAAAAAGTTTCTCTTTTGAAATTTAAATTCAAAGAAACTATTAATTTTTTTATAATTTTCCTTTACACTTCTCATTTTCACGAAACCTTTGCAAAAATAAATGTTATATCATCATAGTAATTTTTATCTGTAAACTTATCTAATTCACTAATTAATTTTTGTTTTAATTTATTTGCAGATAATTCACTATTATTTTTTAGAAACTGTATAATCCTATCTTCTCCAAAAAACCCCTTATTATAACTCCCCTGTTCAGGCGCTTCGCTTACCCCATCAGTTCCTAAAAATAGGATATCATCTTTTTTAAATTCGACTTTCTCTTCCTCATAGGTTTCACCTTCATATTGATTTGTAAAACCCAGTCCTACCATAAAATGAGTAGGGTGAATTATTTCTACACATTTTTCATCCGCTCTATAAATAAATATATTATCATGACAACCACTAAAAGTGGCTTTGTATTGGCCTTCAAAACACATTGAAACTATTGTCATTGGAGTTTTCTCCTTTAGCCTTTTTAAATTATCATATAAAATTTGGTTTGCAATAAAATTTAACTTTCCAGGTGATATATATTTATGTGTTTTTAAAATTGTTGAAATAATACTTTGAATCATAAACATGACTAAACCACTACCTATCCCATGTCCGGTTACATCGCCAATAAACACCCAATAACGCCCATCTATTTCCATTGAGTCATAATAGTCTCCACCTATCTCATCTGAAGGCTTCATAAAAGATGCTATATCTAAACCTGGAACTTGAATTTTATCAGGTATAATTTCACTCTGAATATTATGCCCAGTCTGAATTGTAGTTTCTATCCGTGCCTTTTCTTTAGATGTTTTCTCTAAAATTAAAGTAGGTAATAAAATTGATTGAGAAAATACAATTAAAATAGCTACTGTAAACCCAAAAGGGGCTAGTTCATCAATAAGCCTAATAAAAGGAAAATCCATATTATGAAAAAATAAAATAATACAAGTAAAACAAAGCATTAACTCTAGTGGAGAGATTAATTTTTTTCTCTTACTAATTATTGAACCAGTTACCCATAAACATGGTAATGAGATTGTTATACATACAGGCACAGAAATAGCCCAAAAAGGAAAATTTAAAATATTAAACCATATTGATAATATAACAGACCCACAATATAAAATAATAAATGGTTTTATTTTAAATTTGACTTCTGTAATATCAGCCATTAAATATGCAAAAAACATCATAGGAATAATTAACGAAGAATAAGACAAAGAAATCTCTAAATGATTTGAATTAAATAACCCTTGGGCAACAAATGGAATCAGTGAAACAGCCCAAGAAAACGTTAATAATTTAAATAGTCGAGATTTTTCAAAATACCATAAAATAATTGAAAAGATGGTGTTAAACGTAAACAGACCTACAAGTAAAAATAAAAGATTTGTTTCCATACAATATTATACTTGTAAAAACCTACAAATTACTTGACATGAGAAATATTGAATGTTTAAATAATTCATGTTAATTAAATTATATAGCATATTTTGTAATATATTCAATATAAAAATTAAATAGATTTGGAAACTAATATGCAATTAAAACAATTTGATGTTTCTTCAACAAAAAAAATAATAAATAAAGAAACCTATACTTATTTTCAATATCCTGTTCATTTTAATAAAGCTTTATCAGAACTTCACCAATTACCTGAATCTTATCATGAAATATTAGCAAATCAAAACCTTTTCAAGCTCACAAACTACTGTATCAATAATGTTAAAGCATATAAAAGTTTTTTATCTGAAAAAAATTTCAATTTATCCAAGATAACTAGTTTAGATGAATTTAAGTTACTGCCTCCAATACCTAAATCCTATGTCTCTGAAAATCAAATCAATGACTTAGTTCCTGCTTCTAGATTAAATGAAATTATTACCTTCTCTTCTACATCTGGGACTACAGGATCTCCTGTTTTTTTTCCAAGGGAAGAAATTCATGATATTCAAAATATGTTTGCTACAGAAATTTATTTAACATCTCAATTTCAAGTTCATAAGAAAAAAACTCTTGCTATTTTAGGTTTTGGCTTAGGCATATGGATTGGTGGAATGATTACGTTTAAAGCTCTGTATAATATAGCAAGTAGTAATAAGTATCCATTAACTGTTGTTCCTACTGGGCTTAATTTACAAACAATCGTCACAACAATTTCTCGTTTACAAGATCAATATGATCAAATTATCTTAATTGGATATCCTCCTCATATTAAAGATATGATAGCAGAAATAAATACAGCTGGCTTAAATTTTAATAATTTAAATATTAAAGTTTTAACTGCGGCAGAAAACTACTCTGAAGAATATCGGTCATTTTTGCAAACTAATTTAAATATCAAAAATAAATATGATAGTTTTGTTAATATTTATGGCAGTGTTGAATTTGGTACGATGGGATTTGAGACCCCACTTTCGATTCTTATTAGAGAAATTTGTCATAAAAACCCTACTATTAGACAAGCATTATTTCCTAATACTAAAATTTTGCCCTCATTAGTACAATATAATCCTAAACTAATTCACTTTGAAGAAATTAATGGTGAACTCTTACTTTCTGGATACGGATCCTCATTTCCTTTGATTCGTTATAAGATTGGAGATATTGGAGGCATAATAAAATTTAATGAAATGATTTTGTTACTTAAAAAATTCAATATTGATATTATTGAGCTATTACGAGAAAAAGTTGATTTCAAATCAGTGTTACAACTTCCATTTGTTTATGTTGGTGACCCTACAAATAAAGTATTGTCTTATTATGGAATAAATATTTATCCAGTTTATATTCGGAACTTATTAAATTTAGCAATGAAAAAGCATAATATAACTGGACGATTTAAATTAGCAAAAACACAAGATGATCGTTTTAATGAATACTTAAATATTTTTATTGAACTTTCCAAGAATGGCTCGATTACAGACACAGAAGTAAATCTTTTAAGTAACTCTATATTTCAAACATTAAAAGAAAAAAGTAGCGAATATTTGGAACTTTATAAATCAAAAGGAAAGTCTGTAATTCCTAATATAAAAGTTATTAAGTACAGAGAATCACCGTTTGAAGATTTCATGCATAAAGAGAAATGGGTTCTAAAATAAAGTCTGTTCCAGTTATTTTAAAAGAAAATCAATATAACAATGTTGATTTAAAGAATTTTGAAAAAGAAAATAAAATTTTAAATAAAATTGATATTTATAAAAGTCAATTAGTTGAACTATTTCAGATTTATAATCCACAAATAACTGATAAATCTAAATACAACTCATCTTTAGATAATTTTTTAATACAGAATAATGCTTACAGTTATCTTAAAGGAAACTGGATTTACTTCCCTTGGAACGGCCACTTTATACATTGTGTTGATCAACATAAATACTTTCAACTATTAACTAATCGGAATCAACAAATTATTTCAAAAAAAGAACAGTCTACTTTAGAAAACTTCACAGTTTCTATTGCTGGACTTTCCGTTGGTAGTAATTTAGCCTTCTCATTAATGTCTAATGGTATTAGTAAAAGTATTAACATTTCTGACTTTGATATTATTTCTACATCTAACTTAAATCGTATTTTTTCTGGAGTTCATGAAATTAATCTTCAAAAAACTGACTTTACTGCTAGAAAACTATTTGAAATTAATCCTTATTGCAACGTTAATTCCTTTCAAAAGTTATCAACATCAAATTTAAAGCAGTTTATACTGGGATCTAATCTAATTATTGATGAAATAGATGACTTTACTATAAAGATAGAATTAAGAAAATATGCAAAACAACATAAAATCCCTCTTTTAATGGCTACTTCAGTTGGAGATCGCTTAATTTTTGATATTGAACGATTTGATTTAAATCCAAACTTACCGATATTACATGGGCTTTTAACAGATGATGATATTCGTATCATTTTAGAGTCAGATCTTTCAAATATTTCTCAGATCAATGAAATTGTTCTAAAATTTGTTGATAAAAAAAATATTAGTCCGATTGTTTTAGATTCATTAAAGGCTATCAATAAAACACTTATCGGACGTCCTCAAGTTTCTAGCTCAGTTAGTACAGCTACTTCAATTACAGCATTTATTATTCGTGAAATAGCTTTACATAAATTCACTAAAAGTGGTAGGATTGTTTTTGATTTACAAGCATTATTATCTTCATTATGAACTTCAAAACTATTTCACTTAGGTTACAAAATAATTCACAGTTTAAATCATCCGCTTACCCAAATGAACCGCTCTGCAAACTAAAAGACTTTAATTTAGAAAATAAATTTCATAAAAATTTAGATTTTTCTTTTAAGATTAAAAATTCATTTTCAGAAAAACCTTGGATTCCTACTTTTTTCCAAGATCATATCAATAATTTTAAGGGTTATTACTTATTCGAAGAAGACCTATGTAATAAAATCAATAATGTTACTTATTCTACTAACTTCTGTATTTTTGATAAATCTATTTTTCACTATTTAAGTTTTACAAGAAACTCATTACAAACTAAACCATTAATGATTTTATTAGCAGGATTAAATCTCTCTTCCCTTTCTCAATATTACTCTAATATAGACAATCTTTTAGATCATTATAATATTATAGCTCTTGATTTGCTTAATTCAGGAGGATCTTCCTCTTCTAACGAAGCCTCTATATCTTCTACTATTGATAACTTAGAAATATGCTTAGCTGCGATTACAGGTTCAAAGCCATTTGAAATTGTTGCTCATTCAATTTCTTGTTTTTATGCTATCAAGTTAGTACCTCGATTAAAATTAAATATTAGTAAAGTTTTAGCGTTTTCACCAGTTGGTGTTGGCTATACGGCTTCTTTCATGGATATTATTTTAACATATAAATGTATTAATTTTATTTTAAAACGTTGTGTTTTCCCAAAGAACAAATTCCAAAATATACTTGAATATAATGCAGGCCGAGGAAATGTGCCGGATCATCTTACTAATTCCACTCAATTAGCTTATAGTGTTGATACTAATCGCCACCCTTTAGACTGTATTATTAATATCATTAACCAAAGAAACCAATTAAATTTTTCAAGTGATGAGATTAACATCTTAAAGAATAAAAATACGTTTCTTTTTTTTGGGGAAACAGATACTGTAGTTACTGATCATCACTATGACTTCGCAAAATCTATAGGACTCAACGTATCTAAAATTAAAACAGGTCATGTGCCTAATTTGGACCCATCTTTTAATTTTGTTAAATTTTTAAATTCACTTAAACTTGATGAAAGAAAAATAAATGATTTGTCCTTACCAAAAATACATGATTTTTCTCGTAAATTAGTAACCGATAAATATATTATGAGAGAGTCCTAATAAATATCATGATTAACAGTTGTGTTTATGGTTCAATTACCTTCTAACCAAATTCATATATATTATTTTTTAA
>QFBS01000019.1 GCA_003265895.1 Candidatus Marinamargulisbacteria bacterium SCGC AG-410-N11 | reverse complement strand
ATGAGTCAAACCATAATTGAACTTGACTATTTATATTATTACTTTGATCGCCTATATTTGTAGCTAAGCTAGGAAGATCTATTACTTTGGTTGGATCTTTTGGATATTGATCGTATAGATCTAAAATGTCATCGTTATCGTCATTGTCATCGGTTAGATCCATAATGCCATCGTCATCGGTGTCTAATAAAATTCTAATCTTTTTTGTTAGTTCATGAGATGCATTTTTGCTATCTTTTGCTTTTACAGTAAATTCAATTACTTTATCTTCTCCGCTTGTTATTACACTTTTATCTGCTCTTCCTGAAATAATGTTCCCGTTAATTGATAACCAAGTGGGACTATTTACTAATTCATAATTTATTGAATCGCCTTGATCTTGGTCGCTTGCCGTTACCTTTAATTCTAATTCATCTAACCCCGTTCCATTCTGTCCATCATTGGTTAATAGATCATAATCTATTGTAGGGTTACTTGTATTGAGAGTGCCCTTGTTATTTTGAATCACAATTGAATCGATAGTGGGAGGATCGTTAGTGTTTTTAACTATAATTGAAAATAAATATGGCGTAATGCCTCCATTTGGATCTGCAATTGACATTTCAACGTCATGACTACCGACGTCACTGTTTGTAGGCGTTCCGGTTAATGTACTAGTTGCAGAGTTATAATTTAACCAACTTGGCTTTTTTGACACCATTTTGGTAATAGTATCACCCTCATCATCGACTGCTGTAATTGTATATTCATACAAAACATCTTCATCTATCTGCGTAATTGCTTGGGATGTAACTCTTGGGGCGTCATTTACGTTCATAACTGTAATCGTAAATGAATCCTCCGTTTGACCACCTTTACCATCGGTAACGGTAATTACGACTGGATGATTGCCTACGTTACTATTATTAGGTGTTCCTTTTAATTTTTTAGTTGCCAGTTCAAACGTTAACCAATTTGGAATCGTGGTGCCTGTAAACGTTAACGTATCATTATCATCGTCATGAGCAAAAACTTGATATAAATAATCATGATCTTCAAATATATTTGGTAAGAAAGTGCTTGTTATTTTTGGAGCATCATTGATTGAATTAATTGTAATATTAAATGTTTGACTAACACTTTTACCATTTGAACTAGCTTGAACGGTAATACTAGATAACCCATTTTTATTTGATTTAGGATCTATAATTAATTGATTGCCATTTTGAATAGAGGTCTCTACTATATCTGAATTAGCATTAGCATTTGCATTTGCATTAGCATTTGACTCTACTTGAAATGATAAAGCACTATCGATGTCTTTAAAATAATCATTTAAATCTAACGTTATATCTGCACTATCTTCATCTACTTGAATATCTTGAATGACGGCTTTTATTTCTGGGGCATCATCAACAGCAATAACGTTAATATCAAATGAATTTAGAGAACTAAGGTCGTTTACCCCGCCACCATCTACCGATATGATAATATTTTCATATGTTTTTACATCGTCATTTAATGGAGTTCCTTCTAAGGTTCCTGTTTTTGAATCAAAACTTAACCAACTTGCCCATGTCGATAAATCTTGATTAATCGAAAACGTGAATTGAGCATTACTATCTTGATCTTGGGCAGTAGGGGTAAATGTATATTTATGATCTTCATGAACTGCAGTTGAAGGATTGCCATTAATTACCGGCAGATCATTGACATCATTAACTGTTATTTGAATAGTTGCTTCCGATGATAAATTACCATTATTCTCTACAGCTTTTAGGGTTAAGTCATATGTTGATTTAGATTCAAAATCCAATGATTTCCCTTGCTTTAATCCAATATAAAACTGATTATTGTCGACAGCTTTAATTACTTCAAACAAGTCTTTATCTCCTGTTTTTATACTTAATTCAATCGTACTATCAGGATCATCGATAATAATTTCTGAGCCTATGTTTACAGGACCTACCTCATTCTCGTCTAAAGATCGAATATCTTGGCTATTTTTAAATTCTGGAGTATCTTTTACTGGCGTAATGTTAAATTGGATTGTTGCTGGGCTAGAGTTTGCGTGATGTTTATCTGTTGCAATAACAGTTAGTGTATCTTGCCCAAAATAATCCTCGTTAGGTGTATATGTTAAACTCTTGCCATTAATCGTAGCGTTTCCGTTTAATGGATCTTGATCGATACTATACTGTAAGATTGGGGTTTCATTTTCATCATTGTCATGTCCCACTAAGACTAAACTAATCGAATGATCTTCTGGCCCTGTCTTTGAATCTCCTTGAATGGTTGGAATATCATTAACACTTTCAATTAATATTCTTAATGTTTTTACAATAGTGTCTTGTCCATTAAAAGCGGTACCACCTGAATCTTTTAATGTTACATCAAATTCGATATCTCCAAATTGATGTTGTTTTGTTTTAAATGTAAGATGCTTATTGTCTTCAAGTGTGGGCATTATCTCAAAAATATCAGTAAATTGCTTTGGTTGAATGGTTATCGACTCAAGTTTTTGTTGTTTCCAGTTATACCCTAACCCATTAGAAAAATATTCCCAGGTCCATTGATCTCCTAAATCGATATTATGAATAAAATTTTGAATGGTTACTAAGTTACTATCTTCATCTACCTTAATAAATCCTTGATCAGCATTTTGGTTTCCATCGTTTATCATTTTAAAATTAGGTTGATCATTTATATTTTCCAATTCAATACTAATCGTGGCTTCTGACCAGGCATTAAAAGAATCGATAACTTTAAGAGCTAGTTTAAGGTTGCCTCCTAATGTTTCAAAATCTAAATTCTTTTTTATTTTCAAGTCAAACTCAAATGGCTTATCTGTGCTTTGCTCTAAATAAAAATGTTCAGCGGCTGGATTTTGTTGATTCATATTGTTTGGCATTGTATTTAAAATCTCCATTGTTACGGTATCGCCATCAGGACTATCTTCATCGGTTGCAACGATTGTTGTTACCACGGTATCTATGGGCCTGTTTTCTTTTATCGTAATTTGTTGATCGTTAATAACAGGGATATCATTTACACCTACTACATGAATTAAGAAGGTTAAGCTACCTGTTCCATCTCTTGCTATTGCATCTAACATTGCCTTTGAAGTACCGTGCTTTCCAACGTTATAATTGATGTATAACATATTATTATCTCGTACCTCAGTTGTAATAAACTCAGTATTTGTGTTTGTTACATCATAGGTAATATAATCACCATCTGCATCAATAAATGTATCGGTTAATGGTATTTTTATCTGATTATATGTTTTGTCTGGTAACTTTTTACCGGTTCTAGGATCATATACCTTAACCGTTACGAGTGTATTGGGAGAATCTTCGTTTAACTGGATATCATCAACATTATTTTTTACTTCGGGTATATCTGGCACTGAATTTACAATTAATTTAACACTTTCTGTGATAAAATCATCTTGATTGTTTATAACACCATCTTTGTTTGTATCACTGATTGCTTTTAACTTAAAAAACATTTCACCGTATTTATTGGCTAAATAGATTATGTTTAATTTTTGGTTGTGAATCTCTAAGTGTGAAAAGTTATTATCTAAATGATTACTTTCGTTATTTTTTTGATCCACAATATAAAATTGTAATGGGTCGTTATCGCCATCAAAGAAAATAGTATTCAAATCAATTTCAGTTGGATGACTATCTTCATTAACCTTAATTTCTTTCAATCTTGAGATTAGCTCTGGCGAGTCTTCAATTGACTTAATTGTAACTGTAAAGTTTTCAAATACTGTGGTTATACCATCAGAACAAGATACTCTTATTGGAACTTCACCATGTTTATTTTTAACATAATCTAATATTAACTCGTTCTTTTCTTGATCAATATTATGTCTAATTTTAGTTGTATCACAGTCAACAACATTCCATGAGAGACCATCTAAGTCAACGTCTTCAAAGTGATCTGTCAATTTGATATGAGTCTTGATTCTGGCTCCTATTTCATAATTTCTAATTCGATTAGATAACGTATTAATGGGATCTTCATTTATCGAAAAACTGTTTATCGGTGTTGTTAATAGTGGCGGATCATCGACAGGTAATATCGTTATATTAAATGTATACTCAAATGGTAACTCTGTAGGCTTATCAGACTTAGCAGAGACTGTAATTTTAGGTTTTCCATGTTGATGTTCTTTTAGATTAATCGTAAGTATTCCATCTTTTTCTGATAAGTTTATTATCTTGTTTGCAGTTGATACAACACTATAGCTCATAGGATCATTATCAACATCGACAAAATATTGGTTAAAATCAACTTGGATTGGATTACTATCCTCTAGAATTGGTTTTAACTCAATATCCTGCTTCAATCTTGGATCGTCATTAATAGCAATAACATCATATGAAAATACTTTTGTAACCGATAATTTATCTAATTGCTGATCCTGCTTATCATTGACTTCTAATGTAACATCTATTCGTCCAAAATAATCGGCGGCCGGTACTAAATTAAGAATAGGTTTATTATCAACTAGCTCGACACTAACAACCGAGTTTTGTTGTTGAGTATTTAAGTTAAAATGTTGAACATCCTTGATTTTATAGTAAAAGGTTGTATCATCAACGTCTTGGATATTTAATTCTATTGGTTTAACTCGGTCTTCTTTAAATGAATGAATCATATCTTTATTTAGAATACTTGGTGGGTCATTAACAGGTAGAACGGTTATCAAATAGTCTTTAATAGTTTGCTTGGGTTCAAATGGGTCATTATCGTCTGCCTTTATAGTAATTGTAAAATCACCAAAAACATCTTTTTTTGGATTTATTTTTATTTGATAATTTGGCAATACCTCTAAATCCAAATCTTTGTTAGGCTCTGTTGTTAAAACTATTGTTTCGGTATCTGCATCTGTGACTGGGATATCTAATATAAAAGGGACATCTTCATTTGTTATTCGCTTCGCTTTGTTGATTTCACTAAATTGAGGAGGATCGTTTACATCCACAACTTTAACCATAAACGTTTCCTCGATTGTGTATTCTTCATCTGCCGCTGTTACCGTAATTGTCGACTCGCCATCTGTATTTAATGGGTAGTTTAAAATTAACATATTGCCATTTAAGACAGGTTGTATAATCGTATTATTTGTATTGCTCTTAATAGCAAATGTAAGTGGTGCTACTTCTATATCTCCAAATATACTATCTAAATTAATTTCATTAGAATCCTTTGGAATAATTACCTCGGTTAAGTCTTTAATAATAAAAGGCTTATCGTTAACTGGATTTATTGTAATATCCAAAATATTCTCTTGGGAGATATCTTGCCCATTATTTTCTGTCCCCCCATCGTCTTTTAAAATAATATTTAACTTTGAATTTCCAAATATATTTTCTTTTGTTTCAAAAAATACAGTTCCATCTTGTTTAATTATTGGTCCATTATTAAATAAATTTGGATTACTATTTTCAATAATTTCAAATTCTATTTCTTGATGTTGATCTTCTATTACATTTCCTTTTGAAATTTGAGTTACGTTTATTGCATTATAGATCCCAAAATCTTCATTAATATTAATAGAAGTTATTACCATTGACGGGGCATCATTCACTTCTAAAATATTAACAGTTACTGTATATTCTTCCGATTCAGAATCCTGATCTTTAACCTTGTATTTAAAAACATCAATTCCGTTTTGATTTTGATTAGGTAAAATTGTTGTATTTGGGAAATTAGCTGTAAACGATATTTTTGATGGATTTTTTGTAATTTCATAAGTTAATGGATCTTTATCAATATCATCCCCGACTAAAACATATTCCAGAGGACTATCTTCTAATAGAGTTATTTGATTTGATTCGCCTGTGGGTTTATCATTTATCGGTAATACATTAATTGAAAATGTTTGCTCATTACCTTTTAAATTAGCTTTATCATATACCGCTACTGTAACATCCTGCTTTGTTCCAAAATAATGAGGTTTAGGAACCACCAAAACCGATGTTCCTAACTGTTGCAATTTAATATCATCATCTTGCTGAATAACAAATGTAAATTCTTTAGAATCATTATCAACAACAGTTAATGGAATAGTTGCTGTTTCATCTTCATTAAATGTAAGATCTTCTATTTTATTTAATACCGGAGGGTCATTGATATTATTAATGACAATATCAAAACTTTCCTTAAGAATCTCATATTCTGTTTCTGATCCTTCTTTTAGGCTTCTTGCAATCAAGTTTACGGTTGCCCTTCCATATAAGTCTTGGATTGATGATAACGTTAATATCATCTCTCCATTTTTTTCTTCTAAAGATTGATCAAATATTTTTGAAATACCAAAAAACATGTTGTTGGAATATAAAGGATCAATAACAGTAGAATGAATTGACACATCTATTTTTCCCCCATCATCATCATAAAAAATATTCGATAAATTTATCACTCTCTTCTCATCGGTAGCAAGAAACTCTTCTTGTAGTATAACTTCTTTAATAGGATTCTTAATAATTAATTGATCATTTTCGTTAAAAATATATAATTTAAAATTTTCTACTACCCTAAATTCCTGATCAAAGCAATATACTGGTATTTCGATGGACCCTTTCGCATTTTTTTTAGGGTTTATTTTTAATAGATTATTCTCAACAATATTAGCTGTGATTTGCACATTATTAATATCCTTTAATTTTTTTTCTATATCAAAATAAAATGTTAGGTCTGTTGAATCAACATCATCAAAAATATCGGTCAACTTAATTTGTAATACAGGATCAATATCTTTTATCGATTTAGGTATAAAGGCATTTTTAACATAGGGTGGATCATTAGAGGGGGTAACCGAATACTTTAATTTATAAACACTTGTACCTCCTTTATCTTTTTTCTCTTTTACTACTAAATTTACAAAACTATCACCAATAAAATTACGTGTTGGTACTATAGTTAATAAAATACTTTTTTTATTGCTAATTAAGCTCATATTTGTTGGTTGATTTTGGAAGGAAATATCGAAATATTTGTCATCTGGGTCAAAAATTGTTAATGGGATTACTTTTTTAACATCTTCTTTTAATGTTACTAAATTTATATTTGGCGTTACTATTTGTGGTGGGTTATTTTGAGGGATTATATCAACTTTAAACTGCACAGTGTCACTTTGTTGAGCTTCATCAAATACAGATAAGGTTACCGGGATAGGGACGGTATTATACTGTTTTGGAATAATTCTTAACTCTGCATTAGTGACGTTTTGCTGTCGATCTGTAATATTAACTGTTGCGACACCTAAACTTTGTAAATTAATATCAAATGTAAATTCATATGAATCAATATCTTCAATTAAGAATGGAATACTAATTGGTTGATCTTCCTTTGTAATTAACGACTGATTATCGATTAGTTTTACTAATGGCTTATCTACTACAGAAATAATATGGATACTTAATGTTGTATTAATCCGATTATCATTATCATCGATCGCATATACCTGGACGGAGGATTGTCCAAATTTATTTGGTAATGGGTCAATATTAACTTGACTTCCCTTAATAGTTAGATTTGCAATCCACTCATCTTGTTTTGTTTTTAATTGAACTGAACTTTGTTGATTTTCAAATTCATATTTTAAGGTATCCCCATCTTTATCCTCAAAAGTATTCCTTAACTCTACTGTAAATATTGAGCTATCTTCGAATAAGGTTACTCGATTAATAGGTGATTTTACAGTAGGTCGTGAATGGGTCTTTGATTCTATTTTTGCAATTTCGATAGTCCCATCGCTTTTCTTTATTGTTAAATTTGAAATTGATGTTAATTCGGCATTTTTAATGTTCTCTACATTATCAATCTGAACGTTTGTTAATGAACTATGCTCTGCAATTTTAACGCCAGATATCTTACTATTTTCAAAATCGGCTACCACATCAAAGTTATCTGATGTATTAAATTCAAAGTTACCTTGGTTAAACTTAATCCAGGCCATTTTTGTACTTGTCGATTTGGGTTGAGTAGGCTCCTGTTCATTTGGTGTCGCTGTATCTTTTTCAAATTCTTCGTTTACGTCATTTTCGAGACTATCGTTAGTATTTTTTACAGAATCTTCTTTTTTATCTGGTATTGTCTTTTCGGTTTCTACTTCTGCATTTTTAGATACTAATTCAGCTTGTTTCTTTTCTCTTTTTTCTGCAGACTTTTTAAATACATTAATAAACTCTTCATTTAGTTTTATCTTTACGTTTGGGTTACTGATTGGCCTAATTTCAGGAACTTTATCAAATTCTTGATTTTCCACAATAGTATCGGCGGCTTTAGTTATAGTAGACTCTAATGTATTTAGTGACTTTTTCAAATCCGAATTAGTGTCTATTAACTGATCTGCTTTTATCTTACCTTCTTGTAAAACCGTCCATATCGAAGACTCTCTAGACTCTATCGTATTACTAGAAGAATTTGTCCGAATGGGTATAAATGTCGATGGTTTTAAATTAGTTTCAAATTTACTATATAAACTATGAAATGCTGTGCTTGTACCAGGTAAAGGGTCTGGATTTTTAGCAACTTGTTGGCTAGGATGCTGACTTAGTAACTGATTTTGGACCATCAATGATGAATTGGCCATTATCGAAGCATTGTGAGTTTGATCGGTTATATCTTGAACTATAGATTTAGGTCGACTAGTACTTAATGAGGGTTCTTGAATATAAGTTAATACCAAATCTAACGTTCCATTTTGATATCGTTCTGCTAATAAATGAGATAACTTTAATTGTTCAGTGGTTAACTGACTTAAATCGAGACTATATTTACCATTATTATCAATTTTAGACCTAATTACAGGGTTATAGTCTTTTAAATAATGATTTACAACCCGAATCGTTTCTTGCTTAAAGTCTAATGTTACCTTTCCAGTTACCACCGTATTATCTAAGCTTTGAAGGGAGACGCCAATAGAGTCTTCCTCGGTAGATACAGAGTTTAGAACTTCGCCATGAATTAGGATTCGCCCCTGTAAAAAGGTTGGGCTTGTTGTTTGTTGTTCTGTGTTGGCTTGACTAGATGATGAAGCCGTTGAGGTCTGGGACTTTGTTGACTTCGTTGCTTTACCACAACTGATTAAGATTAAGGTTAATATCATAGTAATAACAACTACTTTATATTTTCTCAACACAAGTCCCTCCTTCCTTTTAAATAGTTCCTTTACTATAAATATTCCCTTTTATTTCTTAACTAAAACATGTATTCTTTTAGTTTGAATATAGCGATGAGATTGGTTTGATGTTGATTTCCGATTCATTCACGTTTACTATGTAAGATATGATTTTAAAAAGTTAGGTGCCATTAATGAAAATAATAGAAAATATAAATATAGAAAAATTACATCCCATCACATCTCCTCAAGAGTTAAAAAATCAATTTCCAATTACTGAAACTATTGCTAATTTGATATTTGAATCTCGAAACATAATCAATAATATTTTAACGGGTAAAGATCCACGAAAGTTAATTATTGTAGGCCCTTGTTCTATTCATGACCCAAAACTTGCCCTTGAATATGCACAAAAAATATATAAATTACATCAACAGTTTAATGATAAATTATATATTGTAATGAGAGTATATTTTGAGAAACCAAGAACAACAATCGGCTGGAAAGGGTTAATTAACGACCCTAATCTAGACGGTTCTACTAACTTAAAATTAGGACTACAAGTGGGTCGAGAGTTATTACTATCGATTTTAAATATAGGAATGCCTACCGCTTGTGAACTTTTAGATCCGATTTTACCACAATTTTATGCCGATCTTGTTTCATGGTCTTCGATTGGGGCTAGAACGTCAGAGTCACAACCTCATCGTGAAATGACGAGTGGGCTTTCAATGCCTGTTGGAATAAAAAATGGTACAGATGGCAGTATTTTAGCAGCGATTAATGCACTTCAAGCAGCTATTCATCCTCATACCTTTATTGGTGTAAATCAAGATGGAAAAGCCTCTTTAGTAAAAACAAAAGGTAATCAGCTTTGTCATATTATTCTACGAGGAGGAAATAAAGGACCTAATTATTATGCTGATAGTATTAAAGATATTATTAATGTTCTTAATTCAAAAAAGGTTTGTAATAAAATTTTAGTTGATTGTAGCCATGGCAATTCAGAGAAAAAAGCAAAAAACCAACATAAAGTATTTAACAGTGTCTGTGATCAAATACTTAACGGAAATAAGAATATCATTGGAATGATGGTAGAAAGTAACATAAAAGAAGGTAATCAACCTATTAAATCTAACTTAAATGAATTAGATTATGGTGTATCTATTACGGATGAATGCATCGGCTTTGAAGAAACTGAGAATCTACTTAAAGAAATGTATAATAAGCTGTAACATTTTTAATTAAAAAGGGAGTTAATATTGTGGAAACAAACGATATTATTAACTATTTTAATAAAACGACTCCAACCTCATCTAAACTTGAGCAACAACTAGTTACCATTATTTCTGGTCTACTTTTTTATTATTTTGATCGTGTTCCTGATGCTAAACAGATTTTTAAAATAATGATTGAACGTGGGGATACTATCCAAAATGATCATATTGCCTTTCGAACCATTGATGTTCGCTCTCTATTAACGTTATTTCTTTTTTATGGATTTTCGGTTCAATTTGATGATAAGACCAGAACACCCTTTAACTTTACTCAAAAAAAAATCACGGCTGTTTGGCTTAAGCATCCTAACCCTGCCATACCGCGACTATTTATTAGCGAATTCAGGTTAGATGAGACACCTACTATTAAGCAATATATTGCACCCTATTTAGACCAAATCAATGACACGATTGACTCGGTTGATTTAAACGATACTACAGCCGTTATAGATTACTTACATACCAGTATTTGGCCAACACCTACTTATGAACACTTTGATTATGTTCGAAATCAATCCGAATATTTATCTTGGGTTATGTACAATCAGTATTATTTAAATCATTTCACATTAACAGTAAACTCTCTTCAGTCATTTGGATATCAACAAAACTTAGACGCTCACTTTGAGCAGTATTTTGATAATCCTGATATTTTAAAAATAAAATTACGAGAAGAATATAGAACTATCATGTCTAACTTTAATCAATTTTTACAACAAGAAGGATTTCAATTGAATAGTCCTAAGGGATCTACATTACAAATTAGTAATGATGGACTATTATTACAAAGCTCGACTCAATCGGGCATTATTTCGGCTAATTTTCCTGACGGGACTTATGACATTAGTGGTTCTTATGTTGAATTTGCTTATCGAGGTATTTTAGAAACTAGTTTGAATAAATTATCATCAGCACAACAAAGCAAGAGTCTCCCTCTCCGAGATGGATTTGAAGTTGGTAATGCTGATAAAATTTTTGAAAGCACGTATACAAATCAACCTAGTGATTACAATGACAAGGGAACTGAGCTGAGCTGTTTTGATCATTCTAAACAAAAAATTAATACGTTTTTAGATAGCTATCAAATCAAGAACCCACATTCGATACCATTTAATGTTAACTAAATTCATAAACGTTACCGCCAATCGTTTCCGAATTTTGATACTATTTTTAAATAATAAAAAAGAATCTGCTGTTACTTATGACTTTTTTTATGGCCGTTACCTTTTTTTAAAATTCTTAGCAATTATATACTTTGTTGCGTTTGGCTCACTATTTCTTCAAATTGATGGGTTATATTCAAGTACGGGAATTACACCGATTATTGACTATATCGCGCTAATCAAAAACCACTTTCAAGACGTTCCATTTTTAAAGTTTCCAACGATATTTGCTTGGTTTAACTCAGATTTTTTTATTAACTCAATTGGCTTATTAGGTATTTTATTATCTATTATCGCTTTTTTTTATATTGGGTCATGGCCAATATTAGCGTTACTTTGGTTGTTATATTTATCATTTACTTCTGTGGGACAAGCTTTTTTAAGTTTTCAATGGGATATTTTACTATTAGAAGTTGGGTTTTTAGCCCTTTTTTTATGTTCTTTTGATATTAGAAAACAATGTCATGACCAGCCGGTTAATCGGTGGGTTATTTGGGCATTTAGGATTCTTCTTTTTAGATTAATGTTTGGATCTGGTGTTGTAAAATTATTTAGTGGCGACCCTACCTGGCTATCGTTTACAGCCCTAACCTATCATTATTATACACAACCGCTTCCTCATATTGGCGGCTGGATAATGCACCAGTTACCAAATTGGTTACACCGGTTATCGGTTTTCATTATGTTTGTTATTGAATTATTATTCCCTTGGCTAATATTAGTTCCATTTTCTTTTGCTAGAAAGGTCTGTTTTTATGGAATCGTGCTTTTAATGGCGATGATTATTTTAACTGGTAATTATTGCTTTTTTAATTTTTTAACCATAAGTTTATGTATTTTTTTACTCAAAGATTCGGACCTTGCCTTTTTTTCTTGGTTTAAAAATAGAGTACCTATTAAAAGCGGTCCGCTAAAAAATAGATCTTTATATTTGATCGGTCTTCCATGTTTGATTAGCGCTGTAATTATCTTATTGGGTTTAAACTTAGAATTAGCACGTTTTTATCCCACATTGTCATTAAGACATATTTCGTCTATATCAACTCAAATCATGAGCTTTCGAATAGTTAATACCTATGGGTTATTTGCAAATATGACAACACAACGATATGAAATTGAGATTTCTGGAAGCTTTGATGGAAAACACTGGGAGCCTTATCAGTTTAAATATAAACCCAATGATACGACCTCTTTTCCTGGTTGGGTCCAGCCCTATCACCCTCGTTTAGATTGGCAAATGTGGTTTGCTGCGTTGGGACATTACAAACATAATGATTGGTATATTAAGCTATTGGTTCGGTTATTACATAATGAATCATCGGTATTAAATTTACTACAGACAAATCCATTTCAACAAAAACCACCAACATATATTAGAGCAACTCGATATCGCTATCAGTTTACAACGGTTAAACAATTTTTGGATACTGGCGAATTCTGGGTTAAAGACTATAAAGGCCTTTATTCACCACCTATTACGTTAACAAAATAAGTCAATATTATTAGAAAACTTTCTATATTAAGTATTCTTAACTAGTTACAATTTAAAATCTTTAAAATAGCTATAATCTATCAATTAAATTTCTTGCAACTTTTCCTATTATTTTTTCGATAATATGTATACTAATTTTTTTTGGAGATGTTCATGAATACACCAAATCCGTTAATAAACTCTCAAAAAAGAGGGACAAATCTACAAAAACAACCTATAGTAACCGTTTCGGAGACTATGACAACTCAATCTCAATCTGCGGCGATTGATATAAGTTTGAAATATTCTAATTTAAAAAGTAAACGGCCTAAAGTTCCAGCTATATATAGGTCTAGCCCCCCTACAGCTAAACGGATGTCTGGTAAGATACCTTTACCTAAGTTTAGCCACACACATATTAAGTCAATTAATCCGGGAGCTATAGAAACAACAACGTGTCGTATTTCTAGTGCTAGAACATCTAATGATACAAGATGTTCCTCTTTAGAAACAGGTAGCATAAGATGTGACAAAAAAAGAGTTTTTGCCAAAGCCGCAATTAAAAAGAATACATCCATAGCTTGTGCCGCAGCTGAAGACTCTTCTCCGCTAGCTTTTTCTAAAAAGTCTAATAAAAACTCTGTCAGCCTAGGAATCAAACCATATAGTTCGACTATTTCAACAAATTTAACAAAAGCGATAACTAAGGCTTTTAATGATCGATTTTCACCTCAATCAACACGATTACTTTTTGCTCACGGAAATGACAATGCTAGAGATTTAGCTATAAAAATTGTTCAAAATGCTGCGGATTCTTTGTTTACGGTACCTGCCGGATTTAGCACTCCAGCAGGACAAAATAAGGATGATATTTCGGTTGCGTTATGCGACCTAGACGGAAACCTGGGAGCGGCACATACCAACAGTGTTAGGCATACTAATTATTCCGAAGATCGATACTTTATGTCAGAATTTGGCCTTAATAAACAACTTAAAGTAATTTTAATATGCGATGGCGTTTCAGGAACACCTTTAAATGGTGTCTTAGCCAATTTATATGTTGAATCACTTCAAGATATTATAAACGAAAACCAGTTTGATGATTTAGATCCCGATGTACTTATTCGTAATATTTATCAGGCTCTTTTAAGTAAAACCAAAAAAACTTGGGATCAATCCTTTGCTGCTCAAGGAAAATGTGATGCATGTACCATGAATTTGGCTGTTTATAATTTTAACACAAAAAAATTAGCGTTTATCAATGCTGGCGATTCGCCTATTTATTTTTTATCTAATAGACTTTATAACTCAAAAGATAAAGTGATCAAACGACAGGGAAAAGAGATTCCCTTACAATTTAATACAAAGTATTTAACTCCAGATGGCGATATTATCCCTGTAATGAAAAAGGATTACAAATATGATGGTCGACCTACTATTGTTGATAATGTTTATAGCATAGCCGTTATGACCGATGGGGCTTCAGAAGCAAATATTCATAAAATTTTAATACATAATGTTATCAATCAGTTTAATATTGAGTTTAATAATCACGCACGCTCATTAAAGCAGCCAGTTAGTTTGGAATCCATTGAACAATTTATTTTAGCTAACCCTAAATTTGCCTGTTTAGACCGAGCTAATATAAAATCCGATATACTACATAAATTTTTGATCAATTCATCAAGAAAACACCATTTAACTAACCATATTCAAGAGCAAGGATCTTCAAAGCGACAACGGAACTAAATTGACTAAGTAAATTGGAAACAAATCCTATTTCTTCCATAAAATTATTATAAAAAGGGGTACGCTCAATTAAGTATTTGTAAATACAACCGATTTAGAATAAATCAAGGTTTGTATCCTGTTTTTGTCTATAGCCTAATCAGCAAGCTTGTAGTTTAGCAATCTCTCTTATGATACTATTATATTTAAATGAAATCATTCAAAAATCAATTACAAGTTCATAACTACTTCCCCTTAAAACCCAATTCACTAACAAACCTTCAAGTAAATGTCGGTTATCTTTGTAACCTAACATGCTCCCACTGCCATGTTGAAGCGGGGCCACACAGACAAGAACTTATGAGCCAAGAAACGATGGATCATTGCATTTCGTTTGTTAAATCACATGCTATTAAAACTGTTGATATTACTGGTGGCGCGCCAGAAATGAACCCCCATTTAGAATACTTTATTTCGCAATTAGCTGCTATTGATTGCGAGGTTATTGTTCGATCGAATCTAACTGTTTTAGCAATTCCAAAATATGCTCATTTTTTATCACTATTTGCTCAAAATAATGTCACGGTTATTGCATCATTGCCTTGCTATTTAGAAGATAATACAGATCTTCAACGTGGCACACATGTATTTAAAAAAAGTATCACTATCATTCAAAAACTTAATCAACTCGGCTACGGCCAAACAAACAACAATCTTAAGCTTCATTTAGTTCATAATCCAACAGGACCTACCCTACCGCCGAATCAGGTCAACCTTGAAAAAGACTATAAAGACTTTTTGTTAACTCAATATAATATTTTATTTAATCAATTATTTTGTATTACAAATATGCCAATCAAACGTTTTTTAGATCATTTAAAACAAACCAATCAACTAGACAATTATATGGCATTATTAATACAGTCTTTTAATATTAAATCCTTGCCACATGTAATGTGCAAATCTACACTTTCTGTTGGTTGGGATGGCCAATTATATGACTGCGACTTTAACCAAATGTTACAGCTCCCTATTACTAATAACCATATCCATAATGTCGATTTTAATCAATTACAACAACGATCTATTATTGTTAGTGACCACTGTTACGGATGTACGGCAGGGTCTGGATCGTCTTGCAAAGGAACGCTAAATTAATGAGCATTGCTATTTCAATTATTATTCCGGTTTACAAAGAGAATAGTCTCCTTCCGCTTCTAACACATCTCGATAAGCTAAGATTTAGAGAACGATCCGAAATTATTTTAGTTGATGGTGATCCAGAAGGATCTTCCATAAAACCTTATTTACATCAACAATATCGCTGTATTCTAGCCCCGCAAGGTAGAGGTATTCAAATGAATTATGGAGCGGCTATTGCTAAAGGTCATATTTTAATGTTTTTACATGCTGATACATTTTTACATAAGCAAAGTTTAGGCGATGCGATTCGTATCATTGATCATCTAAACTATGATGCGGGATGCTTTTCGTTATCCTTTAATAAATCATCTTTTAGGTATCAATGGCTCCAATTTTGGGCAATGATTCGCGGTAGTCTCTTGGGTTATTATTTTGGCGATCAAGTATTGTTTGTCAAAAAAGAAACCTTTAATTCTTTAGGTGGTTTTTTAAATTGTTTTTGTGAAGACTTCTTTTTTTTAAAGTTATTTCGCAAACAAAATTATAAGTTCAAATTAAGCTCTCTTTATATTAATACTTCGGTTCGAAAATGGAAAAACCATGGCTTTTTTAATACGCTTTTTAAACATCTAACTATCCAATTATTTTTAATACTTGGGGCTGGTCCCACATTTATGACATCTTTTTTTACAAAGTCTAATCAACCGCCAACTAGAACTTGTTTAGCTGTTATGATTAAAGATGCTAACACAGAACCTGTAAAATCAAGATTGGCGGTATCAACATCAGATGATTTTGCAGAGCAGCTATATCAAGCTATGATAAAAGATACACTTGCTCGTTTTCAGCTAAAATCAGTTACCATTATGCCCTGCGTTAAATCAAAACAACCAGCTACGTTTTGTAACCAATGGCAAATTAAAAATCATATTCAACAACGCCATTCTGACTTAGGTAAAAACTTGGTTTCAATGTCGGAGACTCTTTGCTCTACATACCCAAAGATTATTTTTTTGGGTAGCGATAGCCCTAATATTCCGCGTCAATACATCGTAGAAGCAATCAAGCAGTTAACCGATCACGATGCCGTAATTGGCCCTACAGACGATGGTGGTTACTATTTAATTGGTATTAAATCTTTTGAATTAGCACAAATCATCTTTACGGATATGCCATGGAGTACACCAAATGTTTTTTACGAAACCTGTCTTCGTCTTCAACAGAATGACTTAGTTTATTATGTTCTACCAAAATGGTATGATATTGATAATATGTGCAGTATACATAAATTAAAAAATGATTTAGATAGTAACCCATTATCAGCACCTAACACCTATGACTTTTTAACTGTTCAACAGAAAGTTACTATATAATGGACACTAAAACGTCGCCTAAAATTGCGGTTATTGGTGGCACTGGTTTTTATTCATTTTTAGATAATCCTAAAACGATATCTATTGATACACCCTATGGGAAACCGTCTACGGATATTGTAATTGGACAAGTTAATCAATCGGAGGTCGTGTTTATTGCTAGACATGGCAAGGATCATTCTTTAATGCCTCATAAAATACCCTATTTAGCTAATATTTGGGCACTTCATTCGTTAAATGTTAAATTTATTTTGGCAGGTGCTGCAGCTGGCAGCTTACAAGGTGAGATAAAACCAGGAGACTTTGTTATCCCTAATCAATTTGTAGATCGAACTCGATCTCGAAACGATACATTTTATGAAGCAGGCCCGGTTACACATATGCCAGGAACAGACCCTTTCTGTGACTATTTAATGCAATTAGCTCAAGAAAATTTAAAATCTCATAATCTATCTTTTCATCAGGATAAAACAGCCGTTATTATACAAGGGCCTCGATTTTCGACAGTAGCAGAAAGTCAGTGGTTTTCTAAAATGGGTTGGGATATTATTAATATGACACTTTATCCGGAGTGTATTTTGGCACGTGAATTAGAAATTTCTTATTTACCAGTCTGTCTAATTACCGATTATGATTCTGGTTTACAGGGCCAATTTGAAACCGTTACTGTTTCAAAAGCTGTTGATTTATTTAAGAGAAATGTCGAAACTATGAAATCATTATTTTTATCAATTATTTCATCCATTAATATTAATTATACAACAACGTCTCATTCCGCACTTTCATTAGCGCGATTTTAAAGGAGTTTTTATGACTAGTATTCATCAACAAGTAAAAGATTATTATGAAAACACGTTAACATCTTCTAAAGATTTAAAAACCAATGCATGCTGTACCCCATCTTCTGTAGATCCCGTTCATCAATCATTGTTAGATAAAATTATTCCAGATGTTAGTAACACGTATTATGGTTGTGGTGTTTTACTTCCTGCCGAATTAAATGGTAAGACCGTTCTGGATTTGGGGTGCGGTAGTGGCCGTGATGTATATTTATTATCTCAATGCGTTGGTCCAGAAGGTCAAGTTATTGGCGTAGATATGACGGATGGGCAACTAGATATTGCTAGGCAATCTATTTTACCTCAAATGAAAGCGTTTGGTTTTAAAGAACCAAATGTTAGATTTTTAAAAGGTTATATCGAAGACCTGCATGAATGTGGGATATCATCTCAGTCAATTGATGTGGTTATTTCTAATTGTGTTATCAATTTATCGCCACAAAAACAATCGGTCTTTAACGAAATTTATCGTATTTTAAAGCCAGGAGGAGAACTTTATTTTTCTGATATTTTTGTTAATCGACGCATTTCGGAACTATTACAACAAGATCCTGTTTTATATGGAGAATGCTTAAGTGGTGCTATTTATAGCAACGATCTTCGACGCTTATTACGATTAGCAGGCTTTTTAGATTTTAATTATGTTTCACAACGGAACCTAGCTATTAATTCGCCTGAAATCAGTAAGGTATTATCAGACTATGCATTTACATCCAGTGTTGTACGGGCGTTTAAATTAGAACTGGAAGATGATCAAGAAGACTATGGTCAAGTAGGAATCTACCAGGGTACTATCGATCACTACAGGGATCAGTTTATATGGGATCAAAATACTACATTCAAAACAAAACAGCCAACACCTATATCGGGCAATTTAGCAAGGATATTAACTAAGTCTCGATTTAGTCCTCACTTTAAAATTGAAGGGTCTCAAAATGTTCATTATGGTCCGTTTAAGATTCAGAACAAGACAAAGGGGAAATCATCATGTTGTTAAGGAGAAATAAAAATGGGAGCTAGTATTACTGGGGTTGGTCACTATTTACCAGAAAAAATATTAACCAATCAACAATTAGAACAAATGGTTGATACTTCTGATGAATGGATTATACAGCGTACGGGTATCAAGGAACGACGTATTTGTCGTGACGATGAGTTTACTAGTGACTTAGCCATAAAAGCCGTTGATAATTTACAAAAAAAATCAGATATTAATTTAGATGATGTCGATCATATTATAGTTGCTACAATGACAGCGGACTATTATTGCCCAAATGTAGCTAGTCGTATTCAAGCACATATTAAATCTTCCCACGCTGGCGTTATTGATATTAATGTTGCCTGCTCTGGGTTTGTTTATGCTCTAGAGTATGCAGTCGGTCTTATAAACTCGGGAATGAATAAAAAAGTACTGGTAATTGGTGCTGAAGCAATGTCTAAATTAGTGGATTGGAAAGACCGTACTACATGTATTTTGTTTGGTGATGGAGCTGCTGCTTTTTTATTAGAAGATCGATCATCAACAGACTTTTTAGCGTTTATTAAACAGTCTTATGGCGACTTAGGTCATCATCTTGTATGTAATGGGTTATCTAATAAATTAAACAAAGGCATTGGTCAAACTATTACACAAAGTGGTCGAGATATATATCGCTGGGTTGTATCTAATATCCCAAAATGTATTAATGAGTTAATTGATAAATCTAATCTATCGCTTACTGATATTAATTGGTTTATTCCACATAGTGCTAATCTAAGAATTATAGAAGCCGTTTGTGACCGACTTAATTATCCAATATCAAAAACCCTGTTAAGTTTAACCCTGTGCGGTAACACATCGGCGGCATCGATACCTTTAGCATTTGCTATTGCACATGATGAAGGAAAGATAAAAAATAAGGACACACTGATACTACACGGATTTGGTGGCGGATTATCTCAACTAGGAATTGTAATAAAATTAAATAATCTTTAATCTAAAGAAAAAATAATATATATATAGGAACCGAAGAAAATCCAAGACCTAGCAATAAAGAAATTACATTAGCTGTCTTTTTTGCTAAAGGTGTGTACCTAGGGTGATTAAATCCCATTGTTTGAACGACGCTATGAACACCATGTGCTAAGTGTAAGCTTACGGATATCATAGCTAATATGTAAAAAATAGATCGAATTGGACTTTTCAAATACGTAACCATATGTCCATAAAGACCTAAATATTCACCATCTATCGTCGAATTTAGATCTGTATGAGGTGTAAAGGTAAAGTCGTATAAATGCACCCCAACGTATACAAATAAAAACAGTCCTGATAGTCTCATTAATTGAGTCGTTAACTTTCTTGTTTTTGGATGTAGTGGTTTTAAGTAACTATAACTTCTAGCTTTTTTATTTTGAATTGTTAAAATAATGATAAATGCAACGTGAAGAACAAAAGCGCCAATAAGACCTAATCGAGCAATCCATAAACCTGCACCTAAATCTTTTAAAAACTTACTGTAATTATTAATAGCTTCAGGACCCTTAAAAAATAATAAGTTTCCCGATAAATGAGCAATTAAAAATAATACTAATGCTAAACCTGTAATCGCTACGATTTGTTTTTTTCCTATTGAGCTTTGTAAATATTGTTTCATCTTCACAATCCTTCTGTAACTTTTAGACTAATATTAGCAAAAAACACGTTATAAGTCACGAATTTTAATTGATAGGTTATAATTAAATCCTAAGCCTATTAAGGATTTAGTTAGTTGTTCCTTTTTAACGATCAAAACGAGTTATGGCCAAATTATTTTGGCATCGCACGTTTCTTCAATTATTACTTGCTTTACTGCAATATGCTGTGATTTTTTTTTAAAATGATCAATAGCTAAGTCATAAATATAATTAGCAACCACTTCACAAGTGGGATTATCATTAAATAACAAAACTTTATACCCTTGTTTTTCAACAAAGCTTACAACGTCATGATCTTCTTTATATAATAAAATGCCATGATCCATTTGTTGGGTTATGATATCTATAAAAGGATTAATATCATTAAAATCGATTCCCATACCATATTGATCTAATTTCTCAATTTGGATATGAATTTCTCCGTTCCAAGAGTGGCCATGAATATTGGCACAGATCCCTTTATAGCCTTTCGCAATACGATGAGCAGCTTCAAATTTAAATTTCTTTACAATTAACATAGTTTCAAAGAATATCATATTTTTTTAACATGACAAATAGTTATTTTTAATCTATACCATATAGTTAGCTTTTATTTCTTATTTATATAGGATACTATTTTGATATGACTACGTTTAATTTTGTTCCGGCTAATGGGTTCCCTTGCAAATGTTATCAAACGTTTTCGACCCTTTTATCTAAAGAAGGTTCGGTAGTTAACTACGAACTAATTTCTTCCGAATATTTAAATCAATCCCCTACTTTTAATACTTGGACATTTTTTGTGGATCGATTTGTTGATCAATTTAAACAAACAAGTAGCAAATCGGTTTTTATTGGACACTCTATTGGTGGTACGATCGGATTAATGACGGCTATCCAACACCGCAACTTTTTTTCGCACTTAATTATTATAGAACCCGCCCTTTTTTCTAAACGTTTTTGTTATGGGTACAATTTAATTAAAGGGTTAGGCCTTGCTAAACAATTTCATCCATTAATTAAGCCAGCGCTATACCGAAAAAGTTCGTTTAAGGATTTAGATTCTATTTTTGATCGCTATCGATCTAAAGTTGTATTTAAACATGTATCGGATCATTGTTTACGTGAAATGATTACATCACAGTTTCGGTGGAATGAAAAAGACAACCATTATTCGTTGGTGTTCCCAAAAGCGTGGGAAGCTCGCATTTACGAATATTGCTGTTCTATTGATATGTTTATTTGGAACCACTTAGATAAACTATCCATACCTTTTCTGGTTATTCGAGCTGAACATAGTAACACGTTGTTTGATAGTGCTGTAAATCGACTTTTAAAGCACCCTTTATGTGAGGTTGCAACACTTAATAAATCTACCCATATTGTTCCTTTTGAATATCCAGATTTGATTATGGATCATATTACTCGATTTATTAAATAGGATTTTTCTGGCGTGTTTTGTGGCTATGATTTATTATTAATACATGCCAAAAAAAAAGAATGCGTCTTTTAATGATGATGATCAACGCTATTTAGATTTACTTAATCAAACTCAGCGCTCGATTCAACAAGTTATTTATGAGATAACCTCTGATACAACAGATAAAATTGTGGATAAACCTTCTCAAGATATTATTTTTGATGCGGTTCCAATTATAAATAAACTTAAAGAAGCACTAAAATATACCGAAGACTCAATATTTCATTACGAACTAAAAAAAATAAGTATCAAAAAACAAAAGCAATAGCTATCTGGTTTTTATCATACTTAAATGTTTCATTGTTTGAATAAATCGTTTCTGTTGTTGCATTGATAATTTAGGTAATGTATTATCAATTTTTTGAATAATATTATCACTATGTCTTAAATTGATTTGATAGTTATGTTCCACGGCTGCTTTACTTAAGATATCTAATAAGTTTAAGGCATCTTCGGAGATACTATGAGAATAAGACTGAGAACATAACGTTATTACACTTTGCAATAAAACGTCGTAATACTGTTTTAAATCAAGGTTATTATTTGACTCAAACAAATTCATCAATACATACAACGATTCAATGTTTAGTTGATCGTTACTTGAATTAATTGTCCTAATTAAATAATCTGTTAATATTTTATTTTGACCAGCTATTTTTTGAGTTAATTCACACTTAGAGGTTAAATTGTATAGTAAAACTAACGTATTGTAATGGACGGCTTGGTCATCTGTCGAAATCAACTGTACACTTAAATCACTAATAACCTTTTCAAAGTAAGGTTCAATATAGCGACTGATGGTTTTATAGCTAATGCTTACGCTATTTTCTAAACTAGGCAAGGAGTTACTTATTCTTAATCGTTTAAATGATTGATGACTATTAGCCATGAGCCATAATTGTTTGGCTTCATTCAGTATTGGATTTTTATGTAAAGTTGGTTTAACCCTTTTTCGCTTACCTAACAAGATAGACGTCGGATTTTCTTTTTGTTCATTACTACCTACTTGCATCATACTAGAAACTTGATTAGGATTAGAATTTACTACTATTATCGACAATAAACGATTTAATAGGTTTGTACACTGATTAATGTTTCTTGGATTTAATTGAATATTGAATTTAGAATGAAACCCATCTGTTCTATCTATTGATTCACTTAATTTATCAACTAAATTTTTATGAGCTCTTGTATATATTTTTTTAGAATAACTTTGTACTTTGTAATAACTTGGGTTACTACTTACTGTAACTTTTTGCGTAATATTTGGCTGTAACTCTTCACTTGATATCGTTCTCTTACCAAAATCTTTATATAGTTTATTAAAGATCATTAAAATTTCTTTCATTAAAATCGGATTATCTGCCATATTGATAGCAATATTATTTCTTTCTAAATAATCTACTAATCCAGATAGTCTAGAAGGGATACTGCCTCGATTTCCTGTTTCTATTCGAATAATATTTTGTAAATGTAAATTTAGTTGCTTTACCAAAATAGACCAAAACTCAATTTCTGGTCTATTTTCATCTAAGTCTTCCAAAACCGATGTTGGGGAATCCACTTCTAATAAATTTTCATTAATGACGACAGGTAATGACGTTTTTGTTTTTTCTTCTGGATTAAAAAAGGTCATTTCATGTAACGGTAGCCGGACACTCTTCTTCGGCGTATATAAATAAACAGAAAATCCAGTTTGTGATCCAATTAACTTTACTGGAATTCGCTTTACTAGGTTTAAATGACCTTCATAACCCCAGGTTTTAATCTTTTCGGGTGTGATACAAGACATCCAGACATTAAAGGGCCAATGATTTAGTGACATATGCTCTACTAACTTTTGCTGCCCCCTTCCAAAGCATAAATCTAGTGACAACATCACAACATTATTTACATCTTGAATTTTTTTAGGAAAATGATGTAATAAAAAATTTTCAAATGATCCTTTATAATATTGAACATTTCTAATGTCGGTCTTAAATGGGTGGTCACTCATCCATTGATATTCTTGATTTAATAGTCTTGAGTGGACATAGTTATAATTTTCAACATATTTCTCAACAAAATCAACACCAATCACCTGAGAACAATTAAACGCCGAACATACCTTGTGAAGGACATGGCCATTTCCTGCTCCAATATCAATAAACATCGCGTTATCTTTTAAAAGAGCGCGAACTTCAAAAAGGACTCTCGCTAATGATCCAGACGTTATTTCTCCGTATGTCGAGGATAACGTAGAATCCTTATCTCCCTTTTCAACAGGATCCATTGACATTGGCCAATTTCTAACCAAGTTAGCATAATCCGTCATATTCTTAAAAATTTCCTCATATTCAACCTGCGCTGCTAAATGAGTATGCAATGCAATTATTTTTCTCATATCTCCCACCACCCTAAACGTTTCTTTTTCTGATATATTATCGTTATTTAGTAATAAGAAGTTGCAGAGTATTTTTTTTAAGGATTATTTTAATCTTATTTATACCCCCCCCCCCTCTGAAATTAGTTTATCTATATATTAGTTTAGCGATGTAATATAGGCAATTACATCTTTGAGCTCGGTATCATTAATTAAATTTGCAGGCATAATACCACGGCCTTGTTTTACTGCGCTTGTAATTTGCTCACTTGTTTTTCCTTTTCGGTTATCGGCGTGACACCCTTTACATTTAGCATTAAAAATAACTCGGCCTTGATTTTGATCTCCTATATTATTAACAAGTTTTATTAAATCTTTGTGTTTCGGATTATTTTTATCTATTCCAAGTTTCTCAGCTTGTTCGGGGGTTACTTTAAAATCTGCTTCAAAAGCATCATTTTCTTGCGGTTTATAGTCGCCCCATATATCAATATCCTTTGATTTCCAAGTTTTAACCTTTACCTTTTTAGTATCTGAATCATTTAATTTAATATTGTTTTTATGAAAAAAATCAGTACTCTCTATAGAATAAGTGTTCTCATTAACGTATGTTTTCTTATCCCAGTCATCTTGATTCACATTAAAACCAATCAGTTCTGGCTTACTTACTTTATACCCCAGGCCGTTCAATGTTTCAGCATCTACAAAATACCCTTTTGGTAATCGACTTTCAATTTCTTCGTCAAAACTTACATTATCTTGATTATTGTATAGATCCCTATTCTGTGTTGGAAATCCGCCTTCAGGATAGCGTAGAATATCTGTTTTTGTTATTGGCTTCTTTCCAGTTCCTTTACCCCAGGCATTAGGGTCTAGCTGCATTCCACTTGGCATAATATTTGGTAACTTAACAGGTCCCATTTTAAAATCTTTTGGATAAAAATTATCACCTTTTGCGTCTGGCATTTGAAAATCTTCTTCAAATTTAAATGTTGTTTTCATTACAAAATTTGGATTGTAATCATAATTTTTGTCTTTTTTAAATTCAAATGTTTCAAACGCGTCAAACCCTTCTGGTAATATGGCGTTAGTTGGCAACCCTTCAGGATCGGCAGCTTTAAAGTTTTTAGGTAATTTATCAAAATAAATATCTTTAATTTTAAAGTTCATTGTGGCCTCAAAACCTTCCGGCAACGAAATTAGTTGATCGGTTGGTAGCGCTACGTCAGGAGATGCCTTTGTTTTTTTTGGTAATTTAAACTTTGGATTTAGTGTAATTATATTATCTGTCCCTCTAAATTCTTCCGGAACTATGGGCAACTGAAGACCTTCATCAAATTCAGCAACTTCGATAACTTTATCAATTACTACCCCTAATGTATCTATATGAGCGTTTAATTTTGTTTTGAGCGCTTCGTCTTTAGCTAGTATATTTTTGTGCCGATCTTTTGTATCCAACATTTGGTAAATTTTAATATCTTCACTTTTTGGAACTCTTAATGTTGGATAATCTTTAAAATCAGCTTTAGACGTAATCGACGTTTTAATATCTTCGATAAAACTACTAAATTTTAGATCTTTTGTATCAAAACTATTTTTATTATTCGCTTTTTTTAATAAATCGCCGGCTTTTTCAAATCGAATTTGCTCTGCTATATTTAATTCATATGTTGATTTAGCGTTTGCCGTTATACTAGTTTCTTTATCGTCTGCTAATTCCGAAACAAAAGTAGCTACTCTTATTATATTATCGCCATCTTCTTTTGTTGCTTCTACAGACAGCTCTTTTCCTTTTAATTTATCTTTTAACTCTTTGCTTAATTTAATATTAAACTTACCTTGAGCATCTGTAGTCACAGCGGCATCCAGTGTTACTTTTTCTTCGTCCGCTAAGGTATATACGGATACGGTCGCGCCAACTAAAGGGGTCTCTGTTCCTGAATTATCACTTTCTTGTAAAGATAACCGATTATTTTGGTTGCCTCTTGGCTGTCTGGCGGGTTGATCCATATCATAAAAAATACCTTGAATTGCTGCTAATAGGTTTTCATTCGTTGCTAATTCGTCAATAGTCTCGTTAACAGCATTTTTGGCAGCTGAACACCCGAGCATACATAAAAAACTTAGTATGACACTAACGGTTAGTAGTTTTTTTATCATATTTATTTTCCTCTCCCTTATATTATTTGTAATTATAATCATAACCTAGATATTAATAAGACACCAAATAATTTGTGAAAACACTGTTTTTTTTGTAGAATTGAGTGATGAAAAAGCACTATGATGTCATTGTAATTGGTACAGGCGGCGGATCTAAAATAACACGCCCAGCGGCAAATCTGGGAAAACAAGTTGCGGTTATAGATAAAGGAAAGCTCGGCGGAACTTGCTTAAATCATGGTTGTATTCCATCCAAGATGCTTATTCATGTTGCTGATGTCATTAGTTCATTTTATGATGGTCAGAAATTGGGTATCGCTAACCCAAATCATCACCTAAATTTTAAACAATTGATCGACCGAGTGAATAAAACGATTGATGATGAATCGGATTCGATTGAACCGGTGTATAATAGACATCCTAATATTGATTACTATAAAGGCACGGCTTCTTTTGTTGATAATTATACGGTATCGGTTAATGGGCAACACTTACATGCTCCACTTATTTTTATTGCAGTTGGTGCTCGTGCTAACATCCCTAAAATCGAGGGCCTATCGGACACGCCGTATCTAACTTACAAAGAAGCTCTACGACTAGAAAACCAACCCAAATCGATGGTAATTATTGGTGGCGGGTATATTGCCGCTGAACTTGGCTACTTTTATGGTGCACTGGGTACCCAGGTTACATTTTTAGTCCGAAACCGGATGATAAAAAACGAAGACCAGGATATTATTGACGCTTTTGAAAATAGTTTTTCTAAACGATTTTCAGTTCAATTTAAGCAATCTCCTAAATCTGTAACCTATCAAAATAATGAATTTGTTATTACAACAGAATCTAACGATCAATTTAAGGCGGAAGCCCTACTTTGTGCTACGGGCTTTGACCCTACGTCTGACCTGTTAAACTTAGAGAATACTGATATTAAAACCTGTTCAAAAGGGTTTATTAAAGTGGATAATTATTTACAAACAGCGGTTGAAGGGGTTTATGCGTTTGGCGATATTTTAGGGCAGCACTTTTTTAGACATACAGCTAACTACGAAGGAGAATATGTTTTTAAACACGTTTTTGAAGGACTAACAGAACCAATCGACTACCCGCCTGTCCCCCATGCTATTTTTACGAATCCACAAGTAGCAGGAGTAGGCTTAACCGAACAAGAAGCTCAGCAACAGGATATTGATTATGTTGCAATCAAACATGATTACAAAAATAGTGCGATGGGAATGGCCTTAAAAAGTGATCATGATTTTGTTAAGCTGATTTTTAACAAATCGACTAAGCGATTAATTGGAGCTCATATTATTGGAAAAGAAGCGGCTACGATGATTCATATGTTGATTTTGGCTATTAAACTTAAAGCGACCGTTGAGGACTTACAGGATTTAATTTATATTCACCCAGCATTACCGGAAGTGATTCGTAATGCTGTTCGTAATATCATACAAA
>QFBS01000018.1 GCA_003265895.1 Candidatus Marinamargulisbacteria bacterium SCGC AG-410-N11 | reverse complement strand
AAAATTACAATAGATAATGATGTTTGTTTAGGGATTTGATAAGTTTTATAAAAAAAGACAGCTTTAAAAAGATCTCCCGCTTTTGCTGGTAAAAAAGAATTAAGTAAGTTAGCTAATAATAGTAGTTTAGTGCAACTAGAAAGACCAATATTATAGGAACCAGGAATTAAGATTTTTAACCGAAAAATATTAAGAAGATAAATAGGTAAAGTAAGCGCGACAGCTAACGATATACGATAGTAATTAATAGTTGAAAAGATTACAAATACATCGTTCCAATTAATTTGAATATAAATAAAGCCAATAAATAGAAAGCTTAAACTTATAGAAATAAAAAAGAGCACAATTATGTGTCCTTTGAAATAGTTAGATGCTTTAGTCTTAATTGAATATCTTCTAGAAGTTTACGATTAACAGAAATTAAATCAGCTAATAAACCTAAACTAAAAAATAAAAATGATATTAGAATTAAAATAGATGTTAAGATTAAGCTGGGGATATGAAGAGCATTTCCTTTCCCCATAAATAAAATGATCCAACGAATACCAATAATACAGCCTAAAGTAAATGGAATAAGTCCTAACTTAATAAAAAAAGACAAAGGCTGGTAAGTATTCAAAATTCTAAACATTGTCAAAAGAGATTTATAAATATACGAATACATAGATTTAAAAAGACGAGAGGGCCTTTCTTCTTTATTGGTACGAACAGGAACCGATGTTATTGAAATACCTTTTTTTCCCGCTTGAATAATCATTTCTAAAGTATATGTATAGTTAGAAAATATATTAATCTTAAATGCAGCTTTACGACTGATAGCTCTAAAACCACTAGGAGCATCTGGAATTGATGTATTACTTATTTTTTGTACAACTGAACTGCCTAATCTTTGTAAAATCTTTTTAAGAAATGAAAAATGAGGAGTTTTAAAAATAGGGCGTTCTCCAATAACAATATCATGAGTTCTATTAAGAATAGGCTGAATTAGTTTTTCAATATCCTGAGCACAGTATTGATTATCGGCATCAGTATTAACAATAATATCAGCACCTAATTTTAGACAAGTTTCTAAGCCAGTACGAAAAACGGCAGCAAGTCCCTGATTATGATGGAGCTGTACGATATGATTTACCCCATTTTGATGTGCAACATTAACCGTATTATCAGTACTACCATCATCAATAACTAATGTCTCAATAGTTTTAATACCATTAATTTGAGTAGGTAATTGTGATAAGGTTAACGGAAGTGTTTTTTCTTCGTTAAATGCAGGAATTTGTATAATTAATTTCATAATTTTTTTTAATTTACTTTTATATTTGTATTTTATATACAATACATTATAATTATACTAGGTTACTTGTACAATATAAAAGAGATTAACAATTTAGATTTGGAGAAATAGGATGAATTTAATTTTAAATACAATTTTAATACTAACAATATTTTTAACTGGTTGTGATAATATTAGGAGTTCAGCAGATTCTGATAAAGATTCTGATAGTAGCAAATCTAATACTGTTATTAGCGAAGTATCAAAAGGTGGGGTAACTTTTCAGGTAGAAAGTGTTGTTCAAAATTATGATAACGAAAATAATCCTTATTATTCTTTTAAAATTAAAAATACTGGAAGCGAGCCTGCTCAGGAGATAACTTGTAAAATACAATTCTTTGATAATGGTGTTAAAGAGCCTCTAGAAGAACAGGTAATAAATATTGCTAATTTTAATAAAAATTCAAATAATTTAGATCCTTCAGTTTCTAATAGTGATGGCGTTCAAGTTCTTATTAAATTCAACAAAATATCCAGTCATGATCAGTATGATGAAGTAAAATTAATAGTGGATGAGAAGCAGCATTATACACATAATATTTCTATAAACGCTAATAATTAATTCAGAATACCTCACTAGGAAAAACGATTAAACAATACCCATAACGAAGATAATTATATTCGTTATGGTATCTATTGTGTACAGATAAAATAGAAATTTAATAGGGCTTATTATCTGCTAGTTGTTATTTAATATTATATTCTCTATCATTAAGGAATTAATCCCAATAACTCAATAACATAATCTTTATCTTATCCCCTAGTAAAAAGTCGTTAAACTAATAATAGAGTGCATATTTAAGCTGTATGCATTCTATTATTAAGGTGTTAATTAAACGTTCAGTTGAATTTTACGACTTTGCTTTAGAAGCTACCTTTTTGGTAGTCGTTTTCTTAGCTGTGCTTGATTTTTTTGCAGTAGTTTTTTTAGTTGTTGATTTTGCTTTTGTTGTTTTTGTTTTCTTAGCTTCATCAGTAGTAACTGTTTTCTCCGCAGAAGATGTTATCATTTTATTGTAAAGTTTCATTAATTTTGATTTTTGGCGACTGGCATTATTTTTCTTTAAAATACCTTTGCTATTTGATTTATCTATTGTTTTAATAGCTAAACGAAGTTTTTCTGTAGATTGATCTGAATTTTCCATGATACTTGTAACTGCATTTTTCATGTTAGTTTTTAGAATTGATAACAAATGTATATTTCGATTACGATTTCGTTTGATTTTAATAATATTTTTCTTTTCAGATTTAGTATTAGCCATTAATTTTTCCTTACTTCATATATTGGGATTGACACCATTAACTACATTTAGTTAACATGATCTATATATTTTAATTAAAAGTTTACCGAAACAGAATAGATTATGTCAATATTAGATTGGTTTGCAAATAAAAAGAACTTAGATAAGAAAAAGAGTATCAAGAATATTGATAAATTAAATATTCCTGGTAATCTTTGGGTTAAATGCCCAAAATGCTCAGAGGTCCTTTTTTCTAAGGATTTAGAGCTTTCTTATAAAGTATGTAGTAAATGTAGTTTTCATTTTAGAATAACGCCAGAAGAAAGAATAGACTATCTTTTAGATAATAATTCATTTGTAGAACTAGATAAAGATATAAAGCCTGTAGACTTTTTAAAATTTGAAGATACAGAACCCTATGAAGATAGACTAATCAAGGCACAGGAAAAATCAAAGTATCTTGATGCTATAATTATAGGAACCGCTAAAATTAATGGAATACCTGTAAATATAGGAATAATGAACTTCTTTTTTATGGGTGGATCAATGGGATCTGTAGTAGGTGAAAAGATAACAAGAATAATTGAAAATGGTATTGAAACAAAAAATCCAGTTATAATTTTCACTTCATCTGGAGGTGCCAGAATGCAGGAGGGAATATTAAGTCTTATGCAAATGGCAAAAACCAGTGCCGCTATTTCTAAGTTATCTAGTTTGAAAATTCCATATATCACTGTATTATGTGATCCTACAACAGGAGGGACTTCTGCTAGTTTTGCCATGTTAGGAGATATTCAAATTGCTGAGCCTGGAGCATTAATATCTTTTGCTGGACCAAGAGTAATAGAGCAAACGATTAAGCAAAAAATACCGAGTGGTTTTCAACGATCTGAGTTTTTATTGGATCATGGAATGATTGATAATGTTGTTCATAGGAAAGATCTTAAAAAGACATTGAAAAATATTATTTCAATATTACAAGCACAAGAGGAAAACAAATAAATGGCAAAAAGTCTTGAGTTTGAGAGACCCTTATTAGAGTTATATGATAAGATCGAACAATTAAAAGGGTTATCTAATGGGAATGATAATTTAGCAGATGAAATCACCCAAATAGAAAAGCGTGCTGAAAAAATGAGAAAAGAAATTTACTCTAATTTAACACCAAATCAAATTATTCAAATAGCAAGACATCCAAATAGACCAGATTCATTAAGTTTAGCTAGATTGATATGTGATAACTTTTTTACATTACATGGAGATAGGGTTTATCGTGATGATCCTTCAATTATTGGAGGGATTGGCTTTGTTAAAAAATCAAGAGTAATGTTAATTGGACATCAAAAAGGTCATGGAACTAAAGAAAATATTTATAGAAATTTTGGAATGCCACACCCTGAAGGTTATCGTAAAGCTCTAAGATTAATGAAGTTAGCTGAAAAATTTGGTATTCCTATTATTACATTGATTGATACTCCTGGTGCTTTTCCAGGGATAGAGGCTGAACAACGAGGTCAGGCAGAAGCTATTGCAAGAAATTTGAAAGAAATGTCCGATATAAGTGTTCCTATCATTAGTTTCGTTATAGGAGAAGGTGGTTCTGGAGGTGCTTTAGCAATCGGTGTTTCTAATAAAATGTATATGCTAGAGTATTCTGTATACTCCGTTATTTCACCCGAAGGGTGTGCATCTATTTTATTTAGAGATGCAAAAAAAGCTGATATTGCATCATTAAATTTAAAAATAACAGCTAAAGATGTTTTAAAGCTAGGTGTTATTGATGAAATTATAAAAGAACCATTAGGTGGCGCTCATAATAGTTGGAAGAAAGTAGCCAGTACAATTAAACGCCAGATAACGAAAGACCTAAATGAATTTAATGTACAATCTGAACAAGAAATAAAAGATCAACGTTATAATAAATTTAGACAAATGGGTCGATTTACTTCTTAGTAATTTTTATTTAAACTAAAAGTCAGAATTGAATTGACTGAACAATTATTCGTCGTTCTCTTCTTCAGTAATTTCGGGGTGTAATTTTACTAATACAGGACTAGCGATAAAAAGTGAAGAGTATGTACCTGCTAATACCCCAATCAATAATATAGTACAAAATTGCTTAGTTGTACTGCCACCAAAATATATTAAAGATAAAAGTACTAATAATGTTGTTAACGATGTATTGATAGTCCTAATAAGAGTATCGTTTAATGCTAAGTTAATAATATTATTAATTGTCTGAGTCTTTTTAAATTTATGAAAATATTCTCTAACCCTATCAAAAATAACAATTGTATCATTGATAGAGTAACCTAGAATTGTAAGTATTGCAGCTACAAAAGCCGTATTAATCTCCAGGTTAAATATTGATGCAAATGAAATAGTAATTAAAGCATCATGAATTAAAGCACAAAGAGCTGATAATCCATAACTTAATTTAAAACGAAACGATATATAAAGTAGAAGACATAATGATACGACTAAAATAATAGTAAAAGACGTCTTTCTTAATTCAGAACCAATAGTGGCTCCAATATAGTCAATTTCTAATACTTCAATAGGTCCAACAACATTTGAAATATCCGTTAATAGTGATTGACTAGTTTCATTATTAAGTTTAAGCATTTTGATAAGCAAAGATAATGTTTTCTTACCTGATGCAGATGTATCAGGTATTAATTGAATTGAACTTTTATCTAATTGGTAAGGTTCTAAAATAGTTCTAATATTTTTTATAATAGTTGTATGGTCATTAGGTAAATTTTCCATATCTTGTAAATTTAATAACATGCTTTGGCCACCTATAAAGTCAATACCGTAATTTAAAATAGGTTGATTATTAATGCCTCTTAAAATCATAGATCCAATACCTACAGTAATAATAATAATAGAAATTAAAAACCATAAGTTTTTCTTTTCTATTATTTTAAAATTAAATTTAGACATACCGTTTCCTTAAACCTTAAATAATAAATTTTCTTTATTTGTTACTAGTCTAGCAACCATTAATATTAATAATTTAGTAACTACTATAGCTGAAAACATACTAACTAGAATTCCAATACTTAATGTCACAGCAAAACCTTTAATTGTTCCTGTACCTAACCAGAATAAAACAATAGCAGCTATTAGGGTTGTAATATTTGCATCTAATATGGTTATATAAGCTTGATTAAAACCTGCGTTAATAGATGCAATCAAGGTTAGTCCATTTTTTCTTTCTTCTTTTATACGTTCAAAAATAATAACATTCGCATCTACTGCCATTCCTATTGTTAGGATAAAACCTGCTATTCCAGGCAATGTTAATGTCGCATTTAAAAACTTTAAGCAAGCTAATGAAAAAATAATATAGCTCAATAATGCTATACATGAAAGAAATCCAGAAAGTCTATAAACAAAAATTAAATATATAAATATTGCCAAGATACCTATTACAAACGCAATTTTACTTTTTTCGATAGAGTCTTTTCCTAATGTTGGACCTATATTTTTACTTGCAATAATGTCAATAGGAATTGGTAAAGCTCCGGCTTTTAATTTAATAACTAAATCTTTCATTTCACTTGTTGAAAACTTACCTGTTATTTGCGCTTTACCACCAGCAATCGATTCTTGAACATTGGGGGCTGATATAATTTTACCATCTAGAATAATAGCAATTGGTTTGCCAACATTACGAGTGGTTGCATCTCTAAATTTTTTAGTTCCTTCAGAGTTAAACTCTATGCTAACAAATGGCTCTCCATATTGTGACGTACCAGGAACAGCTTTTGTTAAGTCAGCACCTGTAAGAACTGTATTTTTTAATATAATTTTACGCTCACTAATTACGTTGCCTTTGTTATCATAATCATAAATAGTATCAACAGTAATATTTTTTCCATATAGCTTTTCTTTTTTTTCTTTGGTTAAGTTCTCAACTCCTGAAGTTGCCCATTCTGCTTCTTTAAATTCTAATAATGCCGTTTGTCCAATTAATTCTTTTGCTCTATTAACTTCTTTAATTCCAGGAATCTCAACTGTAATTTGTTTATACCCTTTTTTTCTAATGACGGGCTCTGTTAAACCTAATCCATTAATTCTGTTTTGAATAACTTCAATAGCGCCTTGAATAGCATCATTATCTACTTTAACAGTTTCTGTATCCTGACCTTCTAAAGTCATGTAGAGACCACCTTGTAGGTCAAGCCCTAGATTAATGGGTTTAGTATATACCACATATATACTAATAATAATTAACGAAATAACTAATATGGGTCTAAATAATTTCATAAATCTCATTATAGCAAGATGCAAAATTCTTTGTCTATTTTTCTTTAAGTTCTCATATGAGGAAAGAATAAAACATCTCTAATTGAGTGTGAATTTGTCAGCAACATGACAACTCTATCAATTCCTATTCCAAGGCCTCCTGTTGGCGGCATTCCATATTTCAATGATTCAATAAAGTCTTCATCTATTTCATGAGCGTCATCCCATCCAGCTTCTTTTTCTTTTTGTTGCTCAACAAATCTGCTTTTTTGATCAATTGGATCATTTAATTCTGAAAATGCATTTGCAATTTCCATTCCATTGATTATAAGCTCAAATCGTTCAACAAATTGTGGATTGTTTGGTTTTTTCTTTGCTAATGGAGATGTTTCCCAAGGATAATCAATAATAAACGTTGGCGAAATTAAATTAGGTTCAACTAACTTATCATATATTTCATTAATTAAATAACCTCGTGTTGGTTTTTGATTAAATTGAATGCCAAGTTCTGTTGCTTTATTTTTTAAATCATCAAAGTTATCGATGGATACATCTGCATATTGTTTAAGAGCATCAGACAGTGTTAGTCGCTTAAAGGGAGGCGTAAAATCAATATCAATATCTTTATATTTAATTTTATAAGATTTATTTATAAAATAAGTTAAATGAGCTAATAGGTCTTCAGTAAGTTTCATAACGCCATTATAGTCTGAAAAAGCCCAATATAGTTCCAGTAGGGTATATTCTGGATTATGTTTATAAGAAAAGCCCTCGTTTCGAAATACACGACCTATTTCATAAATTTTTTCAAAGCCACCAACAATTAGTCGTTTTAAATGTAATTCTAAAGCAATTCTTAAATATAGGTCTTGATTTAAGGAGTTATGATGAGTTAAAAAAGGCTTAGCATTAGCACCTCCGTAGATATTATGTAGTACAGGAGTTTCTACTTCTAAAAAATCTTTTGTATCAAGAAAATTTCTTAACTCTCTAATAATAATAGATCGTTGTTTAAAAACATTTTTAATCTCAGGGTTAGATATTAAATCTAAGTATCGCTTACGGTATCTTAATTCTTTATCTTTTAATCCATGATATTTTTCTGGTAGAGGAAGTATTGACTTTGTTAATAATGTGATTTTTTTAACTTTTATAGAAAGCTCCCCTCGTTTCGTTCTAAATGGAGAACCATTAATACCAACAATATCACCAACATCAATCATAGATAGAGTTTCGAAATCTTCATTGCTAACAAGTTTATTATTAATATAAATTTGAATAGATCCCGAATCGTCAGATAAATTGCAGAACATTGCCTTTCCATGGCCTCGTTTTGCAATAAGGCGACCTCCTATAGTATATGTTGTATCTATTTGATCTTCATTCGTAATAGTTTCGTATTTCTTTAAAATATAATCAATAGAATGAGAGCGATCAAAGGTATTAATGAAAGGGTCAACATTTTTTTCTCTTAAAGAATTTATTTTATTAATACGTATTTCTTCTTCAGAGTGCGTATCAATTATTTTAGTACTAGTATCCGTATCAGACATATATTTCCTCACAATTTTAATAATATGTTTATGCTATATGTTTGGTTGATATACTGTCAAGAAGCGTAGTAAATTAATGTATAATTTATAAAAAAGAAATTGCATAATTTTTTTTGTAAGAAGAGATAGTAAAATTAATTTCTTTGTTAATTAAAGTATTTTCGGGAAGAAATACATTAAAATAATCTTTTAAAATAGGAGTTAATTTAGAAGGTAAATGAAAAGGTGCTTTTTTATTGGAATTAAAATAAATATCAATTTGATCATTATTTATTTTAATTAATAAATTTTTAGCTTTTTTATCAACACAGTTACCTAAAAGAATCTTGAAAAATTGATTTATAAGGTGGTTTAATTCTGATTTTTTGATATTTTTATCAGACAATTTAAATAAATGAAATAATAAAAATATAAAACTATCATAATCATATCTATTCATATTTTTTGGGATAGATATTGTTTGTAAATAGTCTTGAATGTTTGATGACTTTGTTAGATATAAATCTATAGATGATTGAAAAATAAACTCTAGATAATCTTTAACATAAAAAGAAATAGGTTTATAGGAAGCCACAGCTATTCTACTACCTATACGAAACATTGGTATCAATTTATAAAATTTAAAAAAAGAACTGATAGATTGATATGAATTCAAAAGATGATAAATAGTTGAGTCAGGAAAGTCATTAATAATAGGGAGGTTGTAAAAAGAGGATAGTTCCTGAATAACTTGATCAATATTGTCTTTAGACTGCGAATATATTAAATCTATTACACAGTCTTCATCCAATATCTGCTCATTGATATTTAAGTTGAATTTTTTATTATAGTAAAGAAAAAAATTATAATTTATCAATTATCTTTCAAGCACTTAATGGCTTCAGATTCATTTTCAAAAATTAGCATCTTTGAAGACATTTTAGTGATATTTAAAACACGTTGAACATCTTTTGTTGGATTTAATAAAACCATATTACCATTTTTTTGAGTAGCTTTTTTATGGCCTTCAAACAATGCCCATAACCCAGATGAGTCAATATAGGAGATATTTTCCATGTTAACAATGAGTTGGAATATATTTTGATCAAATATGGAATTAATAATATCCATAAAGTTAGACTGGTTTTCAATATCTAATTCAACAGTACCCGTTACTTCTTCTGTTTCTTTATCATAGTCCGTTCCTAATGTTATTTTCATAATATTTTCATTATCAATTAATTTTTTTATAACTTCCATTTTTATCTCCTTTTTTATATTTTGTTAATTTAATTTGAGTACCTCCTGGATGTGATGAGAGTTCAACATCATCCATTAGGGATTTTATTAAAAAGATTCCTAATCCAGAACCTTCTAGTTCTTCTAGATGATTCTTCCCTCCTTTAATTGATTTTTGGTCAATGCCTGCTCCATAATCTTTAATGATAATGTCTATTTTGTCCTTATAAACATTAAACGTAAATATAATATCACCTTTTTCACTTCCAAAATAGGCATGTTCTATAATATTTGCTTGAGCTTCATTAACAGCAAGCATAACATTAAAGATTTCCGATTCACTAAATTGCATATCTGTACATATGACTTTTACATGATTACGAATTTTTTTGATATTATTTTTTTTACTACTAACAGAAATTTCTGAAACAGAAAGAGGAGCTTTTGATTCAAAGTGTAATTGAGACTTATCAACTTTAAGACAGATTAAAGTAAAGTCATCATTTAAATTATTTGATTTTGAATAACTATGAACAGTGCTATAAATATTATTTACAATTTGAGTTGCATTTTTAGATTTGAATTGTTTCATTAATGACATTAAATTGTTTAATCCAAATCGTTCTCCCGAAAAATTTTGAGTGTCAATAATACCGTCTGTAGATAGGAGTAAAATGTCTTGATCTTTTAGTATTACAGATTTTTCTTGATACTCAGTTCTAGATAAAGCTGCCAGAGGTAACCCTTTAGTATCTAATTGCATAACCTTGTTATTTTGAAGAAGTAAACCTGGTTCATGACCTGCATTACAATATTTAAATTCAAGTGTTTTTAAATCTAAGATTCCATAAAATAAAGGGATAAATTTATCAATAATAGAATCAATAAGTAAAGTTTCATTAATAGTTTCGAGAGCCTTTTTAGGAGAGTTAAAGCTTTTTATATGTGATTGAAGAATACTTTTTAACATGGCCATAAATAAGCTAGCAGGAATGCCCTTACCAACAATATCAGCAACAATAATGCCTAAATTTCCATTTGATAGTTTAAAAAAGTCGTAATAATCTCCACCAATTTCTTGAGCTGGAACATATAGCGCTCCAAAGCTAATATTTTTATGAGATGGTAATTTTTCAGGTAATAACTTGGTTTGAATTTGAGTCGCTACCTTTAATTCTTGGTCTAAACGTTCTTTATCAACGGTATCTTGATGCAGCAAAGCATTTTGTATGGCAGTACTAGATAGCATTGTAATGGTTGATAGAATGCTGATATCATCTTCAGATAATGTTTCTCCAATATTCTCTGTATCATCAAGCTTTCTTACAATATTTAAAACACCGATAACATCATTCTTTATCATAATAGGGATGCATAGGTAATATGATATAAGAAATTTTGTGTTTTGATTTAAATTAGAATTCGTTGAATAACTAGGAATGTAGTGTAGTTTCTTTGTTCTAATAACATAGTCAGAGATTGTCTCTCCAGTCTTAAATCGGTATAATCGGCGAATCTTATCAGGGAAGTTAGAGTGGACCTTAGAAAAGTATAACTTTCCTTTTTTAAGTTGAATAGATCCCATTTCGGCTTTAGCTATATTTAATATAAATTTAATCAAAATCTTTAATAAACTATCTAAGTCTAAAATAGATTTCATAATTAAATTGACTTTGTTTATTAATTCAAGTTGCTGAGTTTTAATTTTATTTATTTTTTCAATGTCGCTAATATCCCTAAATACTAATAGAATTTTTTCTTCTGAAATATGATCATCAATAATAGGGGTTATATTGATAGAATAGTAACATTCATTTATATAAATATTATGATTTAGAATAGGTTCTTTTTTTTCAAAAACACTATGACAAAGTTCCGATAAACCTAGTTTGTCAATTTGTTGTATAATCTTATTATGATCATCGCTATTGGTTTCATTATTGTTTAAAGGGTAGTTAAATAGAGAGGATGCACATAGATTGATACTTTCAATATTAAAATTGTTATCAATTAATAAAACAGCATCATTCATATGTTGAACAACGGTTGATATTTTAGATTGTTCAAGTTCTTTTATAATTTTAAGTCGACCTAAACTAGATGATAGTAAATTGGACATAGTATGAAGAAATGTCATTTCATTTTGACCAAACGCTTCTTGTTTTCGTGCACAAATATTCAGCATTCCTAATACATTTTCTTTGAATATTAAAGGGACATTAGCAAATGACTTTAAAACTAATTCAGAATTATTTAACGATAAACGTTCCTTTATAACATAATCTGTTTTATTAATTTTAGTAGTAACTTTTTTTGAGTTAACGGAAACTTGAAGGAACGGAGTGATTGCACTTAAAAGATTTTGATGAACATTATCAAGTAAATCCTTGCTGGTAGGATCTGTAATATGTGTAATAATTTCGCCACCAGGTGAAAATCCCCATAAAAAAGTTGAACAAATATCAAAGCTTAGAACTTTTTTGATTGCATTCATAACTGTTTCAACTATTTCCGTGTAGTTAAGAGTGTAACTTAGAGCATTTGATGTTTCATAAAGAACAGTTAACTCAAGTAATCGTCTTTTTAAATCTTCTTCATCTTTTTGAATTCTTTTCTTTAATAATTGACGATCTACAATTAATGACTCAATCTTCTTATGAATAAGAATATTATCTAAGGATGTGGAAACATCGGTTAAAAATTCGTTAATAGATAATTTAATTTTAGATAACTGAACATATTTAGAAATTTGTGTTTTTTTATGCCAATAATGAATAACTATTGATCCAATAAGGACTTGATCTTCTGAAATTAAATTAATATATAGAATATCATTGCAATCATAGTTGAATTTTTCAATATCTTTTTGAATATTATCTAATGTAGACCATGGCGAGTTGATTCGATCTTTGATTGAAATCATTTCAAAAGGACCTTTAATATTTTTTTTTATATATCTGTTAATTAGATATGTCTTCTCTTTTTCTGGTAATGGCCATAATTGATCAGATGAAAATGTCTTCATTATCTCACTAGATGTAGGATCAAATAAAAAAATATTTATTTGAGATTCAGGGAAAAAAATAGCTAATCCCTTATTGAGGATTGATAAAACTTCAGAATAGGATCTAACAGCTTCTTTTAAATTAGTAGAAATTTTAGATAGAGCTTGTGAAGATTGATTCAAAAGTATTAACCTTTATTTGTATTTAAATTGGAAATAATATCCGATATAATATCTAATATTTCTTCAACATCAAAGGGTTTGTAAATAATTCCATAAGCCCCTACTTTAAATGCTTTTTTAAGCAAAGAGCTAGGTGTATTTCCACACATTAATATTGTAGGTATAGTATTGTTAAGGTTTGAAATAGAATTGAAAACATCTAACCCTGATTCATTTTTAAGATCAATATCTAGAAAACATAATATGATTTCATTAGAAACTTTAATAAGATCAATAGCTTCTTTTCCTGAATTAACAGAGATGCTCTTATGTCCAGCTTGATTTAAAATAAACTCAAAAATTGTGTTTATTGAAGGGTCATCATCGATAATTAAAATCTTTTTTTTTTCCATAAATATAATAAAAAAAATTAAATATAAAATTAATTAAAATATTAAAAATATCTTTTAGAATTTATGATATTAATGATATACTAAAACTTCATTTTATGAAAATAATATTATACAATATTATATTTAATAAAGATTCTAAAGTATATTAAGTTAGCATTAGAAATAAACTTTTAAGTTAAAATAAATAATAAAATTTAATATAGTTTAATTAGTTTGAGTTTAAATAAAAATTATAAATGTTAGAAAGTGATTATGGAACAAGAACAAGAAAAAGAAAGTAATAATAAGTACATATTTCCAAAGTGGTCGAATAGTATTCCTAAATTAATTATGTTATTAGTTTTGGGAGGTTTGTCCTCTATTGTTTTTGTGTTTTGGTTTTGGTTTAGCCCTAAAAACTTAGAGGTTGGTTATGAACCTGAACAGCCAATTCCTTATAGTCACAAACTGCATGTTGGTGAACTGGGTATTGATTGTCGGTATTGTCATACAAATGTGGAGGATGTTTCTCACGCAAATATTCCATCGACTGATACTTGTATGAATTGTCATAGTGTAATAAAGACTGATAGTGAGCATATAAAAAAATTGAAAAAATCGTATGATACTGGAGAACCTATTCCGTGGGTGAATGTTCATATGTTGCCAGAGTACTCTTATTTTAATCATAGTCGGCACGTTAATTCGGGTGTAGGTTGTGTTAGTTGTCATGGGCGAATAGATCAAATGGAAGTTGTTAGGCAGGTTGAATCTTTGAGTATGAGTTGGTGTTTAGAGTGTCATAGAGAGCCTGCTAAAAATATTCGTCCATTGGATAAAATAACGGATATGGAGTGGGTCGCTGAAGACCCAATAGCCCTGGGGGAAAATTTAATAAAAGAATATCATGTTAACCCAAAGGAGAATTGCAGTACATGTCATCGATAAAATCATATTGGAAGAGTATTGGCGAATTAGAGGGAGATAGTTCTTTCTCTAGATTTAAGTATAGAGAGTTTCAGGAGGGTGCTTCTGAAATGGAAGGTGTTGGTCGACGTTCTTTTTTGAAATTATTAGGGGCATCTGCTGGTTTTGCGGGATTGTCTGGGTGTAGTATTAGAAAGCCAAGTCAAAAAATATATTCTTATTCTAAACAACCAGAGTATGTTGTTCCTGGAAAATCATTGTATTATGCTACGTCGATGCAGCATGGTGAACAAGTTATGGGGCTTATTGTTGGTACTTATGAAGGAAGGCCCACCAAAATAGAGGGGCATGTTGGTCATTTGGATAGTATGGGTGCTACCACTATGATTCAGCAGGCTTCAATACTTAATTTATATGATCCTGATCGATTACGCGCTCCTTTGTTTGGTTCTGAAGAGTCTAGTTGGGCTGATTTTTATCAGTGGTATCAGGGGGCTGGGGTGATGGATTCAAAGGGTGATGGAGTTGCATTTTTAGTATCTAGTCAAATGTCACCTAGTTTTTATTACATGAAGAATAAATTGATGAAGAAATACCCTTTGATAAAGTGGTATGGTTATGATGCAATTAATAGTGATGAAGTGTACCAAGGTTTATTAGAGGTGACAGGTTTTGAGGTTGAACCTGTTTATCATTTTGATAAAGCTAAAACGATAATTTCTTTAGATTCAGATTTTATAGGAAATGATGAATCTCAGGTAGAGAATACAAGGTCTTTTTTGAAAAATAGAGACCCTGAGAAATCAGAAATGAGTAGAATGTATGTTTTTGAACCTAGTTTTACCCTGACAGGTTCGAAAGCGGATCATAGGGTTCAGGTTAGGTCAGGGGATGTTGAGGATGTTTTATGTGTTATATTAGATCAGTTATCTAAGCGTAGATTGGTATCTTTGCCTAAAGAATTGATTTCTGTTATTGAGAAGCGGGCTGTTTCTGTTAGGGGGATTTTGAATAGGGGGCTCAGAGATTCTATAGTTGATGATATTAGGTTAGGTAAAAGTGGTGCTCTATTTGTAGCAGGGCGACGGCAATCGAAACGAGTTCACTCGATGTGTTATCTGGTAAATTCGGCATTAGGAAGTAAGTGTGTTAGTTACAATAAACGGCGGTTTTCTGAAGATTCAATGGTGAAAAGGCGTAGTCTTGACTCTTTAAGTGAGCTGGTTGTTGATATTTCATCTAAGAAAGTTAACACATTATTTATATTAGGAGGAGACCCTGTATATTCTCAAATATCTGATATATTTTTAAATGAAAAATTAGATAGTTTAAGTAATGTAATTCATTTAACTGAGTCGTTTAATGACACCTCGGCCAAGTCTAAGTGGGTATTACCTTTATCTCATTACTTGGAAACCTGGTCTGATTTATTATCTAAGCATGGCCAGCATTCCATTGTTCAGCCAATGATTAAGCCAATGTATGACTCTTTAAGTGTGAATGAGTTTTTAAATAGTTTATTATTATCCTCAAAAAAGACAGGTTATCAAATATTGAGAGAGTCTTTGATATCTAGTAAAGGGAGTAAGCTCGTTAATTCTAATTTGAAAAAATGGATACATGAAGGAATTATTAGTAAGTCAAATCGAAAAATAAATACTTCTGTTAGAAGTAACAGATATTTAAATGATTTGAAAAAATTAGTTATAAATGATAGATCTAATTTAGAAATTACGTTCAATAATTGTTCTAAATTGTACGATGGTTCATTTGCTAATAATGGGTGGTTGCAAGAATTACCTGATCCATTAACAAAATTAGCATGGGATAATGCTGCGATTATAAGCCCAGTATTTGCGAAGAAGAATAATATTAATCATGGTGATATTATTGAAATTCAGGTAGGGAAAAATCGTATCGAAACACCAGTTATGGTAATGCCTGGCCATGTAGATAATTCTATTTCATTGACAGTTGGTTATGGTCGAAAAGAAGTAGGACGTGTCGGAAAGGGTGTTGGCGTTAATGTTAACCAATTGCGGAGTGTTGATAATTTTTATGTTAATTCTAATCAGAATATCACGATTAACAAAAAAGATAAGACTTATTTGTTAGCCACATCTCAAGAACATTGGTCAATTGATGATGGAAAAAATATAAATGGAAGTAGACAAAATGGTCGTCCAATTGTTAGAGAAGCTAATAAAGATGAATATAGAAATGAAAATGTATTTAAGGATATTATGAAGGGTGAACCTTTGCCTGCATATGGAGCAAAGTCTCCCTGGAAAGATGTTGCTTATGATAAAGGAAATCAATGGGGAATGTCTATAGATTTATCAAAATGTACAGGATGTAACGCTTGTGTAATTGGTTGTCAGGCTGAAAATAATATTCCAATTGTAGGAAAAGAAGAATTTGCTAATGGTAGAGAGATGCACTGGATTCGTGTAGATCGTTATTTTGAAGGAGAGATAGAAGATCCTAGGGTTGTAACTCAGCCAGTTACTTGTTTACACTGTGAGAATGCTCCGTGTGAACAGGTATGTCCTGTGAACGCAACTGTTCATAGTGACGAAGGTACTAATGATATGGTTTACAATAGGTGTGTAGGTACTAGATATTGTGCAGATAACTGCCCTGCAAAAGTACGTCGATTCAATTTCTTTGATTATAATCAAAGAAATCCTCAATCAGCGGTAAAAGATAGACAACATTTATTTGATTTTATTAAAGAGCCAGATAAATCCATTCAAAAGCAGTTTAATCCTAATGTTACAGTAAGGATGCGAGGAGTTATGGAAAAGTGTACTTTTTGTATGCAGAGAATCAGAAGCGTAATGAGTGGAGTTCAAAATAAAAATGAGAAGTTAAAAGATGGACAGTTACAGACTGCTTGTCAGCAAGTATGTCCAGCTGATGCAATATCATTTGGAGATATATTAGATAAAAAGAGTAAAGTTGTAAATCAGAAAAAGTCTAAGCGAAATTATGATATTCTAGAACAGTTACATTTAAAGGCAAGAACGTCTTATTTGGCTAATATTACAAATCAAAATAAATCGATCAAGAATAATAAAAGGAAGAATAGTGTATGACATACTTAACCGATGATCAAATTGTTAAAGAAGAAGTTATAAGAAAACCTCTTGTTACAGGCGCGTATGATTTTAAGCAATTAACAAATGTTGTTAGTAAACCTGTAGAATCAAAGCCGCCATCCTGGTGGTTAATTGGTTTAGTTTGTTCTTTATCTTTATTATTACTTTTAAAAGCTATGCTCGTATATTTAGTGTGGGAAGGTGTTGGTGTATGGGGCTTAAATAATCCCGTAGGTTGGGGATTTGCAATCGTTAACTTTGTATTTTGGGTCGGTATTGGTCACGCGGGTACTTTAATTTCTGCAATCTTATTTCTATTTCGACAAAAGTGGAGAACCGCTATAAATCGTTTTGCAGAAGCAATGACAATTTTTGCTGTAATGGCAGCTGGGATCTTTCCTGCATTTCATATTGGTAGAGTGTGGGTTGCTTATTGGTTATTTCCGATACCTAACTCAATGGCAATGTGGCCTAATTTTAGAAGCCCATTATTATGGGATGTTTTTGCTGTATCAACATATTTTACAGTTTCATTATTATTTTGGTATGTAGGTTTAATACCGGATATTGCAATGATTAGAGATCGAGCCAAGTCAAAAATTAAAGCTAAGGTATATGGTATTTTTGCATTAGGCTGGAGGGGAGCTAATAGGCATTGGCAACATTACGAAAAAGCTTATTTGATTCTTGCTGCATTAGCCACGCCATTGGTTTTATCAGTTCATTCTATTGTAAGTTTTGATTTTGCAGTATCGCAATTGCCAGGATGGCATACAACTATTTTTCCACCTTATTTTGTTGCAGGGGCGATATTTTCTGGGTTTTCAATGGTTGTAACATTAATGGTACTTGCAAGGATTTTGTTTAAAATGGAAAATATAATGACAATTCATCATTTAGAATGCATGAACAAGATAATTCTCGCAACAGGAATGATGGTTGGTTATGCTTATGGTATGGAATTTTTCATGGCATGGTATTCTGCCTATGAGTATGAAGCATTTGCTTTTATTAATAGAGCGTTTGGACCCTACTCGTGGGCTTACTGGATTATGATTTCTTGTAATGTTATATCGCCTCAATTATTTTGGTCTAAAAAATGTAGAACAAGTATCCCTATCATGTTTATAGTGAGTATTTTTGTAAATATTGGGATGTGGTTTGAAAGATTTGTAATTACTGTGACATCATTACATAGAGATTTCTTGCCATCAAGTTGGGGGTATTACAGTCCAACTTGGGTGGATGTCTGTACATTTATAGGCAGTTTTGGACTGTTTTTTACAATGTTTTTATTATTTTTAAAGTTTTTACCAATGATTGCAATATTTGAGGTTAAAGCTGTTTTACCAGAAGCCAATCCACATCCGGAGGATCATTAAATGAGTGAAAATTGTTTTGGTATATTGGCAGAGTTTAAATCCCCTCATGATTTATTAAGTGCTGCTGAAAAGCTTAGAGGTAAAGGTTATAAAAATTTTGATGCTTATAGTCCATTCCCAATACATGGTATGGATGAAGCAACAGGTATTAAACCATCTATATTAGGTTGGATTGTATTAGTTGGAGGGGCTTTAGGTTTAAGTGCAGGATTTGGACTGCAAACTTGGGTATCGACATCTGCCTATAAAATAATTGTAAGTGGAAAGCCATTATTTAGTTATCAAGCGTTTGTTCCAGTTACCTTTGAATTAATGGTATTATTCGCCGCTTTTTTTACTGTATTCGGTATGTTTGCGTTAAATAAATTGCCAATGCATTATCATCCGCTATTAAAATCAAAAAACTTTGAGTCCGTAACTTCACATGGATATTTTATTGCAATCGAGTCATCAGATCCTCAGTTTAATTCAGCTGAAAATGTATTAATAGAGGTTGGTGGATCTAACATAGAGAAGATTGAGGAATAATAATGAATAAATTGATACTTAAAACAATATTTATTTTTTGCTTATGTATTCTAACAATGTTAACCGTAAGTTGTCGAGGTAATAGATCCGCGAAACCACCAGTGCATTTAAACCCAAATATGGATTTTCAGTCAAAGATTACAGCTCAAGATGATCCATTGTTAATTCCTGAACATTCTGTTCCTTGGGGAACACAATCGTCTTTTTTCGATGAAACTGGAAATGAGAAATACTACTCTAAGAAACCTAAATATACTGGTAAAAATAGTAATGGAAAGTGGATTAGTAAAATACCAATATTAGTTAATGAAGATTTAATTAAAAGAGGACAAAATAGATATAATATTTATTGTTCAACTTGTCATACAAAAACTGGAAACGGTTTGAAAAGTGTAATTACTCAAAGAGGTTGGATTGTTCCCAATATAAATTTACCAGTTACTAGAGCAAGAAAAGATGGAGAATTATATGATATTGTAACTAACGGAATACGATTAATGCCGGGGTATGGTAAAAAATTATCAATAAATGATAGATGGGCAATAGTTAGCTACGTACGTGCATTACAAATGGCAAGTGAAGCTAATATAGCTAATGTTCCAAAATCACTAAGAAACAGCATTAAAGACTAAAATATAAGGATTAAAAATGAATAATATAGATTTAAACAAGAATAAGGTGCAATTACAAGGATATTTAACTGAAAAACTTCCTAAACTATTATTTGGTATTGGTGCCGTTTTTCTATTTATTTCTTTCTTATTTTTATATAATGATCCTCACCATGCTATGTTTTCATACCTTAATTCATTTACCTTTTTCTTATCCTTATCATTAGGCGCATTATTTATTGTTTTGATTTTTTATTTAACTAGGGCAGGATGGGGTATCGTAATAAGAAGAGTTCCTGAAAATTTAATGATGAATATTGGATTAATGGGAATATTATTTATTCCTATATTATTTGGCTTACATGATTTATATCATTGGACTCATTTAAAAGATGTAGCAGCTGATCCTATATTACAATCAAAGCAACCATATTTAAATACAACTTTTTTTATTATTAGAGCTTTATTATTTTTTTCAATTTGGATTTGGTTAACACGTAAGTTTTTTAAAGGGTCAACCAGTCAAGATTCAAATGCTAAGCCAATAATAACCGCAAAGTTACAAAAAGCATCAACATATGGTATGTTAATATTTGCATTATCCTTTTCATTTGGTGTTTTTGATTGGATAATGTCATTAACACCTCATTGGTATTCAACTATTTTTGGTATTTATATGTTTGCAGGAGCAACAGTTTGTGTTTTAGCAACAACATCTTTATTACTGATGCTAATTAGACGGTTTGGATACTTGAAAGACATTGTAACTATTGAACATTTTCATGATATTGGAAAATTAATGTATGGATTTAATGTGTTCTGGGCTTATATAGCGTTCAGTCAATATTTTTTAATTTGGTATGCAAATGTTCCAGAAGAAACAGTATACTACTTACAACATTTTAAAGGATCGTGGAATACAGTAGCTATTATTTTAGCAATAGGTCATTTCGGAATTCCTTTTATTTTATTTATGAGCAGGCATGTAAAACGTAACTTGAAAACACACTGTATTATGGCTATATGGCTTATTTTAATGCACATATTAGATTTATATTGGGTAATTATGCCAAATATTGCTAAAAAAGGAATTCATATTACCATACCAGATATAACTTGTTTTTTAGGTATTGGAGGTATTTACTTTGGGTTGTTTTTTTATAGATTTAAAAATACATTATTAATACCTATAAATGATCCAAGACTAAGTGAATCATTAAAATTTCAAAATCATTAGGAGAATAAACAATGAGTCATGACGGAACTATAAATCACGATCAATCAGAACCTAAGACCTTTATATTAGGAATTAATATAGTATTCTTAATAATTATACTAATTATAACTTTTATAGTTTTCGGAATGTTTTTTAATTCTCTTAAAAATATTGAACAAAATAAAAAGCAAAATATTGGGCCTAATAAAGAATTAACTAAATTAAAAAATTACGAAAATAAAGAACTATCTACATTAAAATGGTTAGATAAAAAAAAGGGTAAAGTCCAAATACCTATAGATTTAGCTATAAAAAATGTTGCTAAAACCTATCAAAAATAAATTTATATTTTATATTCTGCTTTTTAATCTCATCGTTTCAATTAATGTAGCTAGGGAAAATATTCCAGTTACACTTAAAAATGTCGATGTTACAGAAAATTTAGGAGCTTCAGTTAAATTAGATTTAAATTTTAAAAATACCGAAGATAATAATATCTTATTTTCTAATTTAATAAGTAATGAAAAAGTAACTATATTAAATTTTGCATATTACACATGTCCTATGCTGTGTCATTTTGTATTAAATGGTATGGTAAAAAGTTTAAACATATTAAATTCTGAAAATCAAAATATAAAAGATAAATATCAGCTAATAACGATTAGCATTGACCCAGATGATACTAAAGAGTCTGCAAGTAATTTTAAAAACAGGTATGTTTCACAATTAAATAGAAAAATAAATTGGGAATTTTTATTTGGTAATCAAAATAATATTAATGAAATTACAAAAAAAATTGGCTTTAATTATTTTTATAATACTAAAAATAACGAATTCTCTCATAGTGCCGTAATTTTTATCATATCTCCAAAGGGAAAAATTTCAAGATATTTATATGGTTTTGAATTTGATAAAGAAGATTTAAAATTATCAATAATAGAAGCTAGACTAGAAAAATCTAGATCAGTTGTAGAAAGACTATTATTATTTTGTTATAATTATGATCCAATAAAGAAAAAATATGTAATTTATGCTGTTAATCTTATGAAAATATCAGGTATAATTACTATACTATCTTTATTAATATTATTTTTATATTTGAAAAGAAAATATAGGTGAAATATGTCTACAAAAAATAACAGTTTAGTTTCAAGCGGTGATATTTGGTTTCCTGAACCACTTTCAACATTAGCAAAAGATATCGATTATTTATATTATGTTACTATGTGGGGATCCGTAATTATTTTCTTAGGAATGTTTCTCATATCAATTTATTTTTTACTAAAATATAGAAGAACAAAATCAAACTTAGTTGCTCAAAAACAAGTAATTGAAAATCATAAGCTAGAAATAGCATGGACAGTGATTCCTTTAATTTTAGTTATGATTCTTTTTGTTTGGGGATTTAAAGATTATTTAAGATTAAGAATACCTCCTGAAGATACACTTAAGATAAATGTTACTGGAGCTAAATGGTTTTGGTCTTTTGAATATCCTAAAAATAATATTAAGACACTTAATCAAGTATATGTCCCAGTAAATCAGTCTATTGAATTTAAAATGATATCTAAAGATGTTTTACACAATTTGTTCATTCCAAATTTAAGAATTAAAAGAGACGTTATTCCGAATAGTTATTCGGGACTATGGTTTAAAGCAGAAAAAGTTGGTAGATATCAAATATTTTGTACCGAATATTGTGGAGATAAACATTCTGAAATGCTTGCAGATTTGATTGTTCTTTCTGAAGAAGATTATGAGGAATGGCTAAACTCAGCTAATGAAAGTGAAGATATACCACTTGAAGATTTAGGTAAGAAACTCTATACGGCTAAAGCCTGTAATGGTTGCCATTCCCTGGATGGTTCAAATATGGTTGGGCCTACATGGAAAGGTCTTTTTGGGAAAATTAGAAATTTTACAGATGGAACATCAGTCAAATCAGATGAGAACTATATTCGTGAGTCTATAGTTTACCCTCAAAAGAAACTTGTAAAGGGATATCAAAATGTAATGCCATCATATGCAGGTTTATTATCTGATAGAGAAATAGATGGTATTATAGAATATATTAAAACTCTTAAATAAGGAGAGATATGTGGGACATTTAGAAAATATCAATTTTTTTAAGGCCGCTAAAGGATTTAAATCCTGGCTAATAACAGTTGATCATAAAAGAATAGGTATTATGTATTTGTTATTTATAGTAGCTGCATTTACATTAGGAGGGTTAGCTGCTGGAATAATGAGAATAGAGTTATTATCACCTGATAAGGTTTTATTGACAGCTAAGCAATATAATCAATTTTTTACTTTACACGGCGCTATCATGGTTTTTTTATTTATCATTCCATCAATACCGGCAGCGTTAGGTAACTTCTTTTTACCTTTACAGATAGGTGCTAAAGATGTTGCTTTTCCTAAATTAAACTTAGCTAGTTTATATATATATGTGTTCGGTGCATTGTTCTGCGTTTATTCTATGTGGCATGGCGCAGTAGATACTGGTTGGACATTTTATACACCTTATTCAACAACGACAGATACAAGTGTTATATCAATGACTCTTGGTGCATTTATTTTAGGGTTTTCGTCAATTTTAACAGGTATGAATTTTATTGTTACAGTTCATAAAATGCGTGCTCCAGGAATGACATGGTTTCGAATGCCTCTATTTGTTTGGTCATTATATGCAACATCAATTTTGCAAGTATTAGCTACACCAGTATTGGCAATTACTTTATTACTATTAATTGTTGAAAAAACAATGGGGATTGGAATATTTGATCCAGCAATAGGCGGTGATCCAGTTCTTTTTCAACATTTCTTTTGGTTTTATAGTCATCCAGCTGTTTACATTATGATTCTTCCTGCTATGGGTATAATGAGTGAATTATTCACTACATTTACAAAAAAGAATATTTTTGGATATAAGGCAATTGCCTATTCAAGTATAGCTATAGCATTAGTATCTTTTCTAGTTTGGGGGCATCATATGTTTTTATCAGGACAATCTGATTTAGCGTCTACGATTTTTTCAGCACTTACTTTTATAGTTGCAATACCTTCTGCTATTAAAGTGTTTAATTGGATTAGTACGATGTATAAAGGATCAATCGACTTGAAAACACCTTTCTTATATGGACTTTCCTTTTTGTTTTTATTTTCAGTTGGGGGATTTACAGGTATTGTTTTAGGGACACTATCCTTAGATGTTCACATGCATGATACTTATTATGTAGTAGCTCACTTTCATTATGTAATGATGGGCGGAACAGTTATGGGCTTTTTAGGTGGCTTACATTATTGGTGGCCGAAAATGTTTGGAAAAATGTATAACGAGTTTTGGGCAAAAATAGCTTGTGCGCTTATTTTTGTAGGATTTAATATGGTCTTTTTTACGCAGTTTATTTTAGGTTCAAAAGGGATGCCTCGAAGATATTATTCATATCTTGATCAGTTTCAGCCATTACATCAATTTTCTACTAGTGGAACTTGGGTAATGGGGCTAGGTTTTATTATTGTGTTTATTTATTTAATTAATTCACTATTTAGAAAAGAAGAAGTTTCTAATTCTCCATGGGGAGGAATTACTTTAGAGTGGCAAACAACATCCCCTCCACCAGTATATAATTTTATTGAAACACCTATTGTAGACAATGATCCTTATGATTTTGAAAAGGTAAAGATATGAATAAAGAAATAAAAATAAAAAAACATGAAGTAGCTCATCATTTCGATAATTCGGAACAAGAATTTAATTCTGCTAAATTAGGCATGTGGGCTTTTTTAGGCCAAGAAATTCTCTTTTTCAGTGGACTTTTTGTTGCTTACATTATTTTTAGAATGATGCATCCAGAAATGTTTATTTATGCTAGTAAGCATTTAGATTGGAAAATGGGAGCTTTAAATACTGTAATTTTAATTTTAAGTAGTTTTACAATGGTAATGGCTGTTAGGTCTGCTCAAGTTAATAAATTAAAGCAATGTGTTAATTATTTGATTGCTACATTTTCTTTTGCTGGAATGTTTATGGTAGTAAAGGGCTTCGAGTATGCATCAAAAATTAGCCATGGTTATTTACCGGCTAAATTTTTTAATGCTGAATCTGCGCATGAGTCTCTTCATATTTTCTTTGGGATTTATTTTACTATGACTGGGTTGCACGGGTTACATGTATTGGTTGGAATGGGGTTAATAATATGGTTAATTATAAAAGCAAAAAAAGGTCATTTCTATGAAGATTATTACACTCCTTTAGAAATGGTTGGGTTATATTGGCATTTAGTGGATTTAATATGGATCTTTTTATTTCCATTATTATATTTAATAGGATAAAAATATGAGTAAAGATAATAATCATGGTCATCATTTTATAGTTCCAGTAAAGTTTTATGTAGGAACGTTAATAGCATTATTAATTTTAACGGTAATTACAGTAGCTGCTGCTCAGATTGATCTTGGAGCTGCTGCAAATAATGTATTAGCAATGCTTATTGCTTCTGTAAAAGCTGGTTTGGTAATTTGTTTTTTTATGGGGATGTTTTGGGACAAAGGATTTAATCGAATTATACTATTTTCTACATTAGCTTTTTTTGGGATATTTATTACTTTTTGTGTATTAGATATAGGTTTTAGAGGTGATACTTATAAGTATGAAAAAGGAAAATATAATTTAAAGCAAGTTGTGACTCCTTTAAAAGAAAATAAATATCATGATTAATTCTAATGAATAAACCAAACAGTAAACAGCCAGATAATAAGTTTAACAAAGATGTAAAAAATATAGTTTCTCAACTTAAAAATGAGTTTCAGTCTAATATTGATAAGATTTCAAATGAGTTAATTGTAAATAATTCAAAAGCAATTTCAATAAACCAGGAATTAATCCATGAACGTAAAAAGTTAGAAAATGATATTTTAAACTTAAATGCAGAGTTTAATCAAAAAAAACAAAGCTATGCGGAAGAATTTAAAAAAATTAAAGTAGACTTTGATCAAAAATCAAAATCAATTGATAACTATTTTAAACAAAAACATAGAGATGCAGAAAATAATTTAAGTGAAAAATTGTCACAATATGATAATAAGTTACAGTTAAAAAAAAATAGTGTTACTGCAGAACTTGATCAATTAAAACGTATATATGAAAAACAAAAATCTAAAATTAATTTAGATTCAATTAAATTAACAGATGACTTTAATTTTAAAAAGGAATCTCTTAAAAAAGACTTCGACGAAAGTAATGAGAAGTTAAATAATGATTACAATTCTCAAAAAACGTTATATAAAAATGAACTAGAAAAATTAAAAAAAGAGAATTTAGAAAAATACAATAATTTTGTAAATGAAAATGAAAATAACATAAAAGAAAAAAAAGACAAATATAAATCATTAATTGATGAAAAAGATAATTCATTTAAAAATGATTTATTAGAGCTTACAAATAGTTTTAATAATGAAAAAAAATTATTAGAAAAAGGGTTTAATGATTTTAAACAAGAGACTGATCAAAAAAAGTTAAGAGTAACGAAACAGTTTGATGAACTAAAAGAAAATATTGAAAAAGAACTTAAATTAAAGTCTGAAAGCAGTATAAAGGAACTTAATGTCGTAGTTGAAAATAATAATATTAAAATTAAAGATGAACAAATTAAATTTGAAAATGAAAAACAATTACTAGAAAAAGCAATTAAAGATCTTAATAACGAATTATTAAAAACAAAGGATAATATAACAAAACAAAAAGAAAAGTTTGATTATGACTTTAAACAGCATTTAGAAATTGAAAAAACAAAATTTATTAACCATAAAAAAGAACTCGAAAAACAATTAGAGTTAGAAAAGAAAAAAAATAACGATTTATTAGAGCAAGATAAAGTAAATCATACAAACAAAGTTAAATTACTAATAAAAAAAATTGAGAGTGAATCTGTTGCTCATCAACAAATATTACAACTAGAAAAATTAAAATTCAATAATTTACTAAAAGAAGATAAATATAATTTAGAACAAGAGTATTTAAGAAAAAAGCAACAGTTACAACAAGAAATTAATGATAAACAAATAAAGTTAAACCTAAGAGCAGAACAATTAAAAAAAGAAGAGTCAGAATGGATTAAAATCAAAGAAGCAAGTGAAAAAGACTTAAACAATTTAAAACTAAAAACTGAATTAGAAATTAAAGAAATAAAAGAAAAAGAACAAGAACAATTGAAAAGAGAAAAAGAAAGATTTCAAGAAGAAATTAACAAACATAATATTGAAATAGAAAACAATGAGAGACGAATAAAAGAACAAATACAAAAAGATAAACAAGATCTTGAACATTTAAAAACTAGACAAGAACAGGATATTTCTCAATTAAAAGAAGATTTTGAAATAGATAGTAATCTTAAAAGAGATGAACTCAATAAAGAACTAGAACGTTTACGAGAGCAATTTGACTTAAACCTTAAGAATGAAAAAGAAAAGTGGGCATCAGAGCAGGAAGAGTTAAAAAAGGTTGCGAATGAAGAACTATTTAAAATCAAACAAGATAGTGAACAAGAGCAAAAGAATTGCTTAGAAAACTTAGCTAAAATAAAAGCTGAACATGAAACTGAACTAGAATCCATGAAACAAAAGGGAATCGAAGAACAACAAAAAGAAAAAGATCAACTAGATATTTTAAAGAAGAAAACAGAATTAGAAATTAATGAAAAAAAGTTACAATTAATTGAAGAATTAAAGAAACTAAAAGATATTAACGACCAACATATTAATGAAAAAAATACATTAATTGATAACGAGATTAAAAAGAAGCATGAAAAATTAGATTCAGAACTGGAATTGAAAAGAACATCAAATGACTTGATCTTAAAAGAAAAAGAATCTAATATTCAAATAACTCATGATAAAAAAATATTAGATTTAGAAGAAGAATATAAATTAAAGCAATTAGATTTTCAAAACGAATTTCAGAATATCAAGGATATAAAAATGAGCACTTTAGAGGCAGAGCTTCAAGAGAAAGTGCAAAACTATAAAGATAGATATAAGACATTAGAGCAAAATTTAATGAATGATCATGAAGAAATGAAGAATAAATTAAAAAATCAGTTGATAGAACTTGATAAAGGACTCAGTAAAAAACGTAAAGTATTTGAATCAAATATTTTAAAAAAGATAGATAAGTTATCTAATGGAAATCCAATTATTAAAGATTTATCAATTTCTGAATGGAACAAAATTTATAAGGAAGATATTCAACAGGAACCTAAAAATAAAATAGAAGAAGTATTTAGCCCTCAAAAGAAGACAGGTTTATCTTTACAAAAAGAATTTAACGAAATAGAAGCTTTAGATAATGAATTAAGTTGGTTATCTTCACAAACAATTTCTCCGAATAAATCTAATGAAAAAGAATCTAGTAAAATTCTAAGATCTAAAAATTAATTTAAAATGAAAAAAATACTAATTTATTTTGAATTATTAAAATTAAGAATACTAATTAATGCATTAATTACATTTACAATTGGTTTTATTTTAGCATCAAACAATTCGTTTTCTTTCAACCAGTTAATTATTTTATTGTTAGCAATGTTTTTAGTATTTGGAGGATCAGCATCTTTAAACCATGTAACTGATAGAAAAGTAGATAAAATTATGGATCGAACTAAGAACAGACCCATCCCCTCAGGTGCAATATCTGTGAAAGCAGCTACAATATTAAGTGGCTTATTATTACTAGCTGGTTTTATGATTTTATTCTTTGTAGTAAATACATTGACATTAATTTTAGCTATTTTATTAGTTTTTATGTATAACATTGTATATGGTTATTTGAAACATGTATCATGGTTAAATACATTTGTTGGTGCAATTCCTGGTGCATTGCCGCCTCTGTGTGGTTGGACTGTAATAACTGGTAATATCAATTTACATGCGATATGTTTATTTTTAATATTTTATTTTTGGCAATTACCTCATTTTTTCTCTATTGATTGGATTTATAGAGATTCGTATCAGAGTGCTGGAATTAGAATGTTATCAGGTATCGATAAAGCTGGGGTTAAAACGGCTAATTTAACATTTATTACCAGTATAATATTAGCAATTGCAACAATATTTCCATATATAATTGGACAGTTAGGCTTAATTTATATGATATTAGCCGTATTTTTAAATATATATTTTATTAGTCAGTGCTGGTTTTTTCTAAAAGGCGTTACTAACAATAATGCTAAAAAAGTTATGTATGCATCAATTATATATCAATTAATCTTAGTTTTAGGAATGTACCTTGATATTTTAGTGTAAACCTAATACTCTATAACCATGAATTTTATTAATAATAAATTAGAAACAATTCATTTAGCTTCTCCTCAAGGATTTTGTGCTGGAGTAGCCAGCGCTATTGAAATAGTGGATTTAGCTTTAGAAAAATATGGCACACCTTTATATGTACGACATCATATTGTACATAATACAACTGTGATCAAAGACTTTGAAAATAAAGGGGTAACGTTTATTGAACAATTAAATGAAGTTCCTCCTAATAGTGTAGTCGTATTTAGCGCTCATGGGACACCTCCAGATGAGTATAAGTTAGCGAAAGAACGGGATATTAAAATTATAGATGCTACATGTCCCTTAGTTACAAAAATTCATAGAGAAGCAGTTCGGTTTTCTAAAAAAAATGTTCAAACTGTTTTAATTGGACATAATGGTCATCAAGAAATGATAGGCACATCAGGTTATGTTAATGCAGATTTATTATATATAGTTGAAAATGAGAGTGATGTTGAAAAACTAAACTTGAATCCAGATCAGCCAATTGGTTTTTTAACTCAAACAACATTATCGGTAGATGATACTAAAAATATAATAAAAAAGTTAAAAGAGCGTTATCCCACAATTTCAGCGCCACCAAAAGCTGATATTTGTTATGCAACAACCAATCGACAAGAAGCTGTAAAAGATTTAGTTAAAAACTGTGATATTATTATAGTTTGCGGATCTCGCGAAAGCTCTAACAGTAATCGATTAAAAGAAACAGCAAAATTAAAAGGTGTTGAGTCGTACATTATAGATACAGTAGATGAATTAGATATTAATTGGTTAAAAGATAAAAAGTCTTTAGGTATTACGTCGGGTGCGTCTGTCCCTAAAAAAGTTGTAGATAATTTATTAGCAAAGTTAACGAGTGTATTTCCAAATGTACAAATTCATTATCTTAATAACGCGGAACATGGTATTAAGTTTCCGATTCCAAATATATAATTAATGATCAAATAAAATTAAAGATGAATTATAATCTGGTGGTGGGTTATAACCTAGTAAATGACAAATTGTTGAAGCTACATTACTGAGACCACCATGTATATTTTGGTTGATAATATACTCTTGTTGATAATCAGCGTCGATAATCCAAAAAGGCACTAAATTAAGTGAGTGTGCTGTTTTTATTATCTTTTTATTATTTTTTATTGTGTACATTTCATCAGCATTTCCATGATCTGCTAAAATAATTGTAATGCCATTAAGATCATTAACAGCTTTAACAAGTCTTTCAACACAGTTATCAGTAACTTCAACAGATTTTATAACAGCAGGAATATCACCCGTATGCCCAACCATATCCCCATTAGGAAAATTAACGCGACCAAATTTAAATTGATTAGACTGAAGCAGCTCTATAGTTTTATCTGTTATTTCAAATGCTTTCATTTCAGGTTTTTCTTCAATTGGACATTTATCAGATGGAATTTCTACATATGTTTCTAGATTCTTATCGATATAGTCAGAACAGTTCCCATTCCAAAAATAAGTAACATGGCCATATTTTTGAGTTTCTGAAATAGCAAATGATGGGATTTTAGTTCCGCATAAATAATGGCTTATTGGGTTGGAAATTTGTGGCGGATTAACAAGATACTGTTTTGGAATATTTAGATCTCCATCATATTGCATCATTCCAGCAAAGCAAACATCAGGCCTTCGGGTACGATTAAAGTGATTAAAGTCTGCGTCTTCAAATGCTTGTGCAATTTCAACGGATCGGTCTCCCCGAAAATTAGTAAATATAACGCTATCACCATCATTAATTGGGCCAATTGGTTTATTATTTTCAACGATAACGAATGGACGTATAAATTGATCAGATATTTTATTTTCATAAGCATTATCAATAGCATCTTTAACACAATTAAAAGGATCGGCGTCTCCCAATACATGAGCATTCCATCCTCGTTCTACAATAGACCAGTCAGCATCATATCGATCCATTGTTGTAATCATCCGACCACCCCCAGATGCAATTTTAATATCAGCTTTTTCTTGAAGCATTTCAGATAATGAATCAATTTGCGATACATAATCTAATGCTGTTTCATTAGGTACATCCCGTCCATCAAGTAGTATATGACATCGAATAGTTTTAATATTTTCCTGAACAGCTTGATTGATCATTGATTTTAAATGATTGATATGAGAGTGAACATTACCATCCGATAAAAGGCCGATAAAGTGTAAAACAGACTGTTTTTCGATACAGTTTTGAATTACTTTTTTCCAAGTGGAACCATGAAATATCGATTTAGAATCAAATGCTTTTTGAACCAATGATGCTCCTTGATCAAATACTCGACCAGCACCTAAAGCATTATGCCCAACTTCACTATTCCCCATATCCAAATCAGTAGGCATTCCAACAGCTTTACCATGAGCTTTAAGTTTAGTATAAAGGGGATGTGTTTTTAACGAGTCTAAAAAAGGTGTTTTTGCTAAAAATACAGCATTAGAATCATCGTGTTTACCTAAACCAACACCATCCATAATTATAAGAAGTAACGGTCCAGGTCGACCAGAAAAAGTTGTAGAAGGAACGAGATGTGGTAGATTTTTCATGAAAGCACTCCTAAATAAAATAGATCATATATTCTAATAGAAATTATAAAAATAATAAAATTATATTTTTATAAAACAGAATCTAAGAGATAATCAAAAAAATATTTTTTTTTTGATTATTAATCTTAATAAAAGAAGTTACTTGGA